>JBKDDA010000077.1:0-25476 GCA_046313055.1 Synechococcaceae cyanobacterium | reverse complement strand
CACCCAGGGCGACTGCTCCGCCCTGATGTCCGAAATCGGCACCTACTTCGATCGCGCCGCCGCCGCCGTGGCCTGAGGCCTACGGCTGCCGACCCCACTGCCGGCCCGGAGCCCTGCCAGCCAGGTTCCGGGCCATTTTTGTTGTTGGTGGCGATGGCTACACCGGCCATGGCATCTGACTTTCCAGAGTTGGGGCAGGAAGCGCACCGTCGATGTCCTGTCCTCACTGCCACTGCCGCCTTGCAACCCGCTCCTCCGTTCCGGGGCGTCTGGTCTGTGCCGATTGCGGCGAGCCGCTGCCCCGGGTGGAGCACCAGCACAGCGGCAGCCCGCAGCTGGTGCTGCTGCAGTCGGTCCTGATCCTGTTGGGCATGGCGGTGCTGGCCGTGGGCATGACCTTCGCCGACACGCGCTTCAGCCCCGAGCACGCCAGGGAACCGGCCCGCTCCGCGACGCTTGAGTGACTGCCTCCGTTCAGAGGCGAGAAGTGTGCGTTTTGCTACACAGCAGTGCAGCCTGCGAGGTCAGCGTAGTGAAGCCTTTCGCGGAGGAGTTCTGCGGCGATGAGATCAAGGAACCCTGTGAGTCACGGCCCCGCCGCGATCACACGCATCGATGAGTTCCGGCGTCAGTGGTTCAGCGGGCCCGATGTTCCCGAGCTGCGCCGCATGGCGGTGCTGCTGCTGGCCTTTGGTGCGGGCCTGCTGCCGCTGATGGCCGGCTCGGCCCACGCCGCCCTGCAGAAGGTGCCCACCGATGGGGCCGACACGCTGCTGATGCTCATGGGATCGGCCATGGTGCTGCTGATGACACCAGGCCTGGCGTTCTTCTATGGCGGGTTCACACGGGCCAAGAACGTGCTGAACACCATGATGATGAGCGTCTTCCTGATGGGGCTGATCGGTGTTGTCTGGGTGGTGATCGGCTATTCCCTGGCATTCGACACCGGCTTCAACAACCCATTCATTGGTGGCCTGGGCCAGATGTGGCTCAATGGGGTGGGTGGCGAACTAGGAGATGCCCCGCTCGCCGATGGCTTCGCCATCTCCGCCACCTCCTTTGCCCTCTTCCAGGGGATGTTCGCGATCATCACGCCGGCATTGATCTCCGGTGCACTTGTTGAGCGGATCAATTTCAAAGCCTGGTTCTGGTTCTCCCTCCTCTGGAGCATCTTCATCTACTGCCCCATGGCCAAAATGGTCTGGGGCGGTGGCTACATCGGTCCCTTCGGTGAGCTCGGTGCCATTGATTTTGCGGGTGGCACAGTGGTTCACATCGCCGCCGGCGTGGGTGCCCTGGTGTCCACGGCCATAGTCGGCCCACGCAGCACCTGGCCTGCCAACAAGCGGCCTCCCCACAACGTGCCGTTCATCCTGCTGGGTGCCGGACTGCTCTGGTTCGGTTGGTTCGGTTTCAACGGCGCCAGCTACTTCGCCGCCAAGGGCGCCGGTCTGTCCTTCCTCACCACCACGCTGTCGGCATCGGCAGGCCTGCTCACCTGGTCCCTCATCGAATGGTTCCGTGATGGCAAGCCAACCGCCGTGGGGGCCGCGACCGGGGCCGTTGCCGGTCTGGTGGGGATCACACCGGCAGCAGGCTTCGTCTACATGCCCCAGGCGCTGATCATCGGCGTGTTGACCGCCGCTGCTTGTTATCTCGCCGTGCGCATCAAGTCGGCGATCAACTTTGATGATTCACTGGATGCCTACGCAGTGCATGGCGTGGGCGGCACGATCGGGGCCCTGCTCACCGGTCTGCTTGCCGTTCCGGCCCTGGTGCCTGCGGACTATTTTCCAAAATCAGCAGAAATCCTGGCCAAGGGCGGCAATGGAGCCCTGTTTGTGGCACACATCAAGGCGGTTCTACTGTCCTACGGTTTTGTGGGGATCGGTACAGCCCTGATTCTCTGGCTGATCAGTTTGACGATTGGCTTGCGAGTGTCACCATCTGAAGAAGAGCGCGGACTCGACTACGTCGCCCATGGCGAGGAAGCCTATGATCCCATGACCAACTAAGGCATCAACCTCATGAAAATGATTACCGCCATGATCCGCCCGTCCAAGGTGGATGCTGTCAAAACAGCGCTGGTCGACCAGGAGGTTGTGGGCATGACCATCAGTGAAGCCCGCGGTTTTGGTCGACAAAAGGGCCAGGTCGAACGCTACCGTGGCAACGAATTCACCGTTGAATTCCTGCCCAAGACCAAGATCATCGTGGTCGTTTCTGACGACAAAGTCGACGTTGCCGTCAATGCGATTGCTGATGCTGCCCGCACCGGCGACATCGGCGATGGCAAGATTTTCATCTCCGATGTTGAGCGGGTTATCAGGATCCGTACCGGCGACAGCGACACGTCGGCCCTGTAGTCAACCAGGGCCGCCAGTCGTCAGACCATCAATGAACCCCATGGACCCAACAAACGTTTAGTCCATGGGGCCTTCAACTGTCAGGGGAGCGGGCTACTCCAAACTTGCATCACCCTGTTCACCGGTGCGAATGCGGATCGCTTGCTCCACGTTGGTGACAATGATTTTTCCATCGCCGATTTCGCCCGTCTGGGCCGCCTGCCTGATGGCATTCACGGTGGAGTCCACAGCGGGATCCTGAACACAGATCGAGATCATCACCTTGGCCAGCAGGCGGGCCTCGAGCTGCACGCCGCGGTAGACCTCACGATGTCCCAGTTGGCGGCCAAAACCTTTGACGGAGGAGACTGTGATGCCATTGACGCCCTGTGCCACGAGGGCGTCCTTGGTGGCGTCCAATTTTTCGGGCCGAATGATGGCCTGAATCAGCTTCATGGGACAGAAGGCAAGGCGGTGATCGGATCTTCATAGCAGAAGTTCGCGCGATTTCAACGCACACGCTTTAATCGCAATTAACTTTACAATTTATCAATCACCGAGTTGGTATCGTACGCAACCATTGCCCGGCAGGTGCCGAGGCAACTTAATTCCACAGGCACGACTGCTGACCTGACACTGCTGTTCCCAACATGTCATCTCCACCAACTGCCAGCCGGGCGAGGGCGTCCTCCCTTAGCCATGCATCTCTGCTAGAGGCCCCCGGGTTGCTGATCCGCCGGATCCGCGGCCTCTCCTCCAGCCGGGGTCTCACATGGCTTGCCTGTGTGCCCCTAGCCCTGCTGGGCCTGGGCGTGTTCAACCTCTCGGCCCGGGCGGCTGAGCTGCCGGAACTCACACCGGCATTTCTGGCCAACAACGGCTTTCTGTTGATCTGTGCCGCCCTGGTGATCTTCATGAATGCCGGCTTCGCCATGGTGGAAGCTGGCCTGTGCCGCCAGAAGAACGCCGTCAACATTCTGGCCAAGAACCTGATCGTCTTCGCCCTTGCCGCGACCGCCTACTGGTTCATCGGCTACAAGATCATGTACAACGCCAGCTGGGTGATTCCAGGCTGGTTTAAATTCGGCGGCTTGTTTTTTGACCCCACGGTCACAGCCGAGATGGTGACCGAGGGCAAGCTCGTGCCCAGCGTTGATTTTCTCTTTCAGCTGGCATTCGCAGGCACCGCTGCCACAATCGTTTCCGGACTCGTCGCCGAGCGCATCAAGTTCGGTGAATTTATTATCTTTTCCCTTGTTCTCTGCGGAGTTCTTTACCCCATTTCCGGCTCCTGGCAATGGAATGTGGGCGAAGGTTGGCTTAACAAGCTTGGGTTTATTGATTTCGCGGGTTCCACTGTGGTGCATTCGTTCGGTGCCTGGGCAGGCCTGGTGGGCGCCATGCTTCTGGGACCACGGATCGGCAAATTCGTGAATGGCAAACCCCAGGCCATTCCCGGCCACAACCTTGCCATTGCCACCCTGGGCTGCCTGATCCTCTGGCTTGGCTGGTATGGCTTCAACCCTGGTTCCATGCTGGCTCTCAATGAGCAGGTTCCCTACATCGCCGTGACCACCACCCTGGGAGCTGCCGGCGGTGGCATCGCCGCCACCCTGTTGAGCCAGTTCACCGGTGGCAAACCCGACCTCAGCATGACCATCAATGGCATTCTTGCCGGCCTGGTGGGGGTCACCGCCGGCTGTGATGCCTTCTCCATGCCGGCTGCCTGGGTGATCGGTTTCATCGCCGGCATCCTTGTGGTCTACTCCGTGGCCATGGTCGACAAGCTCGGCATTGATGATCCGGTCGGTGCCTGGTCGGTGCATGGCACCTGCGGCATCTGGGGCACGCTTGCAGTGGGCCTGTTCAACATCGACAAGGGTCTGCTGACCGGCCACGGATTCACCCAGCTGGGCCACCAGATTGTTGGTGTGCTCGCGATCGGCATCTTCTCGATCGTCACCTCCTGGATCCTGTGGTCCATCATCGGTGCCTGCTTCGGCGGCATCCGCGTGAGCGAAGCCGATGAGATCGAAGGTCTCGACATCGCCGAACACGGCATGGAGGCCTACCCCGATTTCGCCACCTCCAGCAAGTGAGCTCAAGCCCTGTTCCCGTTGACCAGCCTTGGAGGGGCCTCAGCCCCGCCGGGCGATCAACGGGGCCAGGGCCAAGGCCACCAGAAACAGGACCAGCTGCACCACCACCACAGCCGGTCCTGATGGCACATCGGCCAGGGCTGACAACAGCAGTCCCACCACCGCCCCACTGCAGCCGATGGCCACGGCCAGGGCCCCATAGGAGCGGAAGCCGGGGGCAACGAGCCTGGCGGCACTGGCCGGGATCACCACAAAGGCACTGATCAGCAGGGCCCCCACCGCCTTGATCGACATCGCCACCACCACCGCCAGCAGCACCACGAAGCCGAGCCGTTGCCAGCCCACTTCCACGCCGCAGGCACGGGCCAGGGGCTCATCGAGGGTGAGCAGCATCTGGGCACGGCTGGTGAGCAGCAACACACCGGCTACCAGCACCAGGGTGAGCAGCAGCAGGCCCAGATCCAGCCAGTCAACGGCAAGAATGTCGCCGAACAGCAGTTGCTGCAGGCCCGGCGCTGGAGTGCGCATCAGGCCCAGGGCCAGCACGGCCAGCGCCAGCGACGACGAATAGAGAATGTTCAGCAGCGAATCGGCCGGCAGGCGGCTGCGCTGCACCAGCTGATTCACGCCGAGGGCGAAGACCACGGCGAACGGAATCAGCACCAGGGTGGGATGGAGCCCCAGCACCAGGCCCAGGGTCAGCCCCAGCAGGGCGGAGTGGCCGAGGGCATCGCTGAAGAACGACAGCTGGCGCAGCACCGCCACACTGCCCGCCAGCCCCCCCAGGGCGCCCGTGAGCAGGCCCGCCAGCAGGGCCCGCTGCAGAAAGGGCAGCTGCAGCAGCCCGGGCAGGTCGGCCAGCGCCGTGGTCATCGATGGCTGTGACGATGGAGATAGGGCACCCAGCCGGAGCCGTAGAGCCGCTCCAACTGGGCCGGGGCCAGGGCATGGTCGGGGGTGCCGCAACACCGCAGGCTGCGGTTCAGGCAGAGCACGCCGTCGCAGGTGCGGCGCACCATCTCCAGGTCGTGCGACACCTGCAGCACCGTCCAGCCCTCGCTGCGGCGCAGCTGATACAGCATTCCATGAAATTGCTCCGCCGCCCGCGGGTCGAGGCCGGCCTGGGCCTCATCGAGCAGCAGCAGGCGCCGGGGGCGCACCACGCAGAACGCCAGCAGGGCCCGCTTGAGCTCGCCGCCGGAGAGGTCACTGAGCAGTCGGTGGGCCCGATCGGCCATGGCGGTGCGGCCCAGGGCCGCGGCCACCGCCTGGCGGCGTTCGCGGGCGTTGCTCCAGGGCAGACGGGCACCGGGAGGATCCCAGCCGAAGCCCACGAACTCAGCCACAGTGAGCGGCAGGCGGCCCTGCAGGCCGAGGGCCTGGGGCAGATAGGCGATCTGCTGCCGCACCTGGGGGGGCAGCTGGCCCCGGGGCCCGAGGCGGTGGCCCAGCACCCGCACGTCACCGGCACTGGCGGGCAGGATGCCGAGCAGGGCCTGCACCAGGGTGCTCTTGCCGGCCCCATTGGGGCCCACCAGGGCGGTGTCGGTTTCGGCCGTCAGGCTGAAGCTCACGTCATCCACGGCCAGCCGGCCGTCGCGGCACACGCTCAGGCCGCTGACTTCGAGAACGGTTTCCACCATCATTCCAAGCTAGCCCGCCCCCCGGGCAGGGGCTCAGGCCCGCCGGGGCGCCCCCCGCCGGGCGGCGAGCACCTCCAGCACCCGGCGCCACTCCACCCCGTGGTGGGCCAGGGCCACCTGCAGATGGAAGAGCAGATCAGCCGCCTCGCCGGCGATCGCCTCCGGATCATCGTCCTTGCAGGCCATCACGAACTCGGCCGCTTCCTCGCCGATCTTCTTGAGAATGCGGTTGTCGCCACCTTCGAACAACCGGTTGGTGTAACTGCCGGGCTCCGGCCGCCGCCGGCGCCCGGCGATCACCCGGGCCAGCTCGGTGCACCCATCCGCCGGGGGGGGAGAGGCCCCGGCGCCGCCGGCGGTGGGCGTGGGCCCCTCGTCGTAGAAACAGCTGCGGGCCCCGGTGTGGCAGGCCCCGCCCCCCAGCTGCTCCACGGTGAGCAGCAGCACATCGGCATCGCAGTCGTAGCGCAGGCCCCGCAACCGCTGGATCTGGCCGCTGGTGGCACCCTTGTGCCACAGCTCCTGCCGCGACCGGCTCCAGTAGTGAACCTCGCCCGTGGCCAGGGTGCGGCCGATGGCATCGCGGTTCATCCAGGCCACCATCAGCACCGCCCCATCGAGCCAGTCCTGGGCCACCGCCGGGATCAGACCGGCGGCATCGAAGCGGAGGGCCCCAACCAGGGCCGGATCGGCCTGGAATGATGAAGATGACTCCTCCACAGCAGACAGATCCGGCTGCAGCGATCCTCCCCCATGCCCAGCCCCGCGGCCCACACCTGCAGCAAGCACTTCGGCGGTTTCCCCTGCTGCCACCGTCAGTGGCGCCACAACGGCCACTGCCGGTTCGTGCACGGCTACAGCCGCAGCTTCACCGTCTGGTTCCAGGCGGAGCAGCTGGACAGGCACGGTTTCGTGGTCGATTTCTCCAGCCTGGGGCCGCTGCGGCAGCGCCTCGCCCGGCAGTTCGACCACACCTTTCTCGTGAATGCCGATGACCCGCTGCTGGACACCTGGCGCAGCCTGCACGACCAGGGTGCCCTCGACCTGCGGGTGATGGCCAACGTGGGCATGGAGGCCAGCGCCGAGCTGGTGTGGGGCTGGGCCAACGACCTGCTCCAGCGGCAGGAGGCCGGCAGGGCCTGCTGCTTCCGGGTGGAGGCCCGCGAGAACGAGGCCAACGCCGCCTGCTTCACCGGCCTGCCCGGCTGGTACGGCAGCCAGGACGGAGCGGAGCGCTTCGCCATTCTGGAGGCCCCCTGATCCCATGGGCGGCACCGGCCTGCAGACCGCCTGGGCCCTGTTTCAGGGCCTGCTGATCGAGGCACTGCCCTTTCTGCTGGTCGGTGTGCTGATCTCGGCCGCCGCCCGCTGGCTGGCACCGGGGGGGCAATGGCTGCAGCGGCTGCCCCGCGGCCCGCTGCTGGGGCCCCTCAGCGGAGCCCTGCTGGGCTTCGCCCTGCCCGCCTGCGAATGCGGCAATGTGCCGGTGGCACGCCAGCTGCTGGTGGGGGGCGCACCGCTGGGGGCGGCCCTGGGTTTTCTGTTCGCCGCACCGGTGCTCAATCCGATCGTGCTCGCCAGCACCTGGGCGGCCTTTCCCGATCAACCGTGGCTGCTGGTCGCCCGGCCCCTGGGGGCGGTGCTGCTCACCGTGGCCCTGGCCCTGCTGCTGGGTCTGCTGCCCGAGGCGCGGCTGCTGCAGGCCGACCTGCTGGCCCTGCGCCGGCTGGCCCTGCCGCTGGAGCAGGCGAGCCTGCTGGAGCGGCGCGGCGGCATGCTGGGCGCCACGCCGCCGTCTCCCCGGGTCGAACGCCCCGAACCGGCCGAACTGCTGCGCCACACCAGCCAGGAATTTCTGCAGCTGGCGCTGCTGCTGGTGATGGGTTGTGCGGTGGCCGCCCTGGTGCAGACCGTGGTGCCCCGCCAGTGGCTGCTGGCGGTGGGCGGCCGCCCCACCCTCTCGATCCTGGCCTTGATGCTGCTGGCCCTGGTGGTGTCGGTGTGCTCCAGCGTGGATGCCTTTCTGGCCCTCAGCTTCGCCGGCCAGGTCACCCCCGGTGCCCTGCTGGCCTTTCTGCTGCTGGGGCCCGTGCTCGACCTCAAGCTGGTGGGCCTGCTGGGCCTGCTGCTGCGCCCCAGGGCCGTGCTGATCGCCAGCATGGGCGCCGGCCTGGGCGTGCTTCTGATCGGCCAGTGGGTGAATCTGTGGGCGCTCTGAGCCGAGGCCTGGCCCTGGCCCTCTGGGCCGGCGTGCTGCTGCGCAGCAGCCTGGATGGCCGCCTGGACCTGCTGCTGCGGGCCCAGTACCACCCGCTGGTGGCCCTGGCGGGCGCCCTGCTGGCGGCCCTGGCGGCAGCCCAGCTGCTGGTGGCGCTGCGCCCCGGCGGCAGGCGGGCATCGGATCCGGCCCAGTGGCGCCTCACCCTGGCCACCGCCGTGCTGGCCCTGCTGATGCTGTGCGTACCGCCAACGCTCTCCTTCGCCGACCTGGCCGCCCGCCGGCCGGCCGATCTGGTGGCGGCAGAATCGGGCCTGAGCTTCGTGCTGCCCCCCGCCCAGCGCAGCCTCACCGACTGGGTGCGCCTGCTGCAGGAACAACCCGATCCCCGGCTCTACGACGGCGATGCGGTGCGGGTGAGCGGCTTCGTGCTGCCGGTGCCGGGAGAAGCGCCACGGCTGGCCCGCCTGCTGGTGCGCTGCTGCATCGCCGACGCGGCACCGGTGGGGTTGCCGGTGGCCTGGCCCGAGGATCGCCCCTGGCCACCCACCGACCAGTGGCTGGCGGTGGAAGGGGTGATGCGCCAGCGCAGCCGGCCCGATGGCGGTGGGCGGCTGGAGATCGTGCCTCGCCGGATCCGCCCGATCCCCCGGCCGGAGCGACCACTGGAACCATGAGGAGCCTGCAGCGCCGCCTGGCCCTGGCCCTGGGGATTCCCCTGCTGCTGGCGCTGGCCCAGCAGCAGCTGCTGCGGCGGCTGCCACCGCGGCTCGAAGCGCTGGAACCGGCGGCCGCCAGCGCCGGGCCGGCGGCCCTGCGGGCCCGCTTCAGCCGGCCGATGGCCCGGGCAGAGGTGGCCGCAGGCAGCGAGCTGCGGCCCGCCCGGCCCCACCGCTGGCTGGGCGAAGGCGACACCCTGAGCCTGAGTCTCACGGACCAGCGGCCTGTGGATGCACCGCTGCTGCTGCGCATCGGCGGCCAGGACCGGCGCGGCCTGGAGCTGCGGCCGAGCCCCTGGGTGTGGGATCCCCGCGGCCGGGTGCTGGCGGTGGTGCCCGGCGCGGGCGGTGAACGGCTGGAACTGCTGGACCACGATGGCCGCTGGCGGGCCATCAGCCCCCGCTGGCCCCGGCTGCTGGCCCTCGAACCACTGGGGGACGGCAGCGGCGTGGCGGTGGTGAGCGCCGATGCCGACGGCCGCCAGCAGGCCTGGCGGATCCGGGTGCGGCAACACAACCTGGCGGCACCGCAACAAGCGGCCCGAGCACCCCGGGCCGAGGCACCGGAGCGGCTGGGGCCCGGCGACCGTCTGTTCGTGCACCTCAGCAGCGACCGGAGCGGACGGCTGCTGGTGCAGAGCGGCGGGCCCCGGCCCGGCAGCGAACGCACCTGGATCTGGCCACCCCGGGGGGCGGCGATCAGCCTGGACCTGCGGGCGGCGGGCCCCCTGCGCCTGCTGCCGGAGGGGGGAGCGGTGGTGGTACCGGAAGCGGAAGGGTTGAGCCTGCGCACACTGCCCCCGCGACCGGCGGTGCGGCAGCTGCTGCCCGGCAGCCGGGACCTGAGCAGCTTCTGCCCCCAGGCCGGCCGGGCCCTGCTGCTGCGCCACTGGCCCGACTACCGGCGGTCGCTGGAGCTGGTGGAGCCGGGTGTGCCGCCGCGGCAGCTGTGGATCGGCGGCCAGGCGGTGCTCGCCAGCGCCTGCGAACGGGGGGGCCAGCGGGTCTGGCTGCTGCTGGTTGATGCCATCGGGGGCCAGCGCCTGAGCCTGCTGGCCCTCGACCGGCTGGGGCGGACCGTGGCGAAGCGCGAGCTGGGCGACTGGGTGCTGGAACCGGACACTGCCCTGGCCTTCGATCCAGCAAGCCGGCGCCTGCTCACCAGCCTGCGGCGGGCGGATGCACCGGCAACGGCGGGCGGGGAGGCCGTGGTGATCGATGCTGACAGCCTGGTGCCCCGTGGCCTGGGCCGGCCGGCCCGGCAGACGGCCTGGATGCCGCCGGGCTAGAACCATGGCCATGGTTCAGGACACCCCGCCCAGCCCCGCCGGCGGCACGCCATTGCCCCCCCGCCAGGGTCTGCTGCTGGCGGAGCTGCAGCGCAGCGATGGTGAACTCTCCGGGCAGGACCTGCATGCCCGCCTGCGGGGCAGCCCGGGCGCCATGGGCCTGGCAACCGTGTACCGCCATCTGCGCCAGCTGCAGCAGCGGGGGCTGGTGCGCTGCCGCCATCTGCCCAGCGGCGAGGCCCTCTACGCACCCCGCGATCGCGACGAGCACCATCTCACCTGCGTGGACTGCGGCCGCACCCGGCTGCTCAGCCGATGCCCGGTGCACGATGTTCACCTGCACGACGGCGACATGGCCGACTTCACGCCGCTGTTCCACACCCTGGAGTTCTTCGGGCTGTGTGAGGCCTGCCGCCAGCGGCAGGGTGCTTCCTAGGCTGGCGACCAGCGGCCCTGACTCCGACGCCATGACCAGCTCCAGCCCTGCCGCAGCCGCAGATCCAGCCGCCGCAGATCCAGCAGCAGCAGCCCGTCAGGCCGTGCCGGAGCGCGGGGCGCTGCCCGTCACGATTCTGACCGGCTTTCTCGGGGCCGGCAAAACCACCCTGCTCAACCACATTCTCAGCAACCAGGACGGACTGAAGACCGCCGTTCTCGTGAATGAATTCGGCGAGATCGGCATCGACAACGAGCTGGTGGTGGCCACCGGCGAAGACATGGTGGAACTGAGCAACGGCTGCATCTGCTGCTCCATCAACGGCGAACTGCTCGAAGCGGTGTACCGGATCCTGGAGCGGCCGGAACCGGTCGACTATCTTGTGGTGGAAACCACCGGCCTGGCGGACCCCCTGCCGGTGGCGATGACCTTTCTGGGCAGTGACCTGCGGGATCAGACCCGACTGGATTCAATCATCACCTTGGTGGATGCCGAAAATTTCGGCGATGAGGTGCTGCAGGGCGAAGTGGGCCGTTCGCAGATCGTGTATGGCGACATGGTGCTGCTGAACAAATGTGATCTGGTGGACGACCAGCGGCTGCAGGATCTGGAGGATCGGATCCGGGAGATCAAGGGCGAAGCACGGATCCTGCGGACGGTCAAAGGGGAGGTGCCCCTGCCGCTGCTGCTGAGTGTGGGACTGTTCGAGAGCGACCGGGTGGTGCAGACAGCGCCGGCGGCGGCGGCGCCCAGCCACGGGCACCAGGACCACAGCGCCTGCGACCACGACCACGGCCACTGCGAGCACGATCACGAGCAGGGGCATCACCATCACGGCCATGAGCATCACAGCCATGAGCATCACAGCCACGACCACGATCACGGCCCAAGTGCCCATCCGGACCACCAGGCAATCGAGGGATTCACCTCGCTGTCGTTCCGCAGCGACCGGCCCCTCTCGCTGCGCAAATTTCAGAATTTCCTCGACAACCAGCTCCCGGGCAGTGTCTTCCGGGCCAAGGGCATTCTCTGGTTCCGGGAAAGCGAGCGCCGGCATGTGTTTCACCTGGCCGGCAAGCGCTTCACCATCGACGACAGTGACTGGCCTGGGCAACGCTCCAACCAGCTGGTGCTGATCGGCCGCGACCTGGATCACGACACCCTGCGCCGCCAGCTGCAGGCCTGCGTGAGCGGCGAAACCGGCAAGGGGTTCGCCTGAACGGCCAATCTCGTTACCACAGCAGCAGAACTCCTGGTTACAGTGGTTCAACCGTCGACAACCCCATGGCTGAGCTCACGCTGCTGGCAGGGATCCTTGCCCTCTTCGGTCTGGTGGTCTGGCTGGTCGACTCCGACGACGACAACGGTGGCGGCGGCCTGATGCAACCGGCTCTGCAGCCGATCCCGGTGCGCCGCCAGGGCTGAGCGGGCCCGGGCCCAGCCCCGGCTGCCACAAAGTGCCTTTTGTTACGCAGTCCTGCAGCCTTTGATCCCGAACCGCTGGCTGCCGATTCCTAGCGTCGGGCGGTGAACCCGGATTCACCCGTTTCCGTTTGAGGGCCCTTGCCGGAGCGTTTCCCGCCTGCTGCCGGTCACGGCACCACCGTTTCAGTGCCCCGACAGACCTGGCCTGAGCTGGTGGCCACGGCCCTGGGCCTGCAGATCAGGCCCCTGCTGGTCCTCGGTCTGCTGGTGGGCCTGCTGGCCCTGGTGCCGATCCTCGCCCTGGCCGGCTACAGCATGGCGCCTGGCACCGCGGCGGGCCTGCAGCTCGGTGCTGAAGGCACCAACCAGATCGGCAACACCCTGGCGATGGTGCTGAGCGTGGGCCTGGCCGGCGGCCTGCTGGGCACCACCAGCGGCTGGCTCACGGCCATCTGCCGGTTCCGCGGGCGGCGCCTTCTGCGCATTGCCCAGCTGCTGCCCCTGGCCTGCCCGGCTTATCTGCTGGCGGCCACCGCGATCGATCTGGGCAGCCGCCACGGCCTGCGGATCCACGGCCTGGGTTGGGCGGTGGGCCTGCTGACCCTCAGCACCTACAGCTATGTGTTTCTGCTGGCCACCGAACAGTTCAGCGGGGCCGGGCGCCGCCAGCTGGAGGCCTGCCGCAGCCTGGGTGTGGGGCCCTGGGGCAGTTTCATCCGGGTGGCCCTGCCCCTGGCCCTGCCCGCCATCGGCGCCGGGGTGGCCCTGAGCGGCATGGAAGTGGTCAACGAACTGGGAGCGGTGGAACTGCTGGGCGTGCCCAGCCTGTCGGGCGGGATCCTGCAGCGATGGCAGGGCGAGGGGGATCCGGCCGGGGCCGTGGGGCTGGCGCTGATGGCCCTGCTGATCGTGAGTGTGCTGGTGGCCTGCGAACGGGCCCTGAGACGGCGCAGCCGCCGCTGGAGTCTGGGCGGCACCGGCGAGGCCGGCCTCACCTGGCCGCTGCACGGCTGGCGGGCCCTGGCGGCCCAGGCGATCACCGCCATTCCGCCCCTGCTGAGCCTGGGCCTGCCGCTCTCCTGGATGCTGCTCAGCCGTGATCAGCTGCGGGCCGATGGATTCGCCGAACTCACGGCCCTGAGCCTGCGCAGCCTGCTGCTGGGGGCCACGGCGGCCCTGGTCACGGTGGCGGCGGGGCTGGTGCTGGCCCTGGCCCGCCGCTGGCTGACCCTGCCCCTGCTGCGTCCCCTCACCCTGCTGGCGGGCATGGGCTACGCGGTGCCCGGCGCGGTGCTGGCCCTGGGGCTGATGCTGATCGGCGCACCGCTGGGGCTCACCCCCCTGCCCCTGCTGCTGTGGGGTTACGGCGATCGCTTTCTGGCGGTGTCCAAGCAGGGGCTGGATGCGGCGTTTGAACGTATTCCGCCCAGCCTCGATGAAGCCGCCAGCGGCCTCGGCTGCGGCTGGTGGCAGGTGCTGCAACGGGTGCACCTGCCGCTGCTGGCCGGGCCACTGCTGGTGGGCGGTCTGCTGGTGTTCGTGGATGTGGTCAAGGAACTGCCACTCACCCTGGCCCTGCGGCCGTTCGATTTCGACACGCTTTCCGTGCGGGTGTTTCAGTACGCCAGCGATGAACGGGTGGGCGCGGCACTGCTGCCGGCCCTGCTGATCCTGATCCTGGGCATGGCCGCCGCCCTGGCCCTGGTGCCACGGCTGGAAACACTGGAGGTGCTCACTTGTAGATCACCACATCCACGCCGGGGGTCCGCCGGCGCACCAGCACGCCCACATCGTGCTCACCGCGATAGAGCTGCAGATCAATCTCCTCCTCCCCCAGACGCAGGCCGGAAATCTCCAGCAGGTTGAGGCGGGGTGGCATCACCGGGCTGCGGAACTGGATCTGCACCCGGCCGGACTCCTGGTTGCGCTCGATGGCCATGCCGGTGATCGCCTCCAGGAGGCCGAACACCGTGCCACTGGCCCAGGCCTGGGGGCTGCAGGCCACCGGATAGTGGGTCGGGCCTTCATCATCGCGACGGGGGAAACCGCAGAACAGTTCCGGCAGCCGGGCCATGGGCATGGCCCGGGCCGTCTCGAACAGGCCGGTGAACACGCGCATGGCCTCATCCACATGGCCATAACGCGACAGCCCAAGGCCGATCAGGGCATTGTCGTGGGGCCAGATGGAGCCATTGTGGTAGCTCATGGGGTTGTACCGCAGCTCCCGTTCATCGAGGGTGCGCACACCCCAGCCGCTGAAGCTGGAGGGGGCCATCAGGGCCCGGGCGATCGATGCGGCCGCCGCCGGGCTGGCGATGCCGGTCCAGAGGCAATGGCCGGCATTGGAACTGCGCACCGCGCACTGCCGGCCTTCGCCATCGAGCGCCAGGGCGTAGGTGCCGATCCCATCGCACCAGAACGCCTGATGGAAGCGATGGCGCAGGGCATCGGCCTCTTCGAGCAGGCGCTCGGCCTCGGCGTCGTTGCCGAAGCGGCGCTGCAGGCTGGCCATGGCCCGACGGGCCCCGTAGCTGTAGGCCTGCACCTCGCACAGGGCGATGGATCCTTCGGCGAGGCGGCCGTCGGCATGGTGCACGGCGTCGTCGGAATCCTTCCAGCCCTGGTTGCGCAATCCCCCCTGGGCAGCGCAGAGATAGCGCAGAAAGCCATCGGCGCTGCGGTCTTCGGCCATGCGGATCCAGGCCATGGCCTGCTCGAGCGAGGGCCGCAGATCGTGGATGAAGGCGAGATCATCGCTGCGGGCCAGGTAATCGCCGGCCAGCATCAGAAAGAGCGGCGTGGCATCCACCGTGCCGTAGTAGCTGCGGAAGGGCACCTCACCGAGGGCCGCCATCTCACCGAGGCGGGCTTCGTGGAGGATCTTGCCGGGCTCGGCATCGCTGTCGGGCTGCCTGTCAGCGGCCTGGTGTTCCGCCAGGAAGCCGAGCACCCCCCGGGCGAGGCGCGGTTCCACCAGGAGCATCTGGCGGGCCGTGATCAGGCCATCGCGGCCGAAGGGACAGCTGAACCACGGCACACCCGCATAGGGATAGAGACCGTGGTCGATGCGGCTCGAGAGGAGATGCACATCGGAGTAGGAGCGGGCCAGCCAGGTGTTGAACACCGGGTTGTCGCTGGTCACCGAGGCCGCCAGTCGACGGGCATCGCGGAAGCGTTCGATGGTGGCCAGCAGGGCGGCATCAAACGCCTGCTCCGGGGTGGTCTCGGGCCCGTGGCCGGGGTGGAAATCGAGATGAAGGCAGAGGCGGCGGCTGCAGCGCGGCTCCAGGATCAGGTCCAGGCAGAGGTGGGTCTCACCCACCTCCCGCACCGGCTCCCCCAGGCGCAGGGCCGTGCGGCGATCCTGCTTGTCGAGGCCGTGGTAGACCCACTCGAGCCCGTCGGTGGCACAGCAGTGCACGGTGCGGCCCCGGGCCGGCCGGCGGTGGCCGCGCACCTCGAAGATGTCGCTGAAGTCGGCATCGAAGCGCAGGGTGATGGGCACCGTGAGGCTGCCGCTGGCAAAGCTGGTGAACACGAGCTGCTGCAGGCAGCCGCTGGGGGTGAGCACGGAGGTGCGCTCCACGTGCACGGTGCCCCCGTGCGGTGCACCACTGCCGGCGGAGTCGTTGGTGAGATGGCTCACGTGCACCCCGATCTCCCCCCGTTCGGTGGAGCTGAGCACCGCCGGGCTTTCATCCCAGAGCAGGAGCTGCAGGCGGCTCACGTGCCGCGCACCACGGTGGAAGATGCCGGAATCGGGATGGGTCTCCGGGCGGATCTCACCCCGCCCGTCGAGCATCGCGAAGGTTTCTCCGTCCTTCAGAACGAACGGAGGCAGCTGGTCATGCGGCATGCAGCAGGGGTACGACAGCGTTTGCGCTTCGGCTGCCGGTGCTGCGACGGGCCTGGATCAGATGGCTGTAGAGCCGTTCGTAATCCTCGGCCTGGCGGGTGGCGGAGAAGCGCATTTCGAAGTTAGCCCGCACCAGGGCCCGATCGATGCTGCGCACCTGATTCACTGCAGCCACCGCCTCATCGATCGATTCCACCAGGGCACCGTTGACGCCCGGCTCGATGATCTCCGGCGTGGAGCCGTTGCGCCAGGCGACCACCGGAGTGCCGCAGGCATTGGCTTCGATCATGACCAGCCCGAAGGGTTCCTGCCAGTCGATCGGGAACAGCAGGGCGAGGGCATGGCCGAGCAGCTCCTGCTTGCCGGCATCATCCACCTCACCGATGAACTCCACCAGAGGATTGTGGGCCAGCAGCGGCGCGATCCGCTCCTGGTAATAGGTCTCATCGGCCCGATCGATCTTGGCCGCCACCTTGAGGGGCAGGCCCAGGCGGGCGGCGATCTCAATCGCCCGGTCAAGGCGCTTCTCCGGGGAGATGCGGCCGATGAAGGCCAGGTAATCGCGGGGATCGGGCTGGAACCGGTACAGATCGAGGGGCAGGCCGTGGTACACGTTGCCCAGCCAGTGGGCGTCGGGCACCGGGCGGCGCTGGGCTTCGGAGATCGACACCAGCGGCACCCGGTCGAAATGGCCCAGCAGGCTGGCCTGGTCAGGGCTGGTGAGCGGGCCGTGAATGGTGTTGAGAAAGGGGACCCCCAGGCGCGAGGCGGCTGGGAAATGGAAGTGGCCGGTGTGGAAATGGAGGATGTCGAAGCGGTGGCTTTCGCGGATCACCTGATCGATCTGGATGATCTCGGGAACCGTGGGATCACCCCTGTGGCCAGCCAGGCGCAGGGCCTCAGGCACGCAGGCATGCAGCTGGGCGCTGGTGGTGGAATCGCCGCTGGCGAACAGAACGACCTCATGGCCCCTGCGGACCAGCTCTTCAGTGAGGTAGTGGACCACCCTCTCGGTTCCCCCGTAGCGCTGGGGGGGCACGCTTTCCCAGAGGGGTGAAATCTGCGCAATTCTCATCGCACGCTGACTCGGATGACGGGGCAACTCAACGCAAACAGATGACGCACACGTTAGAATGCGAATCTGCAGCACTTGCCCTAAGGGAACAAGTGCTGGGGAGAGTGTAATCAGTTTTCTCGAGTTCGGCAGCTGGCGATGTCAGAACCCGGTGCGGATTCACTGACGATCAGCCGCTGCGCACTCGGGGCAAAGAGCGCGCACATTGAGCACACACTCAAGCAGGTGGAAACCATGCGCCGCCGCCGCTTCACCACCGGCAGCCAGCACGGCGGGGTTTTCAAACTCCTCCGTGCGACCGCAACGCACGCACAACAGATGGTGGTGGTCGCGGTGGCTGGCACTGGCCAGCTCGAAGCGGCGCCCCCCCTCGGGCAGCTCCAATTCCTGGAGCAGGCCAAGGGAACTGAGCAGGCGCAGGCTGCGATAGACCGTGGCCAGCGACACCCGGGCCTGGCCCAGACGCAGGCGGCCGTGCACCTCCTCCGCACTGAGGTGGGTGCCGCCACCGACCCGCTCGAACAGGTCCAGCACCTGCTGGCGCTGGGGGGTCAGGCGCTGGCCACGGTGGTTGAGACTGGCCCGCAGCGCCGTTGCCTCAGCCGCCACGGCCGGCATGGAACGGGTAAGACGACGGGCCAGGGAGAGGGAAGCGGCGGCTCTCAAGAATAGGCGCTATTGAGAACTGGATTCGGCCACGGGCGGCGTGGGCCAGCGACGGGCCAGGCGGGCATCGAGATCGATCAGGAGCATGCCGACCAGGTCGGCCAGGGTCACCACCAGCCGGTAGCTGAGGGCCACCGCCAGCACGGGCGCCTCGGGCAGCATGCCCCCCAGCCTGAGCAGCAGCACCGCTTCGAACACCCCGAGACCACCAGGGGCTCCGGGCACCACCAGCCCGGCGGTCCAGGCCAGGGCAAAGGCTGCCAGCCAGGCCGCTCCGTCGAGGTCGGCCTGGAGGTCAAAGGCGGCCACGCAGCAGGCAAAGCCCGCAAAGCGCAGCAGCACGAACAACACCTGGGCCAGCAGCGGCCACCACGGGTAGCCGGGGAGCCCGCCCGGCAGGGCTCCCCCCTCACGCTCCAGGTCGATGTCAACTCCCAGGCGCCGGGCCCGGCGCCGCTCCAGCCGGCGCAGCAGGGGCGTGAGCCAGCGGGGCCGCAGCAGCAACAGGGGCACCAGCGCCAGCGGGGCCAGACCCGCCTGCCAGCCGCCGAGTGGCACCAGGGCCAGGGCAGCGGCGGCCGCCAGCAGCGGGTCCAGCAGCACCGCCAGCAGGGCCGGACCCGTGGCCAGGGGCGCCGCCAGCGGATCAGCCAGGGGGGCAGGCTCCTGCTGTCGCAGCATCTGCAGGCGGGCCACCAGGTGCCAGATGCCACCCGGCAGAAACTTGCGCACGTTGGTGGCCATGTGCAGGGCCACGGTGGCCTCCGCAAGGGGCGGATGGCCCAGCCAGCGCAGAATCGCCACCCAGGCGATGCCGTTGGCCAGCAGGCTGAGCAGGCTGCAGCCCAGCCCCAGCACCAACCACAGCCAACCCTGCAGGTCGGGCCTGAGCTGGGCCAGCTGGCGGCCATGGCTGACCATGGCCGCCATCACGAAACCGATGCTCAGCAGGGAGATCCAGAGGGAGAGCCCGCCCGGCAGCTGCGGGCGCAGGCGAGCGACCAGGGCGCGCGCAGACAGGATCGGATTGGACGTCATCGCTCAGGCCGGATCGGAAACGGGCTCACGGGTTCACGGGGTCGCATCGCGGGTCGCCGGGTCGCCGGCGCCTGGCTGGTCGGCCAGGGCCAGGGCCACCTGTTGGCGCACCTCCTCCACCGTCAGATTGTGACTGCGGGCGAGGGTCACCAGATCGTCGTGCTCCGGCTTGCGGGCTTCGCTGCCATCAGGGCGGCGGCGGCACTTGACCCGCACCGGGCCCAGGGGGGTGGTGATCTGCTGCTGAACCCGCGGCAGCTCCCACCGCTGCTCCTGCCGTTCCCGCAGACCGAGGGTGGTGCCATGGCGCCACCAGACCCGGCGCAGGCCGGCCGCCAGGGGGGGATCCACCAGGGCGGTGATCAGGGTGCCCTGGCGACCCTTCTTCATCGCCACCGGCTGGCTGAACACCTCACGGGCGCCCGCTTGGCGCAGCTGCTCGACCAGGTGGGCCAGGTCTTCAGCGGTGGCATCGTCGATCTGGGCCTGCTGCACCACCAGGGTGCGCCGCACCGGCTGGGGCAGGGCGGCATCGGCCGAGTCGGCAGCAGCGGCATCGGCCAGCACGATCCTCAGCAGGTTGGGGCGGTCGAGGCTGCGCTGGCCGAGGCCCACGCCCACGGCCCGGGGCACGAGCGTGGGCGGCGGCCCGAAGGCGGCGGCCCAGCAGGCCATCAACGCCAGACCCGTGGGGGTGGTGAGTTCACCGGCGGGAAAGCCGGCGCTGTCGGCCAGGGGAATGGCCCGCCGACGGGCGATCTCCAGCACCGCCGGTGCGGGCAGGGGCAGGGGCCCGTGGGCGGCCCGCACCATGCCATGGCCGGCCGGTGGCACGGTGCAGATCAGCCGCTCCACTCCGAGGGCCAGCAGGCCGGCGCACACCCCCACCACATCCACCAGGGCATCGATGGCCCCCACTTCATGGAAGTGGACCTGATCGGGCTCGATGCCATGCACCGCCGCCTCCGCCTGAGCCAGCAGGCCGAACACCGCAAGCACCCGCTCCGCCAGCGGCGGGTCGAGGGCTGCGCGGCCGATCATGGCCTGCAGCTCACGCCAGGTGCGGTGCGGTGGATCGGGCTCCAGCAGCTCCACCTGCAGCCGTTGACCACGCAGACCGCCACTGCTGGCCTCCCCGACCTGCAACCGGTAGCGATCCGCCAGGCCCAGGCGGGCGAGGGGCTGGTGCAGCCGCTCGGGCGGCAGACCCAGATCCAGCAGGGCCGCCAGCAGCATGTCGCCCGCCAGTCCGGTGGGGCAGTCGACCACGGCCAGGGTCATGGGGCCGGCAGCGGTCGGCCCAGGCGCGGGGCCTGGCGCAGCAGGTGGTCGGCCCGCTGCTCCAGGTCGCTGCGCCGCTCGCTGAGCAGGCGTTTCACCTCGCGCCGTGCCTGGCGCTGCTCCCGCTGGGCGGTGGCCACATCGTGTCCGGAGAGCCCCCAGATCCGGCCCAGCAGGGCCCGGTCATCGGCACCGCCCTCGCTGGCGCCGTGGATCAGCTCCTCCGCCACCATGCCGGCCTGGAGCACCCGGCTCCAGCGGCGCAGCTGCTCAAGCGGCAGCCGCACGCTCTCGGGCGGCTGAAATTCGGTGCAGCCGCCGCTGGCGATGCCCGCCTGCAGGCAGGCCAGGCTGCCCACCAGCACCCGGCACACCGGCAGCCCTTCGTGTTCGGCGACCAGCAGGTGGCCCGATTCGTGCACGGCGATGCGCCGCAGCCGGCCCTCGCCACCGGGCAGTGCCTCGGCCAGCAGGTGGCCGCCGCGACCGTCGAAGCGGGCCGCATCCACCGTGAGGGCCGTGAGGGAGGCCACCACCAGCAGGGTGATCCAGGCGGGCGAAAGGCCCAGCGGCGGGCCCACCAGGGCCAGCAGCGACAGCACCAGCACGGCACCACCGGCCTGGAGCAGACCGGCGTTGCCCATGTCAGCGGCCGGGGCGGCTCACGGCGGCCCCATGGCGGCGGGGCCGGGCGGGGGCCGGCGAATCGGTGCTGCGGGCTTCGGCCGGCGCCCGGCGGGCCTTGCCGCCACGGCCGCCGCCCCGCTCGTTGAGTTTGGCGATCACCTCTGCTTTCTCCAGCTGCAGGTGCTGGCCCTGGAGCCGCAGATCAAGCGCCACGAAATGGCGCAGATGGTCGAGGGGCAGCTCGCCCCGCAGCTGCAGCTTGAAAGGCAGGGGGCGGCTGCCGTCGGCCCGGGGCTGCTGGCGCACCTTCACCACCAGATCACCGGTTTCGGGGCGGGTGAAGATCAGCTCACCGCGCACCGAGAAGTAGCCATCGCCCTCCGGCAGGGTGTCGCTGATGGCCGACTCGGCATCGAGGGTGCTGGGTTCCCAGATGCCCACCATCTGCAGATGAATGGCCTGCTCCTGGCGACAGCGGGGGTAGACCACCCAGAGGTGGGGCTGACTGAGGTCGAGGTGGCGCCGCATGAGGGTGAGCAGGCGACCGAGCACCACGGCCTCCAGCTCGGTGCCGTCGTCGGTGCGAATCACCCCCCGGGTGATGGTGTCAGGATCGCTGGGCGCGTAGATGCCGCGCACCAGACCAATGGCCCGGTACTGCTGGGGTTCGGTGACCGGGGGGATCGGATGGTGACGCATGGGCGCAATCTAACCATCGTCTCCTCCCCCACCAGGGCTGCGTGGGCGGGGGCAGACTTGCGGCCATGGTTCCTGCATCTCCCCACCCCGAATCCTCGGGCCGCTGGCTGCGGATCCCCTCGCTGCTGGCCGCCGTGGCGAGCCTGGCCCTGGCGCTGGGCTGGTGGCTGGGAGAACGCCAGGCCTTGCAGCGCCGGGCCGCCGACCCCCGCTCACTGGCCCTGGCCAGCCAGGTGGATCGGCTGGAGGATCGCCTGAGCCGCGGCCAGGCCGGACCGGCGGAACAGCAGCGGTTGCTGGAACTGCTGGTGGCGCTGCAGCGGCAGGAGGAGGCCATCACCCTGCTGGAGACCATGGCCGACCGGGAGCCGGACCGGCGGTCGTTGCGGCTGCTGCTGGCGGAGCTGCGCCGTGAGGCCGGCGACCGGGCCGGCGCCGAACGGGAACTGCGCCAGATCCTCAGCCGAAGCCCTGATTCGGTGGAGGCCCTGCAGCAGTGGAGTCAACTGCAGCTGGAGCAGGGCCGGGGCCTGGCCGCAGAAGCACGCGTGCGCCAGGCCTACAACCGGGCGGTGGCCCAGCCGACCAGCACACCCACCGGCCTGCCCCTGGGACTGCTGCTGGCCGAGATCCAGCTGCGGCGCGGCACCCCTGCCGGAGCGGCGGCCACCTACCGCCAGCTGGCGGCGGCCTACCCGACCGATCGCCGACCCCTGCTGGGCCTGGCCCTGGTGCTCAAGCAACGGGGTGACCGGCGGGGGGCCGTGGAGGCGCTGGCCCTGGCCCGCCAGCGGGGCGGCCAGCCCGACCAGCCCGATGCCCTGCTCGACGGGCTGGCCGCCCGCTGGGCCCTTGAACCACTCAGGGCATCGCCGGCTTCTGGCCCTCGAAGTCGCTGAGGGCCTGATCAATGGCGCTGCTCGGCGGCGTGGCGTCGTTGAGAGCGTTGCCACGACGGATCTGGTTCATCAGATCCAGGGGGTTGGCGGGGTTGATCAGCGGGGCGGCCTTGCCCGTGGTGGGGCCGTTGTCGAGCACCTGGCGCTCCTGGGTGGTGCCGCCGATCGTCTGGCCGTACCCCTGCTGCTGGGCATGGGCGCGGCCGCTGACCAGGCCGGAGGCCACCAGGCTGAAAGCCGCCAGGCCAGAGGCCAGCATCAGGGGGGAGGGTTTCATGGTCGGCGCCGCATCGCGGATCATGGCGTGGCAGCAATGTAGGGGAATCGGGCCATGCGCATCGCCAGCTGGAACGTGAATTCCGTGCGGACCCGCCTGCCCCAGCTGCTGGCGTGGCTGGAGGGCGAGCGGCCGGAGGTGGTCTGCCTCCAGGAAACCAAGGTGGCCGATGAGCTGTTCCCGATCGCCGCCTTCGAACAGCTGGGTTACGGCGCGGTGTTCGCCGGCCAGAAGTCCTACAACGGTGTGGCGATTCTCAGCCGGCTGCCGATCGAGGATGGCTGCCGCGGCTTCGGGGCCCTGCTGCCCGACGATGCCGATGCCCTGGCCCTGGAGGAGCAGAAGCGGGTGATCAGCGCCCGGATCGAGGGGATCCGGGTGCTCAACCTCTACGTGCCGAACGGATCAGCGCTCAGCAGCGACAAGTACGGCTACAAGCTGCGCTGGCTGGCCTGCCTGGCCCGCTATCGGGCGGTGCTGGAGCAGCAGGGGGATCCCCTGCTGGTGGCAGGGGATTTCAACATCGCACCGGAGGCGCGCGACATCCACGACCCGGAACGGCTGAGCGGCGGCATCATGGCCAGCGATGCCGAACGGCAGGCCCTGGCGGGCGCCCTCGGTGATCAGCTGGGCGATGCCTTCAGGCTGTTCGAACCCGCCAGCGGCCACTGGAGCTGGTGGGACTACCGCAGCGGCGGCTGGGAACGGGACCGGGGCTGGCGGATCGACCACATCTACCTGGATCCCAGCCTGCAGGCCTGCGCCACCGGCTGCGTGATCGAGCGGCAACTGCGGGGCAATGAGCAGCCCAGCGACCATGCGCCGGTGGTGGTGCAGCTCAGCTGGCCCCCGGCCGACGACGACCCGGAGGAGGGCCTGGAGGACGGCCTGGAGAGCGGCGGCGAGGACCGACTCTGGTGATTCAGCAGCGGCGCTGCACTCAAGCGGCGGTCACGCGGCGGTCACGCGGCGGTCAGTCGAGAAAGGTGGCCGGGTTGAGGTCGGGGCGGCGCAGCAGGGCGAACAGGGTGCCGGCGTTGCCGCGGCACACCCGCAGCTCCGGGCTGAGCACGGTGATGTCGAGCCAGGCGGGAAAGGGCTGCTTGACGGGGGCCAGCAAGGCCAGGCGACGATCGGCCAGGCGGGGCCCCAGCCAGCCGCCACGTTCGAAGCTGACACTCACTCGCTGGCGCGATGCCATGGCGATGCGGGCCCGCACAGCGATGGCCGCCGGGGCCCCCAGGGGACCGGCCAGCCGCAGCAGGTTCATGGCCCGGCCGCCGGCCGGATCGAGAATCTGCAGGTTCTCCAGCCACGGGGCCACCGCCAGGTAGGCCTGACCGCCGCTGCTCCAGCGCAACTCCCACACCCCGGCCAGCAACGCCAGATCACGCTCCAGGTCAGCCGGCAGCCGCTGCTCCAGCTGCTCCAGCCGGCCTCGAAAACCGTTGGGCCCGCCATCGGCCGGCGACACGCCGGCCCGCAGGGCCGCCACCACGGCCGCCAGCTCCTCCCCGGGCGAGCCGGCGGGCTGGGCAGAAGCGGAGATGGGGGCCTCGGCCAAGGCCTGGAAGCAGTTGCGCCCACCGTAGGCAGGGCAGGCACGGCGGGGCGGACACGCTCAGGAACCGAACAGGCGCAGCAGCAGGCTGGCCTCCCGGCCCTGGAGGGCCATCAGCCCGAGGCGCACGTCCCAGGGGGCGAGGCCATAGAGGCGCACCATCGCCGCCAGCAGCTGGCGGGGGGGAAGGGTATTGGTGAGAAAGCCATACCACTGCTCCGGCGGCAGGGAAAAGAAGCTGGCGAAGTGGTGGCGCAGGCGGTCTTCCTCGAATCGCATCAGCTTTTCAAGGCCGAAGCGAAAGAAGGCGTGGGTCCAGCGCTTGTCGGCGGGCCAGAGCCCCTGCCAGGCCGAGCGGGCCCAGGCATCGGCATCGCCGCTGCCGGAGGCCAGGGCGGCGGCGATGGCGGCGGCCAGATCGGGCGCCCGCCGCAGCAGACCACCCACCATGTACCCGGAAGCCGGATGCACCATGGCGGCACTGCCGCCGAAGCCCAGCACCCTCTGGCGGAGATCGGGCAGGGGCGGGTTCATGGGAAAGATGCAGAACTCCTCGTGGCACACCTCCTGCACCACCACACCGCGCTGGGCCAGCCGGCGCTGAAGGCGATCCTGCAGGAGCGGAAAGGCCACCGGGGGGGCCAGGGCGAGCGATGTCTCCTCCACGAAGAAGAGGCCGTCCCCCAGGTCCATGGCATACAGAAACGTGGGCGGCTGGCGGCGCTGCTCCTCGCCGTTGAGGTGATCGCAGCGGAAGTCCATGAACACGAACTGCCCCGGTGCGATCGGCGGTGCGCTGAAGCGACCGACGATGCCGTAGGCGGCCTGACCGGCCAGCGGGCCGTCGCTGCCACGCTGTACGAAGACGGGTTCGTGGCCGGTGGCGTCGACCACCAGGCGGGCCTGGAGCTCGGTGCCGTCTGCGGTGGTCACGGTGGAGCCAGCGGGGTCATGGGCCATGGCCACCGCCTGGCCCCGATGCCAGCGGCCCCCGCCCGCCTCGATGCGGCCCAGCCAGTGGTGCTGGAGGGCCGTTTTGTCGAAGAGGCCGTAGGGCCGGCCGTGGCGCAGAGGCGCGGAACCCGCCGGCCCGCCGGAGCCGAAATAGCTGACTGTGTCGAGCCAGCGGTGGGCCAGCAGGTGGTCGAGGCCCAGGGGGGCCAGCTCCTCGGCCCAGATGCCGTAGGTGTTGGGCCAGGGGGCATCGGGATCGCCGGGCGCGAGGCCGGCCACCGCCAGGCCCCGGCCGGCCAGCTCAGCGGCGATCGCCAGGGCCGCCGGGCCGGCGCCGATCACCAGCACATCAGATGGGGCCAGGGTTCA
>JBKDDA010000076.1:0-415 GCA_046313055.1 Synechococcaceae cyanobacterium | reverse complement strand
GTCTAACCCGCACCGACTTCGTGCTGCAGGTCACTCGTTCTGCGGCCCACCCTTGGGCCGGGCACTGAATGGCGTACAGGGCTGGATCGTCTCCAGCTGGCTGGCTGTGGAGACGGTGGGCAGCTCCGTTTCCCAGTGAGGGCTGATCACCAATACGGTGCGCGGCCGCGTCAGTCCGCGGGTCAGGGCCGTGAGTGCTGCGCCAGCTGCGCCGGGCTGGATGGCGAACATCGGTGAGCCGTGGGTAAGAAACAGGACCGCTGGAGCTACGGCGGGATCCATCGGTGCCATCGATTCCGGTGCCCACTGGCCATTTGAGGACCACTCTGGCCGGCAAAGACCAGGCGGCGGCGGTGCTGAGCGGCATCGGGCCAAGAGCCTCAGCTGCAGTGGCTGGCCGCCGCCGCAGGAGCTG
>JBKDDA010000075.1:0-1045 GCA_046313055.1 Synechococcaceae cyanobacterium | reverse complement strand
GCCGGCACCGCGTGGGCCCGGCCAGCGGCAACAGTCCAGTGCCATCAGCCTGGCTACGTTGGAGCCACCGCACCCACTCCGTTCCGCCGGCACCGGAGCCCGACGATGAGCCCGTCTGCCAGCAAGGCCCATCGTGCCTTTCTGCCTTCCACCAATGCCGCCCTGGCGGAGCTGGAGCGGGTGAGCGGCAAGCCGGTGCTGATCGTCGACGATCCAGCCCTGCAGGTGCTCGCCAAGATCCGCAGAGCGGGCCCGGCGCAGGCCAGCCATCTGCTGCGTCTTCAGCGGGAAGGCGCGGCCAGCGATTACCTGATCACCAGCCAGTGCCGCTTTCTGCTGCGGGGCATGGCCCAGCCCGATCGGCCGACCCAGGTGCGGGAGAAGCCGGGGATGCTCAAGCGCCTCTGCTCCGAACTTGAGGCTCTCTACCCCTCTATGCCGGCGGCCAAGGTGGGGGAGCTGGGCCGTTTCATCCTCAGCGGTCTGATGCTGCAGCTGCGATCGATGGGCCCCGGGCTACTGGTGGACCGCTGGATCCGTGGGCACTGCCCTGATCTGCACCAGGCGCAGGCCGAAACGATCGAGGGTCAGATCAACGACAACCTCGGCGTGCTGTCCAGCAGCAACCGCTCCAGTTTCCCGGCCCAGGTGTTCGACGCCAGCGTGGGGATGAACGCGGCCTATGCGATTTTCGGTGGCGACCTGCTGGGTTGCCCCCACCTGGGGGTGCCCTACGTGTCAGGGGGTTATGGCAGGGTGGCGCGGCAGTTGATCCAGATCGCCACCACTTCCAACTCCACCGCGGCCGCGGCCGAAAGCGCTGAACCCACCGACCAGGCGATCATCGACGGATGGGCTGCGGCACTCGGCCTCAACGGCTGGTATGAGTGGGTTCCAGTGGCGGAGTAAGGCACACGATGGCCGCCGATCAGATGCCGATTCACTTCACGGTGCCGGAGGCATCATTCGATTGCACCCTGCTGCCTGAGGGCAGCGGAGCACCAGGCAGCATTGCTTTCCGCGATGCGGTCACCCGCTACTACAA
>JBKDDA010000074.1:0-10209 GCA_046313055.1 Synechococcaceae cyanobacterium | reverse complement strand
GGAGATCCGGGCTGCGGAGGATCCGGAGTTCGAGACGTTCTACACAAAGAACATTCTGCTGAACGAAGGCCTGCGGGCCTGGATGGCAACGGCCGACCAACCGCACGAAAACTTCACCTTCCCCGAAGAGGTTCTGCCCCGCGGCAACGCTCTCTGATCGCTGGCGATGGTTTGGGGGGGTGCCGTCAGGCACCCCTTTTTTTGTGGGGTGCCGGCCGCTGCTCGCACCACCAGCGTGCCCAGTTGCCCCCGCCGGGCGCATCGCTCAGCTGGCAATGCACCGTTGCCGGTGGGGCGGGCAGCGGCTGAACGGGCATGGCCGATCCATCGGCCGGTGCCACCAGCGCAAAGGCTGCGGGCAACGGCCGATCCCCGTGGGCCGGCCAGGGTGCCAGGGGCTGGCCGGCATACCAGGCCAGGCTGTAGCGACGATCCATTCCTTCCGCCACCAGCAGGGCCGCGCCCTGGGCGGGCCGTTGGCTCACCAGGGGAATCAGCGGTGCGATCGGCGGCTGCTCATTCAGTTCCCAGTTCCACAGAGGACCGGCGAACAGCAGCAGCAGGGAGCCGCACCATCCGGTCAGCAGCAGGGCCGCCCCCAGCCGTCGCCGACCCCGCCCCAGCAGCAGCCCCGCCAGCAGCAGGCCCACCCCGGCCGGCAGGGCCAGGGGAGCTGGTCGGGCCAGGTCAGCCGGCAGCCCCGGCAGCCGGCTCAGCAGCACCCCCAGCAGCAGCAGGCCTCCAAGGGTGCTCCAGAGGCCAGCCACTCCCCTCTCCAGCCGGGGGGCGAGCCGCCCGGCCACCAGGTCGGCCAGCACCGGCGCCACCACCAGGGCGAAGGGCGGCCACAGCAGCAGGCTGTACCAGGGCAGCTGGGTCTGCAGCGGCAGCACCAGGCCGCTGGCCAGCAGGCTGAGACCCAGGGGCCAGCGCCCTTCCCGCCGGCGGCGAAGGCGCCAGGCCATCGCCATCCCCGCTGGCCAGAGCGGCAGCCAGGGCCCGCCGCCGCCCACCACCTGCACCAGTGGCGGCAGCGGCCCGCCCGGATGGTTCTCCAGGCTGGTGGTGACCCGCGCCAGCCCCTGGCCGGTCCACATGTGCAGGGCTGCCGCCCCCCGCACGAGCCCGTGCAGCCCATGCCACCCCAGCCCGGGCAGCAGGCCCAGGGCGAGTCCCAGCAGCAGCGCCCGCCAGCTGGGGCTCCCCAGGTCGCGATCGAGGGCCCGCAGCAGCAGGGCCGCCACCAGCACCGGCAGCGCCACCGGAGCCTTGAGCAGCAGCAGGCCGCTGGTGGCACAGCCGGTCAGCAGGCCCGCCGCCAGGCTGGCGCCGCTGGCGCCTCCGGCACTCAGCACCCCGAGCCACACCAGCGCCATGGCCACCAGCTGGCTGCCATCGAGCATGGCCAGGTGGCCATGGCGCACCAGGGGCAGCAGGGTCAGGCCGATGGTGCCTGCCGCCAGTGCCATGTCGGGCCTGTCGGGGCGCAGCCGCCGCTGCACCAGGGCCAGCAATGGGGGCAGGCCGGTGGCGACCAGGGCCGGTGGCAGCCGCACCAGCCAGGCGGGGGGCAGGGCGGCGGCTCCGGCCCCGCCGGGGCCCCGCCAGAGGTCGATCGCCGCAGCGATCAGCAGGTGCACACCGGGCGGTTTGTTCAGATAGGGCTCCCCCCAGAAGGTGGGCAGCAGCCGACCCAGCCCGTGCCGCTCCGTCAGTTCGAGGGCCACCCGGGCCACGATCGCCTCGTCCCAGTCGCGCAGCGGTTCAGCGGCCAGGCCGCCCAGGTGCAGCAGCAGGGCCGCTCCCCACAGTCCCAGCAGGGCCAGGCCGAAGCGGCTGCCCTGGCCCCGCCGCCTGATCGCACCGGCCTGTTCCATCCCGATAAACTATGCACGTCCTGCCAGCAGTGGCATGGGGCTGGCCTCCGGGTCAGATTCCCGAATGTGCCATCGGCTGGTGCTCGATCCCACAAGGAGGAGGTGCCCGTGAGTCACAGTTGTTCCAGCAAGGGTCTGCTGATCGCGGAGAACGCCGGCTGATCGCGGCGCCATCACCCTGATCCACGGTTCCGCGCCAGAGCGGACCCGGCGAGAGCCCCCGTCAGCAATGGCGGGGGCATCGTTCTTTCAGGGGCCAGCTGTCTGGACCGATTGCCTGGACCAGCTGTCTGGGCCGGCCTGGCTGATCAGGTCCGCGGATCGGGCCGTCGACACAGTTCCATGCCCTGGTCACCCCAGGGCCGGCAGCGCCAGCCCGCCGATCGGGCCGCCTCCAGCAGCCTCTCCTGGGTGGGGCGATCGGAGGCCCAGCCCGGGTCATCCGGATGCAGCAGCAGCACATCGAAGCTGGCCAGGTCGGCCGTGGCCAGCTCCGGCCGGGGGAAGGCGATCCGACCACGGCCGCTGAGCTGGGGCACCAGGTAGCTGGTGGTGAGCACCGCCTCCCCGGGAGCGATCGTGGCGATCGCCGCACCGGCCGGTCGCACCAGGGCCAGCCGCTCCAGGTAGGGCCCGCTGAAGAACCACGGCTTGGCCAGGGCCGCCCAGCAGAGGGCCGCCCAGGCCAGCCGTCGCCAGGGCAGTCCCTGGGGCCTTGCCACCGCCAGCCCATCCACCGCCAGCCCATCCACCGCCGCCACCACCACGATCACCGCCACCGGCAGGTTGTAGTGGTGAATGAGCGTGCGCTGGGAACTGGTGCTGGAGAGCAGGTTGGCCAGCACCAGCGGCAGGCCGGTGGCCAGGGTCGCCAGCGAGGCCCGCCGCCAGAACGGCGCCACCGCCACGGCCAGCAGCAGCAGGTAGACCAGTGCATCGAGCAGCGGCACCTGCTGGAGCACCATCTGGGGCCGGGTCAGCAGGTTGAGCACGATCGCCTCCACGCTGCCGCCCAGGTGGCCGTAGGCCGCTGCCGCTGCCTTGGGTCCCTCGCCGCGCAGCAGCGGGTACAACCAGCGGCTCAGCAGCACCAGCCAGCCCAAGCCCAGGCCCCAGGCCAGCAGGGCCGCTCGCCAGCGGCGCTCCAGGGCGGCCCCCAGCCCCAGGCCCAGCACCACCAGCGCCAGGCCATCGCGGCAGCCCAGCAGCACCAGCAGCAGCCCCAGCCAGAGCCAGCGGCGGCCGGCCCGCAGGGCCCAGAAGCTGCCGGCCAGGGCCGGCATCGCCCACACCTCCGGGTGGAAATCGAACAGGTTGGCGTTGAACACCACCGGCTGCAGCCACCAGAGCCCGCACACCAGCCAGGCCAGCCGTGGCGTGAGCCCCGCCTGGCGGGCCACCGCCCAGAGGGGAATGGCGGTGAGGCCCAGGGCCAGGGCCTGGCTTGCCAGCAGCCACTGGGGCGTGGCCAGCAGGCGGTAGGGCAGGGCCACCAGCGGGAACAGCCAGGCCGCATGGTCGGCCAGCACATGCACCCCCTCCATCGAGGAGATCGGCGGCCGGCCCGCCGCCAGCAGCCAGGCCCACTGGTCGAACAGGCCCAGGTCGTAGGCATTGCTCTGCAGCAGGGCATGGCGCAGGGCGGCGGCCCCCCAGAAGACCAGGGCCACGGCCAGGCTCCAGAGCCAGAGCGCAATCGGGGCCACGGCAGGGCGGGCGGCAGGCTGGCAATGTAAGGGCCCTCGCCGCTGTCCAGGTGGCCCAGCTCTCCCGGCCGCTGCGCATCCGGCTGCACGAACTGGTGCGCTTCGCCCTGGTCGGTGGCGTGGCGGCGTTGCTCCACGCCACCCTGCTGCTGCTGCTGGCGCGCCTGGGTCTGGCCCTGTCCCTGGCCAATCTCAGCGGTTTTCTGGCGGCCTCGTTCTGGGGCTATCTGGCCCATGCCCTGTTCACCTTTCGCCGCCAGACCGGCGGCCGCCGCTTCGCCCGCCGCTGGCTGCTGGTGCAGATGGGCGTGAACCTGGCGCTCAGCCTGGCGCTGCCACCCCTGCTGGGCGGCAGCGCCAGGCGGACCGCTGGGGTGCTGCTGATGGTGTTCACGCCCACCCTGGTGAATCTGCTGATCTGGAAGCTGGCGGCCCGCCATGCGGCCCGCCGCGCTGATCGCCCTGGGCATGGGCCCCACTGCGAGCCCCGCGTTCTGCCCCCCAGCTGCCATGCTGATGATCTGGGCCTGGATCCGGCGGTGAACCAGGCGATCTTCCGGCTCCACGATGCCGGCCGCCTGCAGGGGACCAGCCTGCTGGTGAATGCTCCGGCCCTGGCCGATGCCGTCGAGGGTCTGCCGGGTCGTCCCGGCCTGCGGCTGTGTCTGCACCTCTGCCTCACGGAGGGCCCGCCCGTGGCCGACCCGGGCCTCATTCCGCTGCTGCTGGATCGCCACGGCCATCTGCGCGCCGGCTTCGCCCCGTTGTTGCTGGCCTCATGGCTGCCGCCGGCCCTGCCCTGGCGCCGGCGACTCGAGCGCCAGCTGTTGATCGAGATCCGGGCCCAGATCCTGGCCTTTCAGCGGCTCACCGGCGCCGGCGCCCCGGCCCTGGATGGTCACCAGCACATCCACCTGGTGCCGATCGTGCTGGGGTGCCTGCTGACCCTGGAACCCGGCTGCAGGCCGGTCTGGCTGCGGCGCCTGCGGGAGCCGCTGCCCACCGGTGTGCCGCCGGCCGACTGGCTGGCGACCCTGGTCAATGGTGGCCTGATCAAGTGGCTGCTGCTGCGCAGCCTCGACCGGCTTCAGGCCCAGCGGATCGCAGCGGCCGGCATGGCCGGCAACCAGGCCTTCGCCGGGGTGCTGTTCACCGGGCGCATGGCCGGCGGGGTCCTGGGGGCGGCCTGCCGCAGCCTGGCCCGGCCGGCCGATCCGGCGGCGGACCCGGAGGGCCGCCCCCTGGTGCTGCTGCATCCCAGCCTGCCGGACATGCCCCTGGGCCCGCTGGCCGGCTTCGGGGCCTCGCGCAGGTTCTACGCCTCGCCCTGGCGGGCCCGCGAATACCGGGCGCTGGCTTCCGGGCCGGCGGGGTTCCGCGGGGGGGGGGCATCGCCGCTCACGGTGCGCACGAAATAGAGGGGCCGGCGTTTGGTCTCCACATAGATGCGGCCGATGTATTCGCCGAGGATGCCGATGCCGATCAGCTGGATCCCCCCCAGAAACAGGATCGCCACGATGATCGAGGCGTAGCCGGGCACATCGATGCCGCGCAGCAGGGTCCACACCACCCGCACCGCGGCGTACACCAGGCTCAGCAGGGAGATCAGCACGCCCAGCCCGGTCCAGACCCGCAGCGGCACCAGCGAGAAACTGAAGATGCCATCGAGTGCATAGATCCACAGCCGCCGCAGGTTCCAGGAGCTTTGGCCGCTGGGCCGGGGAGGCCGCTGGTAGCCGAGGTCCACGCTCCGGTACCCGGTCCAGGGATAGAGCCCTTTGGAGAAGCGGCCGCTTTCGCGCATGCGGGTGAGGGCTTCCACCACCGGCGCGCTGAGCAGCCGGTAATCGCCGGCCCCGTCGGTGAGCTGGATCGAATCCACCAGCCGGTTGAACACCGAATAGAAGCCGCTGGCGCTGGCGATCCGCAATGGTGATTCCTGGTCGCGGTCATCCCGGATCGCCGTCACCATTTCGGCCCCATCGCGCCAGCGGCGGATCATCGGTCCGATCAGCTCCGGCGGGTGCTGCAGGTCGGCATCGATCAGCACCACGGCACCACAGCGGCCGCTGGCGAAATCCAGCCCGGCCAGCATCGCCGCCTCCTTGCCGAAGTTGCGGGTCAGTTCGATCAGGCTGATCGGGCAGCGGTCGCCGGCGGCGATCCGCCGGCGGATGATCGCCGCCGTGCCGTCGCTGGAGCCGTCGTCCACCAGCACCAGCCGCGCCACGCCGGCCTCGCCGCTGATGGCATCGATGAAGTGATCGATGCCCTCGGCCTCGTTGAAGCAGGCCGCCACCACCCACACCTCCGCCGGCCCGCTCTGGGCCTGCCGGGCGTCCCGCTCGCCACCCATCAGATCCGCCCCCCATCGGAGGCATCGCCCCGGCGCTGCAGCTGGGCCCTGGCCGCCGCCAGCTCCCGCGCCAGGCAGGCCTGCCCCGCTGCGCCGCTGTCGAGGCCCCGTTGCAGCACGATCACCGTGGGCGTGCAGGTGCGCACACCGTAGGTGCCCCCCGCCACCAGGGCGGTCAGCCGCCGGGCACTGCTGTGAAACCAGCGGGCCTGCTGCAGAAACGCCGGCGCGTAATCGGCCAGCAGCCGCGGCTGGCTCACCACCAGGCTCACCTCCTGGCGCTGGCCGTTGCGATCGCGGTGGCTGGTGCTGTGGGGAAAGCGCAGCAGCACCGGTCGGGTCGCCAGCAGCGGCACCAGCTGGGTGTCGGCCGACACGCTGGCATCGGCCGGAATGGTGGCCAGCACCGCCCTGGTGGCCAGGCCCCGCTGCAGCAGCTGGGCGGGGCTGAAGTGCACCCAGGGCTCCACGCTGTCGGGTACCAGAAATGAGAGGCTGCGGTGGGGGTTGCCGCTCAGGCAGAACAGGAGCGAAAGCCCGATCGCCGCCTGCCAGAGCCGCCGGAAGCGGGCCCGTTCGAACAGGCCGCCGTGGCGCCGCCACCAGAACACGGTGCCGCTGAACACCCCCGGCACCAGCAGCAGCACGAAACGCAGAAACACCGACAGGCCTTCCTTGCCCTGGGACACCAGGGCGATGAACAGGGGCAGGGCCATCAGCAGCCACACGTCGATCGACAGGAACGGCACCAGCGCCAGCGGCAGGCCGATCGTGACCAGAAAGCGCAGGCTGCGATCCAGCGGCTGGATCAGTTCCGCCAGCACCAGCAGGGGTTGCCGTGCCATCGCCAGCAGCACATCCCACGTGGAACCCGTGTCGCCGTGCAGAAACTGGCCGAAGCGCTCGGCCATGAACCGCTCCGAAATCTCGCTGCCCAGGGCGGGCATCACCAAGGTGGTGACCACCAGGACATAGAGCAGGGCATAGGCCGCCAGCCCCACCCCCCACCAGCGCCAGTGGGGTCGCCGCAGCACCATCCACACGCCGATGCCGAAGGCCAGGATGCCCACGTCTTCGCGCACGATCGGCAGCAGCAGGGCGGCCGGAAGGTACAGCGCCAGCTGCCGCCGGCTGATGCCCAGCATCAGGGTGAACACCAGCAGCGGCAGGGGGTAGAAGTCGTGGAAGTTTTCCAGGGCTGGACCGATCACCATGCCGGCGGCGAAATAACTCACCGTGATCCAGGCGGCCAGCCGCTCGCCCTGTCGCTGCCGGGCCAGCTCCTGCCGGGCCAGGCGGTGCAGCACCAGTCCGCCGGCGGTGAGGCCTCCCACCTGAATCAGGGGCAGGCTCCACACCCCCAGCAGTGCCACCAGCGGCAGCCAGAGGATCAGCAGCGGTGTGAAGTGCATCGCCAGATGCAGGTAGTTCTCGCTGGGCAGGGCCGTGCCGTGCACGAGCACCGCGGAGGAGAGCTGGGAGGCCAGGCTGCTCTCGAAGGGATGGCCCCGCAGTCCGTTCCAGATCTCCTGCAGAAAGGTGCCCTGGTCGTAGGAGGCGTTCAGGGTCAGGATGCGCCACCCCTGCAGGCCCAGACCGATCACCAGATACAGCGCCGCCGCCCGCCGCACAAGCCGGTCGGCGGCCTGGCCTGGGCCGGGCTGGTCGGGGGTGGGGGCGGGCATCTAGGGGGATGGTTGCTCGGAAACAGGGGACCCGGCGGCTGGCGCCGGCGAGGCGAGGGCACGGGTCACCCGCTCCACCGCGGCCGGCAGGCTGCGCCGCAGGCTCGCCAGCCGGCCCAGGTCACCGCTGAGGCTGCCGGCCAGATCGGCCAGCCCCGCCAGCACGGGATCGGGTTGGCGCCGCAGTCCCCCACGGGCCACCTGGGCGGCCAGCCAGGGATTCCAGCCGGCCAGCAGCACCACGCTGCGGTAGGCGGCCGGCCAGGGGCTGCCGGGCTCCAGGTTCTCCAGGCGCCCGTACCAATGGGCGGCAACGCTGGGGCGGTTGCGGAGGGTGGCCAGCAGGGCCAGGCTCCAGAGGGCATCGCGGTCATCGGGCCGCTGGCTGAGCCGCTGCCGCGCCCAGTGGGCCACCCGTGCCTGGTACTCCAGGCTGCCGTCGAGCTGGTGCTCCGGCCCGATCCGGTCGAACACCGCCGCCAGACCCGCCGGACCCCGTTCCAGGCCCCGGGCCAGCTGGATGAAATCCTGGTCGAAGGGGATGGGGGCCGTCGCTCCGGGCTGGCGCTGCAGCAGCTCCAGCCGGCGCCCTTCGCTCCAGGGCCAGTGGGCGATCATCTGGAAACGGGGGTCGGCCCGCAGGCTGCGGCTGAGGCTGTCGGCCCCCTCCCGGTCGGTGCCCTGGTCGCCCGTGGCCAGCAGCAGCCACTGGCTGCGCTGGCCGATCCGCCCGGCCTCGGTGGCTCCCGGCAGGGGCTGGCGGCCCACGGCCCGGCCGCCGTCCCGGCGGCAGTAGGTGGTGATCGTGTGCTGGTTCAGATCGTCGCTGCTGGGTAGCACCAGCAGCGTGGCGGGCCGTTGCCCCACCGCGGCCCGGAGCCGTTCACACACCAATGGGGCCGGTCGGGGCGCGGCTGGGGTCAGGGCCAGGGCCCGCTGCCGGACCGTGAACAGGCCCGCGGCCGTGAGGCCGGCCCCCAGCAGCAGCATTCCCGGTGCTGGCCCGAGCCAGCGCCGCAGGGCCCGGGCCAGCAGCCACCAGCCCCGGGCCAGCAGCAGCGCCAGCAGTGGCAGCAGTGGTGCGATGTAGCGCTCATCCTTGTTGGGGCTCAGGCTGGTGCACAGCCAGGTGGCCAGTGCCGCCCCCATCAGCCAGCGCCAGCCGCCGCCGGATCCGGTGGCGGTGCCCGGGCCCGTGGTCTGGGGCGTGGTCTGGGGCGTGGCCTGGCCCGTGCGGGCGGCCAGGGGCAGGGCGGCCAGGCCGGGCAGCAGCAGCGGCAGCCCCACCAGGGCCGCCAGCCGCTGGGGATACCAGAGCAGGGATTGCGGGCTCAGGGGTGGGGGGTCCCCCTCGGCGGCGCCCGCCTGGAGCACGGCCCGGTTGGTGCCCCCCAGGGTGGTGATCCAGTTGTGGTGCAGCCAGGGGGCCAGGGCCGCCAGCACGAGCGCCAGCCCCACCAGGGCCTGCCGCCGCCGCCGGCCCGCCAGGGCCCGGCCGAGGGCCCAGAGGCCAGGCACCAGCAGCACCAGCAGGGCGCTCTGCTTCACCAGCAGGGCCGCGGCCACCGCCAGGGCGGCGGCCAGCAGCTGGCCCCAGCGGCCCCCGTGGGGGGCGGGAGCCTGCCAGCGCCCCAGCAGCCAGAGGGCCAGGGTGGTGCTGGCGGCGAGCGGCAGATCCAGGGTGAAGTCGACCCGCAGGGCCGCCAGGCCGGGCATGAGTGCCGCCAGCAGGGCCGCCAGCAGGCCCAGGCCGGGGCCCTGCAGGTCGCGGCCCCAGCCCGCCACCGCCAGCAGCAGCAGTCCGTGCCAGAGCGCCAGGGCCCAGCAGGCCTGGTCTGGGCTGTCACCGGCGAGGGCGATCACGCTGCCGTTCACCAGGGAGGCCAGGGGCGGAATCTTGGGGGAGAGGTCGAGCAATCCCCCCCAGCCGGTCCAGCCGCCACCGGCCAGCACCCCCAGGGCGCGGCCGTGATCCACGGCGCTGTTGAGGTAGTCGGCCTGATCCCATGCCGGCAGGCCCGGATCCAGGTGCAGCCACAGGCGGTCGGCGGTCGTGGCCAGGCCCCAGAGCAGCAGGAGCAGCAGCAGCGGCGGCATCGACTGCCGCAACCAGGGGCTTCGCAACAGGGCGCCGCGATGGGGAGGCGATGGGGGCAGTTTGCCTCAGCCGGGCGCCCCAGTCGGGCACCTCAGCCGGGTGACGGGCAGATGTGCCCCTCGATACGTCCGGCTGTGGCGATGGATGGCGGCGCCGTTGCAGAAGTTGGATACGCTGCTGCGGCAGCACAACTGCAACCTTTCCTCTTTTTGGTGTGAGGATCACAATGAAAGCCTTCCAGCAACTGCTGGTTGCGCCTGCGGCTCTGGGTCTGATGGCCCCCGTTGCCGTGAGCGCTTCCGAGCTCAATCTTGCCGGCGTCAACCAGTACGCAGCCGAGAGCGAGGAGCAGGTCACCAGCATCAGCCAGTTCTCCGACGTGCGCCCCACCGACTGGGCGTACCAGGCACTCAGCAACCTGATCGAGCGCTACGGCTGCGTGGCCGGCTATCCCGACGGCACCTACAAGGGCGGCCGGGCCATGACC
>JBKDDA010000073.1:0-21043 GCA_046313055.1 Synechococcaceae cyanobacterium | reverse complement strand
CGGTGAGGGTGAGCTGCTTGCCGAGGGAACCGGCCGGGTGATTGAGGGCGAAATCCTGCGGGGAGATGCCGCGCCGCTCCATCCACACGGCGGCCAGGGCATCGCCGATCGCCATCGCCACCGCCGTGCTGGCGGTGGGGGCCAGGTTGAGCGGGCAGACCTCCCGATCCACCGAGGCATCGAGCACCACATCGCAGCCGCGGGCCAGGCCGGACTCCACCCGGCCCACCAGGGCGATGCGGCTGGTGCCGCGGCGGCGCAGGTGGGGCAGGATCTCGAGCAGCTCCTGGGTCTCGCCGCTGTTGGAGAGCAACAGCGTCACATCGTCTGGGGCCACCACCCCCAGATCGCCGTGCAGGGCGTCGAGGGGATTGAGGTAGATGGCCATCAAGCCGATGGAGGAGAAGGTGGCGGCGATCTTGCGCGCCACGATGCCGCTCTTGCCCACCCCGGTGATCACCAGCTTGGCGCCGGCGCCGGAGCAGCGATCCAGCAGGGCCAGCGCCGTTTCCACCTGTTGGGCATCGAGGCGGGAGGCGGTGGCGGCGATGGCGGCCGCCTCCTCCACAAGACAACGGGTGAGGGCGGACAACGCAGCGGTTGGGGATGATGCGCCATTGTCTCCCCCTGAGCGGGCCCGCTGCCGCCATGCCCCTGCCCGGACTGCCGGCCAGCCTGTTGCCGCTGCTCCAGAGCTGCGGCGAAGCCGATCGCCTGGCGCTGGTGGGGGGTGCGGTGCGGGATCTGCTGCTGCACCGGGAGCACAACGACCCCTGGCGGGGGGTGCCGGACCTGGATCTGGTGGTGGAGCCGGCCTCGGCGCCGACGGCGCTGCCGGCCGCCCATGGCCTGGCCCGCCGGCTGCAGCGGCAGCTGGGGCCGGCGGGGGTGACCTACTGCCAGGAACATGGGGCCTACGGCACGGTGGAACTGGAACTGCAGCTGCCGGAGGGGCCCCTGCTGCTGGATGTGGCCACGGCCCGGTGCGAGCGGTATCCGGTACCGGGGGAAAACCCGCAGGTGAGTGCCGGTCGGCTGGAAGACGACCTGGCCAGGCGTGACTTCACGATCAACGCCATGGCGCTGCTGCTCGATGGCGACACCGAGCGACTGCTGGACCCCCACGGCGGCCGCAGCGACCTGCGGACGCGACAGCTGCGGTTTCTGCATGGGGGCAGCGTGGCCGACGACCCCACCCGCGTGGTGCGCGGCGCGCGCTATGCGGCCAGGCTCGGCTTCGAGCTGGCGGAGGAGAGCCGGGCCCAGGTGCGCCGCACCCTGACGGCCTGGCCCTGGCCCTGGCGCGGCGGCGATCCGCCGGCGGCGGCACCACCGGCCCTGGGCACCCGGCTGCGCATGGAACTGGAGCTGCTGCTGGAACGGGAGAACTGGCGGCAGGCCCTGGCCCACCTCCAGCACTGGGGGGGCCTGACCCTGCTGGATCCGGCCCTGCAGTCCGACCGCCACTGGCGGCGGCGCCTGCGCTGGGGGGAGAGGCTGGGGCTGCCGAAACTGCCGGTGCTGATCAGCGCCGCAGCCGAGCCCCTGGCCCTGGCGGAACGGCTGCAGCTGCCCGGCCGCCAACAGCGGCTGCTGGCCGATGGCCTGGCCCTGGAGGCACGGCTGGCCGCCGCACCCCCCCCCCGCACCGCAGCGAGCTGGACGGCCCTGCTGGAAGGAGCCAGCAGGGCCGACACGGTGGCCCTGCTGCTGGCCGGCGACCGGGGGCCACGGCGGCCGCTGCTGCGCTGGTGGCTGCGCTGGCGCCACCTGGGCCCGGAATGCACAGCGGCGGAGCTGATGGCCGCCGGCGTGCCCCGCGGCCCGATGCTCGGAGAGCGGCTGCGGCAGGGGCGCGCTGCACGGCTGGAGCGGGAACGGCCCTGATCTGCCTACGATCCGGCCCACCATCGGCCCCAGCCATGACCGCCATCACCGTGCTCAAGTTCAGCTCCGAGGACTGCGGCACCTGCCACCGCATGAGCAACTACGACGCCCGGGTGGCCGAGGAACTGGGGCTGGCATTCGTGAGTGTGATGCTGCAGGACACGGACATGTATCGGCGCTACCGGCGGGTGCTGCTGGCCCAGTACCCCGGCAAGGAAGGCATGGGCTGGCCCACCTACCTGCTGGTCAGTGACGTGGAGGCCGAATTCGTGATCCACGGCGAAGTGAAGGGCGGCATGCCCAAGGGTGATTTCCGCGAACGGCTGCGGGCGCTGCTGCCCCAGGCCGACTGAGGGCCTGCCGCTGCGCTGTCCCGCCCTGGCGCCCGGCAGAACCTTTGCGCCTAATCTCGGCCGATCGCCGACCCAGCCGCATGACCGCCGCTCCACCCGCCTCCAGCCCGACATGTGGAGATGGGCCCAGGGGTGCGGCGGGCACCACGGTGCGCAGCATCTGCTGCATCGGCGCCGGCTATGTGGGCGGCCCCACCATGGCGGTGATCGCCGACCGCTGCCCCCACGTCCAGGTGACGGTGGTGGATCTCAATGAGCAGCGCATCGCCGCCTGGAACGATGCCGACCTCTCGAAGCTGCCGGTGTATGAGCCGGGGCTCGATGCGGTGGTGGGCCGCGCCCGCGGCCGCAACCTGCACTTCACCACCGCGGTGGATGCGGCCATCGCGGCAGCCGATATGGTGTTTCTGGCGGTGAACACCCCCACCAAGACCCGCGGCCAGGGGGCAGGCCAGGCCAGCGATCTGCGCTGGATCGAGGCTTCGGCCCGCCAGGTGGCGGCCAGCGCCCAGGGGCACACGATCGTGGTGGAGAAGAGCACCCTGCCGGTGCGCACCGCCGAGGCGGTGAAGGCGATCCTGGCCGCCGCCCAGGACAGCGGCGAGAAGACCTTCTCGGTGCTCTCCAACCCCGAATTTCTGGCCGAAGGCACGGCGATCGGAGATCTGGAAGCCCCGGACCGGGTGCTGATCGGCGGCGAGGATCCAACGGCGATCGAGGCCCTGGCCGGGATCTACGGCCAGTGGGTGGCCGATGAACGGATTCTGCGCACCAATCTCTGGAGCAGCGAGCTCTCCAAGCTCACCGCCAACGCCTTCCTGGCCCAGCGCATCTCCTCGATCAACAGCATCGCCGCTTTCTGCGAGGCCACCGGCGCCGATGTGCGCGAGGTGTCGCGGGCGATCGGCACCGATTCGCGCATCGGACCCAAATTTCTCAAGGCCGGCCCTGGCTTCGGTGGCAGCTGCTTCCAGAAGGACATCCTCAACCTCGTGTACCTCTGCCGCCACTACGGACTGGAGGAGGTGGCCGCCTACTGGGAGAGCGTGGTGACGCTCAACGGCTGGCAGCAGCACCGCATCGCCCGCCTGGTGGTGAACCACCTGTTCGGCACGGTGACCGGCAAACGGCTGGCGGTGCTGGGCTTCGCCTTCAAGGCCGACACCAACGACACGCGCGAATCGCCGGCGATCCGCATCTGCCGCGATCTGATCGAGGAAGGCGCCCACCTCACGATCGTGGATCCCAAGGTGGGCCCGGCCCAGATCACCGCCGACCTGGGCAGCCCCCCCAGCGAAGCCGGAGGAGGCCTGTCGGGCGAAGGCAGCTGGAGCACGGCCCCCACGCCCGTGGATGCGGCCCGTGGCGCCGATGCCGTGCTGATCATCACCGAATGGGAGGAGTTCGCCAGCCTCGACTGGGCGCCGGTGGCGGCGGTGATGCGCCGGCCGGCCTGGCTGTTCGATGCCCGTGCCGTGGCCGATGCCGCCGCCGCCAGGGCCGCCGGCCTCAAGGTGTGGCGCGTGGGGGAGGGCTGAGATGACCCTGCGCAACCTGATCACCGGCGGTGCCGGCTTCCTTGGTTCCCACCTCACCGACCGGCTGATGAATGCCGGCCAGGAAGTGATCTGTCTCGACAACTATTTCACCGGCCGCAAGGACAACATCCGCCACTGGATCGGCCACCCCAACTTCGAGCTGATCCGCCACGACGTGACCGATCCGATCCGCCTGGAGGTGGACCGGATCTGGCACCTGGCCTGCCCGGCATCGCCGGTGCACTACCAGTTCAACCCGATCAAGACAGCCAAGACCAGCTTTCTCGGCACTTACAACATGCTGGGCCTGGCCCGCCGGGTGGGAGCCCGGCTGCTGCTGGCCAGCACCAGCGAGGTGTATGGCGATCCGGAGGTGCACCCCCAGCCCGAGAGCTACCGGGGCTGCGTGAACACGATCGGCATCCGCAGCTGCTACGACGAGGGCAAGCGGATCGCCGAAACGCTCTGCTTCGATTACCAGCGCATGCACGGCACCGAGATCCGGGTGATGCGCATCTTCAACACCTACGGGCCGCGCATGCTGCCCAACGACGGCCGGGTGGTGAGCAACTTCATCGTGCAGGCCCTGCGCGGCGAACCGCTCACGCTCTACGGCGGCGGCCGGCAGACCCGCTCTTTCTGTTATGCCGATGACCTGATCGAGGGCATGATCCGGTTGATGAACGGCAACCACTGCGGTCCGATCAACATCGGCAATCCGGGCGAATTCACGATCCGCCAGCTGGCCGAGCTGGTGCGCGACCGGATCAACCCATCGCTGGAGCTGGTGGATCTGCCCCTCCCCCAGGACGATCCCCTGCAGCGCCAGCCGGTGATCGACCTGGCCCGCCGCGAACTGGGCTGGGAACCGCAGGTGCCCCTGGAGCAGGGCCTGGAGCCCACGATCGCCTACTTCCGCGAGCGGCTGGCCGCCGGCCACTGAGCCGGAGCGCTGCCTCCTGGGAGGGCTGACGGCGGCCGGGCAGACTGGGCCCCTTTGGGGGCAAGCGGTGGACGCGCTGAAGAGCCTGCGGGGGATGGTGGATCTGCTGCCGGAGCAGACGGCCCTCTGGCAGGAGATTGAAGCCACTGCCCGCGAGCACTTTCGCCGGGCCTGCGTGCGCGAGATCCGCACACCGCTGCTCGAGGCCACCGAACTGTTTGCCCGCGGCATCGGCGAGGCGACCGATGTGGTGGGCAAGGAGATGTACACCTTCGTGGACCGGGGCGACCGCAGCTGCACCCTGCGGCCGGAGGGCACTGCCTCGGTGGTGCGGGCGGCCATTGAACACGGCCTGCTGGCGGCCGGACCGCAGCGGCTCTGGTACAGCGGGCCGATGTTTCGCTACGAGCGGCCCCAGGCGGGCCGCCAGCGCCAGTTTCACCAGATCGGCCTGGAGCTGCTGGCGGTGGCCGACGCCCGGGCCGATGCGGAGGCGATCGCCATCGCCTGGGAGCTGCTGGCGGCGGTGGGGCTGCAGGGGCTGACGCTGGAGCTCAACAGCCTGGGCACGCCGGAGGATCGCCGGCGGTATCGGGCCGAGCTGGTGGCCTGGCTGGAAAGCCAGCGCCAGCGGCTCGATGCCGATTCGCAGCAGCGGATCGCCACCAACCCCCTGCGGGTGCTCGACAGCAAGAATCCCGACACCCAGGCCCTGCTGGCCGGCGCCCCCAGCCTGGCCGATGCCCTGGCACCGGAAAGCCACGAGCGCTTCCGGCAGGTGCGGCAGGCCCTGGAGGCGCTGGGCATTCCCTTCCAGCTCAACCCCCGGCTGGTGCGGGGACTGGATTACTACAGCCACACGGCCTTCGAGATCACCAGCAGCCAGCTGGGGGCCCAGGCCACGGTGTGTGGCGGCGGCCGCTACGACGGCCTGGTGGCCCAGCTGGGCGGCCCGACCACGGCGGCAGTGGGCTGGGCCCTGGGCATGGAGCGGCTGGTGCTGCTGGCGGCGGCGGCCCGGGGCAATGGGGCTCCGGCCGCAGCCGATCTCTACCTGGTGAGCCGGGGAGAAGCGGCGGAGCGCCAGGCCCTGGTGGTGGCCCAGCGCTGGCGGCAGCAGGGGCTGGTGGTGGAGCTGGACCTGAGCGCCGCCGCCTTCGGCAAACAGTTCAAGCGGGCCGACCGCAGCGGCGCCCGCTGGGCCGCCGTGATCGGCGATCAGGAGGCCGCCGAGGGGGTGGTGGTGCTCAAGGACCTGCGGGCCACCGAGGCGGCGGACGACCGGCGGCTGGCACCGGAGGCGGTGCCGGCGGTGGTGGGTGGCAGGCCTGGAGGCGCCTGAGACAACGGGTAGCAGCCACGAAAACGGGCCCCATGGGCCCGGAGTGGGGCGGCCGGAGCCGCCGCTGGATGAGGAGATGGGGAACTCAGGCCGAACCCACACCCACGTAAGAGCCGTAGAAGAACAGGCCCACCACGAAGATCACGGCCATGCCACCGGCGGTGGCGACCAGCCAGAGGGGCAGGGCCCCTTCGGTCCAGCGGCTACGCCAGGCCACGGCCGGACGGCCATCGGGCAGGCGGTCGGGAATGCGACCGTCGGGCAGGTTGGATTTCTTACCGCTCATGGTGATGCCTCCCGATCAGTTGAAGAAATAGCTGGTGAACAGAATGCCGATCACAAAAATGAACAGCAGACCCAGGTAAAGACTGGTTCGGTTGAGTTCAACCGGCAGGTTGTTGGGGTTGGGGTTGCGTTGCAGGGCCATGGGTCAGCGGCGGATGAACTGCATGGCAGCCAGGGCACCCAGGAAGAACACCGTGGGAATGCCGAGGGCATGGACCGAGAGCCAGCGCACCGTGAAGATCGGGTAGTTGCGCGGCGTGGTGGAGACAGACGACTGGGTCATGGCTTACTTGAGGCGCTGATCAAGCTGGTTCTTGGCGTCGTAGCGCTGGCTCACCACCGGCGCCTTCAGATCCTGGGCCTGGAAGTAGGCATCGGGCCGGGGGGTCCCGAAGGCGTCGTAGGCCAGCCCCGTGGACACGAACAGAAAGCCGGCCAGAAAGATGGCAGGCAGGGTGACCGCGTGGATCACCCAGTAACGGATGCTCGTGATGATTTCGAAGAACGGACGTTCCCCTGTCGAGCCGGCAGCCATGGCGTTCAGCGTTCAGCCCGGTGATCCTAGGGGGCTGGCCGCACCTCGCGAGCCGGCCAGCGCCCCTTGGTTACAGAGGGTCGCAACCTTGAGGGTCACGGGCTTGAGCGGCGCCGCCGCAGGGCCGCAACGGCTCAACCGACCCAGCGGAGCAGGGAGCCGCGCTCACCCAGCACGAAGCCCTTGCCCGCAGCCGGGAAGAGGATGCGGGTGAAGTTGCTGGGCTGCTCGGCCCCCACGGGGTCGCGGCGCCACTGGCTGCCGCCATCGTCACTCACCAGCAGGGTGCCACTGCCGCCGCCGGTCCAGACGGTGCCGTCCGGCGCCCAGGCCATGTCGAGATAGCCGAAGCCGTTGGTGATCGGGATCACGGGTTTGCTCCAGCTCTCCACATCGGCCGGATCGGCGTTGAAGCGGATCTGGGCGCCACGGGCCACCATCCAGAGGTTGCCGTCGGGCTGGAAGCCGATGGTCTGGATGCGCTGGCTGCTGGCCCGCTGGTGCACCTGCCAGGTGGCCTGGCCCGGATCCCAGGTGGAGAAGAAGTTGCCGAGGCCGCTGACGCTCACGTAGCGGCCATCGTCGCTGCGGCGCAGATCGCGCACGGCGCCGGAGGCATCGCTCACCAGGGCCTGCCAGGTGGTGCCGCCGTCGCCGGTGCTGTACACCGCGCCCACATTGGTGGCCAGTTCAGCCCGGCCCCGGCCCTGGGCGGTCACCAGGTAGGGCTCTCCGGGCAGCTTGGTGTCCAGAAACAGGCGGCTCCAGTTGCGACCGGCGTCGGTGCTGTGCAGCAGCAGACCGGGCTGACCCACGATCCAGCCCTCATCGCCACGGAAATCGATGCTGATCAGGCGGTAGTTCTCGTCTTCGGGCAGGTCGAGCTGGCGGGGTTCCCAGCTGGCACCGCCATCGCCGGTTTCCATGATCAGCCGGTTGCTGCCCACCAGGAAGCCATGGCGGTCGTCGCTGAAGGCCACATCCAGCGGGTTGGAGCGGGTGTCGAGGGCCACGGGCTGCCAGGGGCTGGCGGCGGCCACGGGCAGGCCGGTGGTGACACAGCCGCTGAGGCCGGCGGCGACAGCCACGACCAGCAGCAGCGACAGCAGCGGGCTCAGCAGCCTGCGAAGGACGGGGAACATCAGCGGAGCGAGTAAAGGGAGAGGAAAAAGGCGATGGCCAGGGCGAAACCACCGAAGATCAGCACGTTCTTCTGACCCGGGGTGAGGCGGTTCACCCCGAGGCCGAAGTTGAGGTTCTCCTCAAAGCCGCTGGGCTTGTCGCGCGGACCGATGTCCTTGAAGGCGGCCATCTTGCTGCGACACACCGGACAGCGGAATCGGGTGGGATCCAGGTCCAGGAAAGGCGTGCCCGGGGCAATGCCCACCTTCTTCACCCCCTCCGCCGGGTCGTAGACGTAGCCGCAGCTGCGGCACTCGAAGCGATGCTCGGCGGGGTCTTCGACCACGGGATCCGCCAGGGCCTCGGGCGGGTCCTGCTCGGGCGGGTCCTGGGAATCCGGGGCGTCCGCCGGAGGAGCGGCCGTGGGCTCGACGGGGGGGTCGCTGCTCATCGTTGGGCCTGACGGCGATCGCGGCAACTCTATCCAGCGTGGCCCGACCACCCCGTGCCCGCAGGTGCCAGACTGGTGCCAGCTGCGGCCGTCCCTGCATGTTCGTGCTCAACGGCTACGACGCCTTCCTGGGCTTCCTGCTGATCTCAGCGGCAGTGCCCGTGCTGGCCCTGGTCACCAACAAGCTGCTGGCCCCGAAGAGCCGGGGGGGTGAGCGGGAGCTCACCTACGAATCCGGCATGGAGCCCATCGGCGGCGCCTGGATCCAGTTCAACATCCGCTACTACATGTTCGCCCTGGTGTTCGTGGTGTTCGACGTGGAGACGGTCTTCCTCTATCCCTGGGCCGTGGCCTTCCACCGGCTGGGGCTGCTGGCCTTCATCGAAGCCCTCGTCTTCATCGCCATTCTGGTGGTGGCCCTGGCCTATGCCTGGCGCAAGGGCGCCCTCGAGTGGAGCTGACCCACCTCACCCAATGACCACCGAAACACTCCCGATCGACGCCCTGCGCGACCTGCGCGCCGCCAGCTGCGGCCCCACGGGCGCGCCCACGGTCACCTCCGACCTGTCGGAGAACGTGATCCTCACCAGCCTCGATGATCTGCACAACTGGGCACGGCTCAGCAGCCTCTGGCCCCTGCTCTACGGCACCGCCTGCTGTTTCATCGAGTTCGCCGCCCTGATCGGTTCCCGGTTCGACTTCGACCGTTTCGGCCTGGTGCCGCGGTCAAGCCCCCGCCAGGCCGACCTGCTGATTGTGGCCGGCACCGTGACGATGAAAATGGCCCCGGCGCTGGTGCGGCTCTACGAACAGATGCCCGAGCCCAAGTATGTGATCGCCATGGGGGCCTGCACGATCACCGGTGGCATGTTCTCCCCCGACTCCACCACCGCCGTGCGCTGGGTGGACAAGCTGATCCCGGTTGCCCTGTATCTGCCCGGCTGCCCGCCTCGGCCCGAAGCGATCTTCGATGCGGTGGAGAAGCTGCGCAAGAAGGTGGGCAACGAGGCCCTGGCCGAAAGGGGGCGGCTGCAGCAGACCCACCGCTACTGCACCGTTCCCCACCAGCTCAGGCCGGTGGAGCCGATCATCACCGGCGCCTATCTGCAGGCCGAAACCCAGAAGGCCGCCCTGGCTGCCGCCGCCGGCCTGCCCCTGGGGGCCGCCAAGGCGGATGCCCAGGCGGTGGCTGCCGCCCCCTCCCCGACCCCTGCGTCCGATGCCTGACGAGACCATTCCCCCCGCGGCCGAAGCCGCCCTCACCAGCCCCGCGACCGGGCCGATCAGTGCCTGGTTGAGCGGCCAGGGCTTTGACCACGAAGCCCTCGGCGCCGACCATCTCGGCGTGGAAACCATCGGCGTGGAGGCCCAGGCCCTGCCGCTGGTGGCCACGGCCCTCCGGGCCGGCGGCTTCGACTATCTGCAGTGCCAGGGCGGCTACGACGAAGGCCCCGGCGGCCGGTTGGTGAGTTTTTATCACCTGATCAAGCTGGCCCAGCTGGCCGATGCCGTGGCCGCTGCAGACGCGCCGGCCGGCACCAGCCAGTCCCTCACCGCCGACCAACGGCCCCAGGAGGTTCGGCTGAAGGTGTTCCTGGAACGGGACGGGGACCTCACGATCCCCAGCCTTTACGGCCTGTTCCGTGGCGCGGACTGGCAGGAGCGGGAAACCTTCGACATGTTCGGCATCCGTTTCGAGGGTCATCCCCACCCGAAGCGGCTGCTGATGCCGGAGGACTGGCAGGGCTGGCCCCTGCGCAAGGACTACGTGCAGCCGGATTTCTACGAAATGCAGGACGCCTACTGAGGCAGCCCCAAATGGATGATCAGAAGCGGAAGGTCATGCGCAGGGCACCGATCCAGTAAATGTTGCTTCCCCCGAAATCATCTGGGGAACGCACACGCATCACGCCGGGTGTGATCGAGAGCTGGTCAGAAACTGTGTAGCGGTAGAACAATTCCAGATGGCCGCTTTGGCTGTTGAACACCAGAGTTTCACTGTTCTCCATCACGGCAGGAGGTCGTCCGACGACCAACCCGAGCAGATTTCCCCTGCCGAACAGGTCAGGGAAGCCGACCGTGAGGGCATAACTGCTGATCCGTTTTTGGGGTTTGCCCGGCAGGTCGAGGGCCTGGGCCTGCGTGAGACCACCGCGCAGGCCCAGCGCCAGACCATCAACGACCCTGTAGAAGACCTCGGCCGCAACCGTGGAACCGACAACAGTCTCCGAGTCAACGAATTCACTGCCCAGACTGCCGTCATTGTTGCTACGCGTGAATGACAGCGCCGCCCGCAGCCGGGAGCCCGATGCGTAAGTGGCCTGCAGGATGGCAGCATTGCGATCACCGAAGATGCCGTAATCACTCTCATTGGCCCCGGAGCTGACCACGGCTGCTGAGAGATTGAGCTGGGGCGTGATGTCGGTGGAGAGCCCCAACGCGGCACCGCTCCGGCTGCGAATGATGGGATCTTCTGATCCGAAGACAGAAATGGATCCACGGCTGCTGCCGTAGAACAGGGGATTGACCACCGGCACATTGTCCCTGAGACTGCCGCCAATCGCTGTGATGCTGAGGTCGGTTGACCGGCTCAGAGGAAAGCGATACCAGAGATCAGAAACCTCAAGAACACCCTGGCTATCACCATCGAAGCCCAGGTTGGTGAGTGACGATCCCGTTATGTCCTCCAGTTCGGGGATGGTGCGTGACTGAAGGCGCAGGCGCAGGCGATCGCGGCCAAAAAAACTTGTATCAATATTCAGCCTGAGTCGGTAGCCAAAATAGACATTGGCCCCATTGCTGGGCTCACCATCAACTCGCTCGAGGTTATCGAGAGACTCCAGCCCGAAGATGGTTTCACCCCGCAACACCGTCACCGGCCCGCCATCCGGAGCGGCCCCAGGAGGCACCGGGGAATCCAGCCCTTCAGGGCCAACCGGGCCGGCAGCCGATGGGTTGGCATCACCGATGGCCACCAGCAGCGCCAGGCAGCAGCCCATAACCCGGGCCCTACCCGGGCGGGCAATGGCCTTTGTGCTCAGCCCGCCCATGGATCAATCCCTCCGCCCCACGACGCAGCGGGCGGCAGACCGATCCTGGCCAGCAGCGGGGCGACAACCCCCTGCCAGCGCGGGCGGAAGGCATAGACACAGGCCAACCTCAGCCGGGCGGAATCGAGATAGGCCTGCAGAGCTGGCGGAACAGCGGACACGCCGTAGCCATCGAGAATTCCGGCCCGCCACAGCTGACAGTCGGCGGCGGTACAGACACCCTGAAACCGGCGGAGCTCGAGGTGGGCCAGCAGATTGGCAAGATCCAGGGTGGGATCCGCCAGACAGACCGTGTCGAAATCGATGAAGCCGGGCGGCTCACCAGCAGCGATCAGGATCTGCTTGTCGTGCAGGTCGCGGTGTGTCAGCACCAGCGGCTGATCAGCCACAGCAGCCAACCCGGCCTGCACGGCAGGGAGATGAGGGGCGATCACCAGAGCGAGATCGGGCCTGTAGACGTGCACCTGGGTGACCCAGCTCGCCAGCAGGCCTGCCTCATCCTCCGCCCGGTGAAGATCAAGACCCGGCTCGGGAGGGATGGCCTGCAGGTGGCGCAGAGCGACACCGATCTGACGGGCGGAGCCCTGGTGGCTGCTGGCGCTGCTCAACAGCCCGTGCATGTCGGTGCCGGCCACGGCCTCCAGGAACAGGCAACCGGACTGGGCCGCCAGCTGCTGGAGACGGGGCGCGCGGTAGCCGGCGGCATGGCGGAAAGCCAGGGCGTAGCCCAGGGCTGCACGGCTCCAGGCGCCCTGGGAGGTGAACAGCTTGCAGTAGATCGGTGGATCCTGCCCCTGCCAGCGCACGATGGCCCGCTTGCCGGGGCGATGGGAGAGCAGCTGGCTGTGGCGAGAGCGCAGCAACAACGCCAGCGAGCGCAGGCGCCGGTCTGTCCCTCCTGGATGCAACAGCAAGGTCTGTTGCGTGGGGACGGTGATCAGCAGCGGCGGGTTGGCGGAGCCGGCCGCCTGGCGGTGCAGAGCCTCGGAATGGAGCCGCCACTGGCCAGGCAGAACCCTGCCCGCAGCATCGCGGTATTCGAGGAGGAGATGACTGTCGTTCAGCGGCCAGCACCGCTCCAGCTCAAGGGAACCACCGGACCGCAGCCCGGCGGGCAGCAGCGAGCTGGACACATGACGAATGGCCTCAAACAGCATCGTCAACGCCCTCCAGGATCTGAGCAGCGCGGCTGAGCACCTGCTCCAGCCGAATGGGCCAGTGGGGATCGCGGAGACGGAAGGCCTCAGGGGCAAGCTTGAGCAAGTGCAATGCCACCGATGGCCGGATCAGGCCCTCCAGCTCCACAGGGCACGTGCGCAAGTAGCCGTCGATCAGGGCCTGGCTGGCGGCGAGAGGGCAAGAGCCGGACCCCGAGGAGGTGATCTGATCGTGGTGGAGCCGTGCGACGAAGGAGCCCAGGTCATGCACGGGGTGGCCATGGGCCGCCCGGTCGAAATCGATGAACCAGAACCGCTCAGCATCGACAATCACCTGGTCGGCACTGAAATCACCGTGGATCAGGCAGCACAGATCCCTGGCTTGGGATGGCTGGTGGTGCCAGCAGCGCAAGATATGCTGCGCCAGAAGCCCGGCAGGAATCAGTTGGGCGGGGGCAATGGCAGCCAGGGCCGCCAGGGCCGTGGCCACTTGGACATCCAGGGAGAGGGCAGCCGGGCGCGAGCCAAGCTCAGCGGTGGGTGGAGAGCATGGATTCAGACTGTGGAGCCGAGCCAGCTGGCTGCCGATGGCGGCCAGCTGGTCGGCGGTGTCCAGGGTCAGGGGCTGTCCTCCAATCCAGGGATAAAGGGCCAGACCTGACTCGGGGCAGACAGCAAGACGGCGTCGCAGGTGAACAGCGCCATCAGCGTGGAAGTGGTTAACCGAAGCCGGGCCATCAAGCCGATAGCCGCGCGCATGGACCTTGAGCAAATAGGCGGAGCCATCAGCGGTGGTGACCTTGCCAACGAAACGGCGCTCGGGTTTGTAGCGCAGAGGCGTCAGCACGGCAGCGGAAGCCGGGGAATGGCGGGGCAGCAGGTCGCGGAGCACCTTATGCCGGCGCTGATGGTCCACTAGCCTCTGCAATGGTTTCATCAAATGGTCGTTAGGGAAGAAGAGGAACACAAGGCATGGATCTGGTAGCAGCAAAGCACCTGGACCGAATTCAGATTCGGTCAACCTGGAAGCCAGGGGCTTAGCCGCCTTCGGCTGATCATCGGGACAGTGCAGCCTGGCGTAGAAGTCAATTCGCTTGTGCTGATGGATACCGGTGAAGCCAACGAGGCAGCTTGTCCCCCGTTTGTAGCGAATGTAGGTGGAGCGAAGAGCAAGATCAGCAGCGTCGAGCCCCAATTCAGCCTCGAGAGCATGGGAAACCCAGTCCGTATCGAGAAGACAATCAAGGCCTGGCAGAGCAGTATCACTACGAGCCAGAAGCTGATCAGCTGGCGTGATCATGATGCCGCCGCAGAAACGGGCATAGCATCAAGCATGTGGCGCGAAAAGGGGCCTTCCAAGCTACTGAGATCAGATGGTTTTCCCATCTCAACCACTCGGCCATCACGCAGCATGACAACCTGGTCAGCCGCCAGAGCCGAAGGGGCGTCATGAACAATCATCAAGACGATCCTGTTCGCCTTCAACTTGTCGAGTGCCTGCGTCACGAGGGCCCTGTTGTGCAGATCCAGACCGGCCATGGGCTCATCGAGAATCAATACCGGAGCTTCGCGTACAGCTGCCCTGGCAATCGCCAGGCGACGCTGCTGACCGCCAGAAAGAGTCCCCCCCCTTTCAGAGATAACGGTGTCATAGCCATCGGGTAGACGGGTAATGAAATCATGGGCCCCTGCAAGGGTTGCAGCCGCCTGAATACGGGCGTCAGACACGGGCCCAGCACCGATACTGATGTTATCTCGAATAGACATGTTAAACAGCATGCTCTCCTGGGGGACGATGGCGATACAACGGCGCAGGGAAGACAGGCCACAATGGCATATATTGACGTCATCGAATAGAATCTGACCAGCTGTTGGCTCGTAGAGTCGCAACAGCAAATTCATCAAAGTGGACTTACCCGCTCCCGACGGGCCAACCAAAGCCAGCACCTCGCCAACCCTGGCCTGGAGATGGAGATCATGAATGGCAATAGAACGATTGGGATATGCAAAACTGACCGACCGAAAATGAATGCGTGAGACCTGGACAGGGGCTACGGGCGCAGCCTGATCGTCGGCAGACTGCACGGGCACCTCCAGCAACTCAACAATCCGCTCAGCCGAAGCAAAAGCACTGGCCAATCTCCCGGAATATTTGGCCATGTCGCGCATTGGCTTGAAGGCATTTTTGAGATAAGCCAGAAACACAAGCAGATCACCGGGCGTCAGCACCCGATTGACGACCAGGAGCGAGCCACGCCAGAGCACGATGGCGGTGGCGAGAGCAATCAGCAGATCAACACTGCGCTCCAGCCGGGCAGCAAGACGCTTGCCACGCACGCTCTGATCCGCGCTGCGACGGTTCTCGACACCAAACCGTTCCGCCATTGCCTTCTCGAGACCCATAGCCTGCACCGTGCGGATGGCGGCAATGGCCTCGGCCGAGGCGGCCCCGAGGGTTCCCTCACGTTTACGTTGATCCCGGGACACTACACGGATGCGGCTGCCCGTGCGTGAAACATTGATCCAAAACAGGGGAAAGACGCAGAGGCTCAGCAGGCCCAATTGCAGGTTGATCAGTAGCATCATGATCACCATGAACAACAGCGTCAGGCTGTGCACCACCATCGGCAGCAGAGCCGTGACACCGACCTCCTGAAGGCGACCCATATCGCCAACGAGCCGGGTGACAAGATCGCCAGTCCTCACCTGATCGTGAAAGGGGATTGGTAAACTCTGTATGTGATTGAACGTCCGGGTACGCAGGGCGGTCAGAAAGCGGTTGCCAACAACAGCCAGGGAGATGGTGCTGACATACTGGGAGCCTGCTCTCAGGCCAGCGATCAGAACAACAGCTGCCGAGCCCCAGACAATCAGGGGATGGGATCCGAACGACACATCAACTGGACGCGATACAATCTGGGCCGACTTAATCACATCGTCAATGATGAACTTGAGTGGCCAGGGCTCCATGACCCTGGCCACTGTCTCGAATAGCAACCCAATAACTCCGGCAGTAATCAAGGGGGCTTCCGGCCTCCAGTTGAATGCCAGGGTACGATTTAAATGGAGTACCTTTTGCCATTTAAATCGCAGCTGTCGCCAGATGTGATGGGGTGTCATGGCAACGTGTTCAAGCAGATAGGTCAACGAGATCAAAGACACGATCAACGACCGCATCCCAGCTGTGGCGCTCTTGGGCAAGAGCCCTGCCTAGCCCCCCAATTCGGCGGTGAAGATCAGGGAACAAGCTCAGATGGTCAAAAACTGCAGTTAATTGATCAAGATCACCAGCGTCATAAAGAAGGCCAGTGCGATGATCCTCAATCAGATCTGGGATATCGCCCAATCGGGGAGCAACCGGGCAGAGACCAGCTGCCAGGTATTCAAACAGTTTCAAGGGCGAGAAGTACATCTCCTGCAGGGCCGGATAGGGTGCAACCCCCACATCCAACCTCGACAGCCAATCCGGGATTTCATCGGGTGCCACCTGGCCACTGAGGTGCACATGGGCCTGAAGGCCGTGGTGAGCGATCCGAGATTCAATGGCCTCTCGCTCGGGCCCGTCGCCAATGATGGTGAGCCGGCTGGCTGGTTGGCGGCGGCTGTGATGAGCGAAAGCATCAATCAGATCAACCACGCCGTGCCAGGGCCGCAGTGAGCCGCAGAAACCAATGCTCAACCCTTGATCCGGATGTCGTTCAGACCGGGATTGAAAGCGCTGGACATCCACACCATTGTGGACAACATGTAGGCGGTTCACCTGGGGACACTGCCGCCGAATGGTGACGGCCACCTGACTGGAGACGGCAATGATGGTAGAGGCGGCTTGATAGACCCGTTTCACCAATTCCTCAGCAAGATGAGGGTGATGAAGTGTGCGATATTGCTTCTGCTCCTGCAGGAGTGGCGCATTCACTTCAAGGCAGGTGGGAATCCCGCATGTGGCACCCGCCTCAATGGCACTGAAACTCCAGAGAGCATGACGTTCATAGATCAGATCAAGATCGGCGCAACGGCTGAGGGCCTCTCTGCAGGCCTCGGCAAGCTGCTGAACAGCGGCTGGTAGGGTGGCGGGATTGCGGGTTGCCAGCCGTGGCAGAGGAACGATCACAACCGCGCCCAGGTCAGGAGGGGGATCTCCACCCTGGTTGGCACAGAGAAGGGTGACCCTGTGGCCACGGCCCAGCAACACCCGCAAAACAGCCTGCACATGCAGGGAACAGCCCTTGGCGCCGAAGACCGGCACTCCTGGATCGGCACAAACGTAGGCGATGTGCATGGTCAGGCTGCTCCCGCATAGGCAGCCGTGCTGATCGGAGCCACCGAACCATGCAATGCGGCGATGCGCCTGCCCGTGACAGCGTTGTCAAATTCCTGTTCAATCCGCTCACGGGCATAGGTGGCCAGTCTGCTGGCGAGCGCGCGGTCGCTTAGTAGCAGGCGGATGGCATCGGCGAGCGCACGGGGATCTCGCTGGGGCACGCACAATCCAGTGCGCTGGTGATCAAGCAGCTCGGGAATGCCCGTGACATCTGTGGAGATGCATGGAGTGCCAAGGGCCATGGCTTCAAGCAGCACCGTGGGCAGACCATCGCGGTTGCCATCGGCGCCGACAACACAAGGTGCGGCAAACAGGGAAGCCGAAGAAACCTCCTCGATGACCCGGGCATGGGTCAGAGCACCGACAAAGCTAATCTGGTCAACCAACGAAAGAGCCTCGACCTGCCTGGCCAAGGCAGTCTGTTGATCACCAACACCAATAATCCGACATGGCACGACAATGCCATCATCCCGCAGAAGACGACAGGCCTCAATCAACACGTCAAAACCCTTCTTCTCTACCAAACGACCTACAGCAACAATGGACTCTGGGCGGTCACCGAAGGGACGGAACGGATATTTCCGAAGGTCAAGACCATTGTAAACTCGATGAATTTGGGCCGCCGAGTCGGGCGCCATATCACTGAGAAACGATCGGTTGAAGTCACTGACAGTGATCACATAAGCAGCCTCACGAATCAGGCCCTGCAATTGATTACAATTGACGTCCTGATGAAAGATGTCTTTAGCGTGGGCAGTAAAAGAATAAGTTATGCCAGCCATCTTGGCGGCAAGCCTTGTCACTCTTGATGCCACATCAGCGAAGTGAGCATGAAGGTGATGCAAGCCCAGGCGCTTGGCTGATCGCGCCAGCTGGACAGCCTGATAAGCCTGACGAACATCAACATGGCGAGATTCGGCTAAGTGCGACCAAAGGCCAGGGAGATCGATAGCAGCCGCATGAAAGGCAGACCAAAGAGTACTGCTTTTTGGCGTTTCATGATCGATATATGTCACATGGGCCTGCACTTCGGCCAAAGTCTCGTGGAAGTAACCATCATTGGGAGCTCGCAATGAGAAAATCTCCATCTGAAGCCCTTGTTCTTCAAGGGCAAGAATTTCGTTGACAACAAATGTCTCAGAGAATCGAGGATACATTTTTAAAACGTATCCGATGCGGAAACCTGGCTGGCCTGTCACGGTTGCTACGGAAGGGAGATTGATCATGGCTGCGTCAAAGTGGAGGGCAGCTGCGCAAGCACCTGTCGCCTGACAGTGGCGAAGCCAGAAAAGTTAATGGTGCTGGCAGGATTCGGCTGCCGATGATCTTTCTGTTGCACCCATGTACTGATTGCCTCTCGGGTCACGGATTCCGGGTGGATCCAGCTGAGCAGACCCAACTCCTGAAAGAGCTGGGCTCGGATCAGCTGCTCCTGCCGCGGAACGATCCGTGGGATGATCAACGAAGGAATACCCAGCGCCAGCAGCTCGCAGACGGTGTTGTATCCACCGAGGGAGACGACTAGGTCTGCTTTCCGCATCAACGGCAACAAGGATGGGAAAAAAGTATGCACCTGAAAATCGCCACGCTTGCGCGCTTTTTCGGCTAATTTAAATCTGTGATTCTCGCTCATGTATGGTCCTGTGACCAGAATTCCTCTCTGATTCTTTCCGAGATCTGATTTTAAAAAAAGATTGGAGAGCTGATAGCCATCCTGGCCTCCGCCCACGAGACACAACACATTGCGGGGCTGGCCCTTGCGCGGTGACTCAGGGATCTCTGCCTTGGCGCTGGTGGCGCTGGCCATGAGATCGAGGGGGTTTAGATAACCGGTAAACCATGTCTTCAGTCGAAGAGCATCGGAAAACCGATAGTCTTTTGTCAAGTCGTAGACGCTTCTATCGCCGTAGATCCAGATGCTGTCATAGAGCGCAAGAACAGCATCATCACCACCTGCTTGCTCCCATTCAGCCCGCGCAACTTCGGGCGTGTCAATGATGTCACGCAGGCCAAGAATGGAACGCCCACCACGCTTTCGAACAAGCTCCAGGGCCGGAAGAAGCTCACCCTGAAAACCGAGGGGTTGCTTGTCAACGATCAGGATGTCAGGCTTGAATGATTGGGCTGCAGCGAGGATCGTCTGGCGGCGGAATTCAAGTAGCTGGCTATGGTCTATTCCTAGGCTTCGGGGGCGATAGGCACCATCAGTGTGCTTGCTCAGAGCAGGCAGAATCAGTGTGTCGATGGATCGACCAACCTGGAATCCAGAGACCTTGCGGCTGCCGCAGACCAACAGCACCGTTACATCAAGACCGGCCTCAACAAGGGAATTTGCGATATTGAGATTGCGCCTGATATGGCCGAGTCCTTGGGCATCATGGGAGTAAAACATGAGCCGGGCGGACGCCAGCGAACCGAGCCGCTTGGGAGGGTCAGGCGTCATCGACGCGGGGGGGCCGGCATGGGAAGGGAAGCCAAGCCCATGGGACACCCTGGCCAGACCATGACCGCTGGCGCAGAGCGATTGACCGCAGACATCTTGCAACACAGCCAATGCTTGGTGGGGAGCCAGAACCTAGGAGGTTTAAGAGAAGGTTGCCGAATCACTAAAGTGATCCGTTAATGCCTTAAAAAATAACCTGCCAGGATGAGAGGCTTCTCATCAAACACGCCCCAGCAGGCGGGCGCGGGCGCGGGACCGGCGGTGCTTGCGGTAATAGCGCATCACCGCCTGCGCCACACTGCGGGGATCGTGGCGCAGGGTGGCACTGGGCCGATCACCCTGGAGGTTGGCCAGCATCACCTCATATCCCTCACTGCGCAGCTGGCGCCCGTCACAGGTGACAGGCTCAGCGCCCCGGCGGCGGTAGTGCTCCACCAGGGTGGATTCCTCCAGGGTCTCCTGGGCCAGCACCGCGTCGAACAGACGCTGCTCCACCCCGAGGCTGGCCAGCTGGGCTTCGATGGCCCGCAGATGGCCGCTCACATCGAGCCCATCGGTTTCACCGGGCTGGGTCATCAGGTTGCAGATGTACAGCCGGGGGGCCGGGCTGCGGGCGATCGCACTCACCAGTTCGGGCACCAGCAGGTTGGGCAGCAGCGATGTGTAGAGGCTGCCGGGACCGAGCACGATCAGGTCAGCATGGGCAATGGCCTCCAGGGCCTTCGGCAGGGCCGGTGGCCGCTCCGGCGTGCAGCCGAGCCGCACGATCGGGCTGGGGGCCTTGCCGATGGCCGATTCGCCCTCAATCCGCTCGCCGTTCTCCAGTTCGGCCCAGAGCCGCACATCGGCATTGGTGGCCGGCACCACCTGGCCCTGCACCGCCAGCACGCGGCTGCTGGCGGTGATCGCCGATTCCAGGCTGCCGGTGATCGCGGTGAGGGCGGTGAGGAACAGATTGCCGAAGCTGTGGCCCTCCAGGCCGCTGCCGGTCTTGAAGCGGTACTGGAACAGCCGGGTGAGCAGGGGTTCCTCCCGGGCCAGGGCCGCGAGGCAGTTGCGGATGTCGCCGGGGGGTTGGACGCCGAATTCGCGGCGCAGCACACCGCTGCTGCCGCCATCGTCCGCCACGGTGACGATGGCGGTGATGTTGCTGCTGTAGCGCTTCAGGCCGGAGAGCAGGGTGGCCAGGCCTGTGCCGCCGCCGATGGCCACGATGTTGGGGCCGCGGTTGAGGCGCCGCTGGGCCAGCAGGGCATCCACCAGCAGGGTGTCCTTCTCCGGCGCCAGGGCCTGCTGGATCGAGCCGAAGCTGCGGCTCTGGCCCAGCCACACCAGCCCCCCGCCGATCAGCAGCACCAGGGGCCCGGTGATGCCCCTCGGCAACACCTGGGTGACCTGGGAGAGCAGCCACTTCAGTGACTCAAGACTCCAGTAGATCGGCTGCAGATCTGCCCACACCGCAGCTCCCAGCAGGGCGATCAGCAGGCCGAGGCCGGAGGTGATCATCCAGCGCTTCACCACCAGCCCCGGCTGCAGCCAGCGCGCGGCCCGGCGCGAGCGGCTCAGCAGATCCTGCTGGCGCGGGGCGACCCGGCGCACCCGGCCAGGGCGGCCGG
>JBKDDA010000072.1:0-31462 GCA_046313055.1 Synechococcaceae cyanobacterium | reverse complement strand
CTGGAGTCGCTGTTCCGCAACGGTGACCTGACGGTGCGCGAACTGGTGCGGGGAGTGGCCCGCAGTGGACTGTACCGCCAGCGCTTCTTTGAACGCTGCAATCCCTACCGATTCATTGAACTGAATCACAAACATCTGCTGGGTCGAGCGCCCCAGAACCGGGAAGAAATGCTGCATCACTTCTCGATTCTTCAGGGGCAGGGATACGACGCCGAGATTGATTCCTACATCGACAGCCCCGAATACCAGGAGCGCTTCGGTGGCGACCAGGTGCCCTTTGTGCACGGCTGGGCCTATTCCACCGGCCATGAGGGCCGCCAGTTCTCCTGGCTGATGCAACTGGCCCGCGGGGCCGCCGCCTCCGCCAAGGGGGATCGGAGCGGCAATCGCGCCGCCCTCAACCAGTGGCTGCATCAGAACCGGGCGGTGCCGGTGGCCGGTGCCGCACCTGCCATCAACCTCGGCCCCATCCCCGTGCAGCGTGACGACAGCCGCATCAGCACCGATGGGCCCTTCCGCGCCCTGGTCTCAACGGACAGCACCCTGCCCGAGTCGGGCCCGGATGGCCCCGGCCGCAGCCACGCCAACGGGCAGCGCCGACTGGCCCTGGGGATCGGCGCCAGTGGCCGGGGCACCGCCGGCGGCCAGGGGCGGCTGGTGACGATCAGCGCCTCCGGCATTGCCGACAACGGCTACTGCCAGGGTGGTGCCACCACCATCCGCGTGCCCTACAGCCGCATGAACGAGGCCCTGCGCCGGATCCAGCGCCTGGGTGGCCGGGTGGAGGCGATCGCCGTCAGCGGCTCAGACACCATGGCGAACGGGGCCGTGGACAGGGCGGTGGACATGGCGATGGACAGGGCGGTGGACCCAGCCGCCGGCAGCAGGACGGCCAGAAGCGCAGGGGCCGGCAGCAAGACCGAGCAGCCCCGGTCCAGGTCGCGGCGCTCCCGCCGCCAGGGCTGATCTCCGGGGGGCCGCACCGATCCCCTGCCCCTCAGCCGCGGATGGGCAGGGGATCGGTGCGCCATTGCTGCTCGCCGCCGGGCCCGTCGCCACCGTCGGAGCTGCCCACCGGTCGGGCCAGGCGCCAGCTCTGGCCCCGCTCCCCCCGCTGCAGGTACAACTCGAAGGGCGTGTCGGTGCGGTAGGGATCACCGGGCAGACGCCAGTCGAAGCGACCGCTCAGGTGCAACCCCCGGGCGCCACCGATCATCAGCGGCTCCTGCTGGCTCACCCGCACCCGACTGATCTGGGGCAGGCCGCTGCTGGGCAGGGCCAGGGCCGAAGCGATCGCCCCCTGGGTGAGCTGGATCTGCAGCTCCAGCGCGGCGATCAGCTGGCTGCGAGGTGGGCTGCCCACGGCACCGCAGCCGGCCAGCCCGACCGTGAGCAGCACCATGGCGAGCACCGGCGCCAGCAACCGGGCGAGGGGCCGCAGCAGCAGCCTCCCGGCCCGGGTGCCCCAGGCGGCTGGGGGACTCGACGGCACGGCACAAACGGGCAGCATGGGGATTCGGTGCGTTGGGTCCATGATCGGCTGGCTGCAAGGAACCCTGGCCGATCCCTGGCAGCAGGCCCAGCGGCAGGGGCTGCTGCTGGTCTGCCAGGGCGTGGGCTACGAACTGCAGATCAGTGCCCGACTCTGGCGCCAGCTGCCACCCCCGGGCAATGCGCTGGGTCTGCATGTGCACACCGCCTGCCGCGACGATGGCTGGATCCTGTTCGGCTTCCAGACCCGGGCGGAGCGGGACCTGTTCCGCGAGCTGGTGGCGGTGAGCGGAGTGGGGCCCCAGATGGCCATGGGGCTGCTGGGGGCCATGGAGGTGGAGGAGCTGGTGCGTGCGATCGTGCAGGGGGATCTGCGGCGGCTGGCGGCCGCACCGGGGGTGGGGCGGCGCACGGCCGAACGGTTGTCGGTGGATCTGCGCAAGCGGCTCGGGGAGCGGTTCGCCCAGCTGGCGGGCGACCTGGCCTTCGATGACCCCATCGGAGCGGAGCCGCTGCTGCCGGCCGACGGTCGCGAGGAGGTGCAGATCACCCTGGCGGCCCTTGGCTACGAACCCCTGGAGATCCAGCGGGCCCTGCGGGCCGCGGCGGCCGGCGGCGGCCAGAGCTGCACCGACGACTGGCTGCGTGACTGCCTGCGCTGGCTGGCGGACACGGCCGCCTGAGGGCAGGTCGCACGGTAAGTTGGTGGTTTGATCCGTAAGGGCCGAGCCGCCTTCCCATGCCCCTCACCACCAGCAAGAAACAGGAACTGATCAACACCCACCAGACCCATGGCACCGATACCGGTTCGGTGGAAGTGCAGGTGGCGATGCTGAGTGAGCGGATCAACCAGCTGAGCACCCATCTGCAGAACAACAACCACGATTTCTCGAGCCGCCAGGGGCTGCTGAAGATGATCGGCCGTCGCAAGCGCCTGCTGGCCTACCTGCGGGCCGGCAGCGAACAGCGCTATGCCGCCCTGATCGAAAAGCTCGGCATCCGCGGCTGAGGATCACCATGCCCCGTTCGCGGGATCCCCGCCCGGCCGACGGCCCGCCGGCTGCGACCAATGGATTTGCGGCACGCCGGTCCCCGACGGCCACCGGCGGCACCGGCCGCGCCCGCCAGCGGGAGATCCCCGAGGCCGTGGCCAACCGCATGGCGCGGCGCATCGCCATCGGCACCGGCATTCCGACCCTGATGGGCATGGGGGTGTTCGTGGGCAGCTACCTGCTGGTGAGCCGCCGGCTGCTCGACGTGCCCCCGGCCGTGACCCTGGCCCTCTCGGGCGGTTGCTTTCTCCTGGGCCTGCTGGGGCTCAGTTATGGGGTGCTGTCGGCCAGCTGGGAGGAGGCACCGGGTTCGCTGCTGGGCCTGGAGCAGCTGGGGCTGAATCTGGGCCGGGTGCGGGCGTCGATCCGGGCCATGCGCCAGGGCAGCGGCCAGGCCTGAGGGATCAGGGCGCCCGCAGGGGCGAGCTGATCGAGGCCTCGAACGCCGCTGAGCGGAGCGTGACCTGGGCCGCCTCCGCATCGGCCACGCAGAACTGATGGCCAAGCCGCACGAAGCGGGCCTGGTCCCCCTGGCGGATGCACGCCACCACCGGCACCCGCAGCCCCGCTTCCTCCTGGGGAGGCCGGTGGCGCTGGAGGCACTCCCGCAACCGGTGCTGAATGGCGATGTCAGCGGCCTGCTCCGCCTCCAGCTCCACCATCAGCAGCTGCAGATCATCGATGCTGCGACAGTCATCCACGATCAGCTGAACCCGCTCATCACGGCGGTCCACCGTGGCCCAGACCAGCAGGCGGGCATCCACCATCAGATGGTCGGCCAGGCGGGCATAACTCTTGGGAAACACCACGGCCTCGCAGCTGCCGGTGAGGTCCTCCAGCTGGAGCACCGCCATGCGGTCGCCCTTGCGGGTGGTGACCTGGCGCAGTTCCGGCACCATGGCCACCACACTCACCTTCGCCTTGTCGGCCTGCTCCTCCAGGCTGCCCAGCCCGATCGGCGAGAGCAACCGCACCCGGCGTGAGAGCTGCTTGAGGGGGTGGTCGGAGAGGTAGAAACCCACCAGCTCCTTCTCCAGCTTGAGTTTCTCGCCCGGTGGGTAGTCAGGCACCGGCGCCGCCTTCGGTGCCGAGGCCAACCCGGCGCCGGGCACCTCACCAGCCGATGGGTCGCTGCTGCCACCGCCGAGCAGATCCAGCAGGCTGCCCTGGCCGCTGGCCCGGTCCCGGGCCCGACCCGTGGCCCAGTCGAGCACCAGGTCGAGATCGGCCATCAGCTGGGCGCGATTGGCGGCTGGATCCATGGCATCGAGGGCGCCGCAGTGGATCAACGCCTCCATGGCGCGGCGGTTGAGGGTCTGCGACGGCAGACGATCACAGAGGTCAGCCAGGGAGCGGAAGGGCCCACCGCTGCGGCGACTGTCGAGCAGCTGGCGGATCGCCCCCTCGCCCACATTGCGGATGGCATTGAGCCCGAACAGGATCCGATCACCCACCGGCGTGAAATCCAGTCCGGATGCATTCACATCGGGCGGCATCACCTCAATGCCCATGGCATTGCAATTGGTGATGTAGCGCTGAACCTTATCGCTGGCGCCGGCGTTCACGGTCAGCAGCGCCGCCATGTAGGCCACCGGATAGTGGGCCTTGAGATAGGCAGTCTGGTAAGTCACGGCGCCGTAGGCCGTGGAGTGGCTCTTGTTGAAGCAGTATTCGGCGAACAGCACCATCTGCTCAAACAGCCCTTCGGCCACCCTGGGATCCACGCCCCGCTCACTGGCCCCCTTCACAAAGATCCCCTGGTGTTTCTCCATCTCAGATTTCTTCTTCTTGCCCATGGCACGGCGCAGCAGGTCGGCCTCACCCAGTGAGTAACCGGCCAGATCCTGGGCGATCTTCATGATCTGCTCCTGATACACCATGATCCCGTAGGTCTCCTGGAGGATCGGCTGCAGCTTCTCGTGGGCCACGTCGATCGGCTCGCGGCCGTGCTTGCGGTTGATGAACTTGGGGATCAGGCCCGCATCGAGGGGACCCGGGCGATAGAGCGCCAGGATCGAGGAAATGTCCTCCAGTGAGGAAGGCTTGAGATCCCTGACAATCTGACGCATGCCGCTGGACTCCAGCTGAAAGATGCCCTCGAGATCGCCCCGGGCCAGCAGCGCAAACGTGTCAGCGTCATCAGCGGGCAACAGATCGGGATCCACCTGCTCACCGAGGCTCTCAGCCACCAGGGTGACCGTCTTATCAATCATGGTAAGGTTCTTCAGACCCAGGAAGTCCATCTTCAGAAGGCCCATCGACTCCACGTCTTCCATGAAGTACTGGGTGATCACCTGGCCATCGTTGTTGCGCTGAAGGGGCACCAGCTCATCCAGTGGTTCGGCGGCGATGACCACACCGGCGGCGTGCACACCGAAGGTCTTGTTGGTGCCCTCAATGCGCATCGCCAGGTCGACCCAATGCCTGACCTTGGTGTCATTTTCGTATTTTTCTCGAAACTCCGGCGCCGGTGATTCAGCACCGATCATCTCCTTCAGCTTGGCGGGTTTGCCCCGCACCACCGGGATCAGCTTGGCCAAGCGATCAGCATCGCCATAGGGAATATCCAGCACGCGGGCCACATCCTTGAGCACCGCCTTGGATGTCATGCGGTTGAATGTGATGATCTGGGCCACCTTGTCTTCACCGTAGCGCTGGGTGACGTAATCGATCACCTCACCACGCCGCTCGATGCAGAAGTCGGTGTCAATATCCGGCATCGACTTGCGTTCAGGGTTGAGAAACCGCTCAAACAGCAGGCCATTGGTGACCGGATCGATGTTGGTGATGCCAAGGGCATAGGCCACCAACGAGCCTGCAGCCGAACCGCGGCCCGGGCCCACAGGGATGGCGTGATCACGGGCGAAACGGATGTAATCCCACACGACGAGGAAGTACATGGGAAAGCCCATCTGCTCCATCACCTGGAGTTCAAAGGCCAGCCGCTCGCCGTAATCCGGTTCCAAGGGGGCCGCCTCATCGAGATGCAGCCGGGCGCGCAGCCCCTGCTCAGCCACCTCGCGCAGATAGCTCTCCGCCGTGTGGCCATCGGGGATCGGAAACCGGGGCATCTGATAGCGCCCGAGGATGTCGTAGTCCTCCACCTTGTCGGCCACGCGGCCGGTGTTGGCAATCGCCTCGGCAACCACCTCGGGCTCGAGATGGTCGACAAACAGCCGTGCCATCTCCTCCTCACCCTTGATGTATTCGGTGCCGGTGTAGCGCAGGCGCTTCTCATCGGTGATCAGCTTGCCGGTGAGCACGCACAGCAGGGCGTCGTGGGCTTCCACATCGCCCACACTCAGATAGTGGGCATCGTTGGTGGCGATCAGGGGGATCCCCAGCTCGGCCCCCAGGGCGGCAATGCCGGTGTTGACGATGCGATCCTCAATGCCGCCATGGTCCTGGATCTCGAGGTAGAAGTCATCACCGAACACCTCCTGATACCAGCGGGCCACATCCCGGGCCACCTCGGGGCGACCGCGCAGGATCGCCTGAGGAATCTCGCCGCCCAGGCAGGCGGTGGCCACGATCAGACCCTCGCTGTGCTGCTGCAGCAGCTGCTTGTCGATGCAGGCGCGGGCAAAGATGCCGCGGCCTCGCATGCCGCGCAGATGGCTGATGCTGGTGAGCTTCACCAGGTTGCGGTAGCCGGTGGCATTGCGGGCCAGCACCACCAGGTGGTAGCGGCGTTCCTTCTTGACCGGAGGATCATCGATGGAACCGTTGATCACGTACATCTCATTGCCGATGATCGGCTTGATGCCCGCCTTGCTGCAGAGCTTGAGCAGCTCGATGGCGCCGTACATGACGCCGTGATCCGTGAGGGCCAGGGCCGGCATGCCCAGTTCCACCGCCCGCTCCACCATGGCCGGCAGCTGGGTGGCGCCGTCGAGCAGGCTGTAATCGGAGTGGTTGTGCAGCGGAACGAAGGCCAAGGGCGCGGCGGCGACGTGCACCCCAGGCTAGGGGCTGCAACCACCAGATCTGGTGTGCAGGGGCCGGTTCAAGCCACCAGATCCGCCATCGGCCGGGTGGCCATCACCCCGGCGGCCTGCTCGTAGGCATGGGCCACCTGCAGCAGCGTGGGCTCCTGCAGCACCCCTCCGATCAGCTGCAGGCCGATCGGCAGACCCTGATCATCGAAGCCGCAGGGCACGCTGATGGCCGGCAGGCCCGCCAGGTTGGCGGGAATCGTGAGCAGATCCGCCAGGTACATCGCCAGCGGGTCATCGCGGTGGGCGCCGAAACGGAAGGCGGTGGTGGGCGATGTGGGACTGAGCAGCACATCGACCGCCGCAAAGGCCGCATCAAAATCGCGGCGGATCAGGGTGCGCACCTGCTGGGCCTTCCTGTAATACGCATCCACATAACCGGCTGAAAGGGCATAGGTGCCGATCAGGATGCGGCGCTGCACCTCATCGCCGAAGCCCTCGGCCCGACTGCGGGCGGTCATGGCCGCCAGATTCTCGGCGGAGAGGTCGGCGGCATCGGAGCGGTGGCCGTATTTCACGCCGTCGTAGCGGGCCAGGTTGGCGGAGGCCTCCGAGGGGGCGATCACGTAGTAGGTGGCGATGCCGGCATCGAAACGGGGGCAGCTCACCTCCACCAGCTCACAGCCCAGGCTCTCCAGCTGGTGGGCCGCCGCCAGCACCGATGCCTTCACCTGGGGATCCAGCCCCGGCTCCTCAAAGCATTCGCGGATCAGGCCGACCCGCAGGCCCTTCACGTCGCGGCCGAGCACGGCCAGGTAATCGGGCACGGGCGCCTTCAGGCAGGTGGAGTCGCGGGGATCGGCACCGGCGATCACCTGCAGCACCTCAGCGGCATCGGCCACGCTGGTGCTGAAGGGTCCCACCTGGTCGAGGGAGCTGGCAAAGGCCACAAGACCCCAGCGGCTCACCCGGCCGTAGGTGGGCTTGAGGCCGACCACGCCGCAGAAGCTGGCGGGCTGGCGAATCGATCCACCGGTGTCGGATCCGAGGGACGCGATGCATTCACCAGCGGCCACCGCTGCGGCACTGCCGCCCGAACTGCCACCCGGCACCCGCTCCGGATTCCAGGGGTTGCGGCTGGGGCCGAAGGCGGACGTCTCGGTGGAGCTGCCCATGGCGAACTCATCGAGGTTGGTCTTGCCCACCAGCACCGCACCGGCCTTCCAGAGGCGACCGGTGACGGTGGACTCGTAGGGCGGCACGAAGGTCTCCAGCATGCGGCTGGAGCAGGTGGTGCGGATGCCGCGGGTGCAGAGGTTGTCCTTGATGGCCAGGGGGATGCCCGCCAGCGGCGGCAGGGTCTCACCGGCGGCCCGGGCGCTGTCGATCCGGTCGGCGTCGGCACGGGCCCGCTCCGCCGTGACCTCCAGGAAGGCATGGACCGTCGGATCCACCGATGCGATCCGCTCCAGCGTCCGATCCGTGAGTTCGCGGGCCGACACCTCTCCGCTGCCGAGCCGCTGGCGCCAGTCGGCGATGCCCATCGAGCCTGTCGTCATCTGGGGTGGACGCTATCAGCCTGCCCCGTCGCCGGTCGTGATCTCCAGGTCGGCAGCCTCGGTGAGCGGTTCCCCACGGCGGGTCTGCAGAATCTCGTGGCTGATCTCGGCCGGGCCTTCACTGCGCAGATCCTCGAGGAATGCTGGCAGTGACTCCTCCAGCTGCTCACGCCGCACGAAGGGGCCATACCAGTAGGTGGCATCCGGCGAACGGGACTCGATCCGGGCCCACCAGGCCAGGCCCAGCGCGTTGACCATGCGGCGTGCGGGCCAGAGCAGGGGATCCATCGGAGGGAACGCACTGGTTCCCATTCTGACCGCTGCCGCCCCCCCGCTCCGCGGAGCGAGAGGGGGCGTGGGGAGATCAGAGCACGATGTCGCCGGTGAAGGACCCGCTGGGGTCGGCCAGCGGCTCCGGCGCCAGGGTTGATTCGGGCTCCGCACTCGGCTCGGGCTCCGCACTCGGCTCGAGCTCCGCACTCGGCTCGAGCTCCGCCATGGTGGCGGCCGCCTCGACCGGCAGCGGTGCCCCGGGTTCGATGACGTCCATTTCCGGGCCCCCATCCACCTGGCCCTCAACGGCCGGCTCGCTCCCGGTGACCGGTGCTGGCGCCGCCGCCTGCTGGGGCAGGGCAGGCCGCACCAGACGGGGCGCCGGTGCCGAACCGGTGAGCCCGCGCATCCAGCCCCGGCGGGCCACCTCGTAGAGCAGGAGCGCCGTGGCCACCGAGGCATTCAGGCTCGGCGTGGCGCCCCGCAGCGGGATCCTCACCAGCTGGTCACAGGTGCGGCGGGTGAGCATCGAGAGGCCCTCCGCCTCCGATCCGGTGACCACGACCAGCGGACCGGAGAGGTCGGCCTCCTCCAGGCTGACCGTGCCCTCCCCGGCCAGGCCCACCACCCGGTAGCCCTCCTGCTTGAGGGCATCGAGGGCACGGTTGAGGTTCACCACCCGGGCCACGGGCAGGTGCTCGAGGGCACCGGCAGCCACCTTGGCCACCGAACCGGTGAGGCCGGCGCTGCGCCGCTGGGGCAGCACCAGACCATGGGCACCGAGGGCTTCGGCACTGCGCACGATGGCGCCGAGATTCTGGGGGTCGGTGAGCCCGTCGAGGGCCATCAGCAGCGGCGGCTCACCGATGGTCCGGCACCCTTCCATGAGGGTGGGCAGGTCGAGGGTGTCGGCGGCGGCCGTCTGGAGGGCGATGCCCTGATGGACGGCGCCACTGGTGAGTTGCCCCAGGCGCGACCAGGGCACTTCTTCCACCAGCACGCCGGAGGCCTTGGCCTCGCGCAGCAGCTGCAGAAAGCGGGGACTGAAACGCATCTCAGAGGTGCACCAGATGCGATGAATCGGCCGGCCGCTCTCCAGGGCCGCCTGGGCGGCATGGCGGCCCCAGATCAGATCGATCGGGGCGGCCGCCCCGAAGCTCTCGGCCTCCGGGGGGGCATCCACCGCCACGGCAGGAGCCATCGCCGGCAACGGCGGGGCGCCGTAGCGGGGGCGGCGCTCACCGCGGATCGGGGCCGCGGAACGGCGCAGGGGCGATCGTCGGTCGGCCCCTGCAAACGGCCGACGTTCACCGGCGCCGAACGGGCGGCGGTCGCCACCGCTGAAGGGACGGCGCTCACCGGCACTGAAGGGCCTGCGCTCACCGCCGCTGAACGGTCGGCGCTCACCGCCACTGAAGGGTCGGCGCTCACCGCCGCCGTAGGGACGGCGGTCTGGCCGCTGGAAGCTGCCCCGGGGTCGGGCCTCATCGCGGGGGCCACCGCGGCTCTCGGGGCGGCTGTCGGCGCGGCTGTCGCTACGGCCCTCAGCGCGGCCCTCGGCACGGCTGTCGGGGCGGCTGTCGGGGCGATCGCTCCCCCGGGGTGCGGCTCCGCCCCAGCTGCTGCGCCGGTCACGGGGGGGACTGCCGTCGTCATCGGGACGTCGCCAGCGGGGTGGACCGGAGCGCGGGAAGCGGGCTCCAGGGCGCCCATCACCTCGGCCCCCCCGGGAATCAGGGCGGCGATCGGAACGGGGATTCATGGGCAGCGAAGGCGTGGGACGGGGTTTATGGGTCGATCTTCCCGAGGGTATCCAGGGTCTCGAGATGGTCCAGCAGCTCGGCCAGCCGCCGGGGGTTGCGCAGAAAGAGCCAGCCGATCATTGTCTCAAACCCCGTGGCCTGGGCGTACTGACCAGGATCACCATGGCGTGGGCCGCGGCCCGCCCGGTTGCGGCCGCGGCGCACCCAGTCGCGCTCTTCGGGGTTGAGCAGCGGCTCCAGGGCCTGCAGGGCCCGCATCTGCGCCACGGCGCAGACATCGGCCACCACGGCGGCATGGAGGCGGCCAGGCTGGCCGGGCAGCCGGCAGCGGCGCTGGCGCTGGTGCAGTTCCCACACGGCATCACCCAGCCAGGCCAGCTGCAGGGGCCCGAGCTCCGCCTGAACCCCGGGGAACCCCACGGTCGGCAGCCAGGCCGCAACCGGAAAACGGGGGTGGGGGGGCGGATCAGGCGGCAGCAAGGCTGCCCAGGGCCGTGGTCAGGTCTGGCTGGAGATGGAGGAACGCTTCCAGCCGCACCAGCTTCACGGTCTGCACCACACGGGCGTTGCCGATGATCTGGAAGCGGATGCCGTTGTCGTTGCAGTCCTTGGCCAGCTGCACCAGGGCACCGAGCCCGGAGGAATCAATGAAATCGATCCGGCTCAGATCGAGCACCAGGGGCTGGATCGTGGAAGAACGGCGCTCAGCGATGAATTCGCTGAACTGCTTGTCGGAGTAGGCGTCGAGCTGACCGGTGAAACTGAATAACAGGCATTCGGACAGCTGTTCAACGCCGCCTCGGAGGGACACCGTGAGTCGCTGCAGGTCAGTGATTGCTCCAGCCTCCCAGAAAAGGTCGCCCGAAGTGTAGTCAGCCTGGGATGGGCTGGTTGGAACCCGATCGGCGCTGACAGGAAACGTTTACCGAGCCTCAGCGGCGGGCCCCCATCAGGGCCGTGAAGCGTGCGAAGTGGTGGTCGGCGTCGTGGGGACCAGGACTGGCCTCCGGGTGGTACTGCACACCGAAGACGGGCCGATCCCGCATCGCCAGAGCCGCCACGGTGCGGTCATTCAGGTTCAGATGGGTGATGGTGACGGAGTCGGCGGGCAGGGATGCCGCATCGAGGGCGAAGCCATGGTTCTGGCTGGTGATCTCCACCTGGCCGGGGGAGCCGCAGGGGTGGTTGAGCCCCCGGTGGCCATAGGCCAGCTTGAAGGTGCGGCCGCCGAGGGCCAACCCCAGAATCTGGTGCCCCAGACAGATGCCGAAGATCGGCAGGCCGGTGCCGATCAGATCACGGGCGAGGCTGATGCCTTCGGTGACCGCCGCCGGATCACCGGGCCCGTTGGACAGAAACACCCCCTCGGGGTCGCGGGCCAGCACCTGCTCCACGGTGCTGGTGGCCGGCAGCACCGTGACCTCACAGCCATGGGCCACCAAGCGCTCGAGGATCGCCCGCTTGATGCCGAAGTCGATCGCCACCACGCGATACGGCGTCTCGGGCCGATCACAGGGGCGGGTGTCGAAACCGGCACGGCACAGATCCGACCAGCCGTAGGCGCTGGCGGTGCTCACGGTGGCCGCCAGGTTGAGGCCCGCCATCGAGGGGGCGGAGCGCACCCGCTCCAGCAGCTCGAGGGGCGGGGTGCCGTCGCTGCTGATCGCCCCGTTGATGGCGCCGCCCTCGCGCAGATGCCGCACCAGGGCCCGGGTGTCGACGCCCTGAATGCCCACCACCGCATGGCGTTCCAGCCACTGGGGCAGGGGCTCGCTGCAGCGCCAGCTGCTGGGCAGCGGCGCCAGCTGGCGGGCGATCACCCCCCGCACATGGGGCCGGTCGGCCTCCAGATCCTGGTCGTTGACCCCGGTGTTGCCCAGTTCCGGATAGGTGAAGGTCACGAGCTGGCCGGCGTAGCTCGGATCGGTCATCACCTCCTGGTAACCGGTCATGCCGGTGTTGAAGACCACCTCACCGATGGCGGTGCCACGGGCCCCGAAGGCCTCTCCCCGCAGCAGGGTGCCGTCGGCGAGAACGAGCAGGGCGGGATGGGCGGTCATGGGCGGATCGGCAACGGCGCGGCAGGGCTGGCCCCTGGCGGCGATCATCCTTCAGCATCCGGCGGCAGGGCCTGCCGCAGGCGCTGCAGCCGCTCCCAGGCGGCCCCGGCCGCCAGGGCCGCCTGGGCCCGGGCCAGGCCCACCGGCAGCTCCGCCACCAGGCCGGCCGCCCAGAGCACCAGCGCGGTGTTGAGGGCCACCACCGCCTGCTGGGCCGGGCTGCCCCGCCCCTGCAGCACCGCCTCGAGAATGGCCCGGTTGGTGGCCAGATCGCCGCCCGCGAGGGCCTCGATCGGCGCCGTCACCAGACCCAGATCCACCGGGTCAAGGCGATCGGCCCGCACCACGCCACCCTCCACCAACCGCAGGTCATTGACACCGGCAAGGGAGGCCTCATCGAGCCCGCCGGCCCCATGCACCACCACCGCCCGCCGCAGGCCCAGACCCGCCAGGGCTTCGGCCATGGGATCGAGCAGCTCGGCACGGGCCACCCCCAGCACCTGGGCCTCAGGCCTGAGGGGATTGACCAGGGGCCCCAGCAGGTTGAACACGGTGCGCACCCCGAGGCTGCGGCGGATCGGGGCCAGGGGGCCGAGGGCCGGATGCCAACCCGGCGCGAACAGAAACGTGAGCCCGCTGCGCTCGATGGCGGCCACCACCATCTCCGGGGGGGCCTGCAGCCGGATGCCGAGGGCCTCGAGCACATCGGCCGAGCCCACCCGGCCACTGGCGCTGCGGTTGCCGTGCTTGGCCACATGGGCACCGCAGGCCGCGGCCACGAAGGCCACGGCGGTGGAGATGTTGAAACTGTCGGCGCCGTCGCCACCGGTGCCGCAGGTGTCGACCAGCGGCAACGCGGGCCGGCCCGGTGGCGGCGAGGCCGCATCGCGCAACACTCCGGCCATGGCGGCCAGCTCGCCACCACCCACGCCCCGGGCCCGCAGGGCCGCCAGCAGGGCACCGGTCATGGGCCCGTCGATGGCGCCGGCCAGCCAGCCGCGCATCAGGCCGGCAGCCTGATCAGGGCTGAGGGGGCGGCCCTGGAGCAGCTGCTCGAGCAGGTCAGGCCAGTGGGGGGAGGCATCCATCGGAGACAGTCCGGAGCGGTTGCCGGCCCGGTTGCCGGCGGGGTTGAAAACGACCCGTCAGAAAAAAGCCCGGGTGCAGTGCACGCCGGGCCGGGTGATGGGGACTCCCCCACTATCACCCGAAGGCGGCCGATCTGGCGATCCTCCGCCGAACCCTGCGGCACAGCGGTGAGCGTTCACCCATCTTGATCGGCACTGTCAAAGCCGGAACCCACCGCCTCCACGGGGCCACCCCCGGGGGCGGGGCGGAAGCCGGCGGCCCAGACCGCCCGGGTGCGGCTGTGGAGTTCCTGACGGCCGATGCCCCAGTGGCGCAGGACCCGGGCCAGGTCGTCCTGGAGATCACGGGCGCCGGGAAAGCCGTCGTAACGCATCAGCAGCCGGGCCGCATCCACCAGATGGTCATCGGCAGGGGTGGTGGCGGCCAGCAGCCGGTCGATGGTGTCGCGGTCGCTGCTGTGCAGGGGATGGCTCTGATCGTCCATGGGCCGGTGGGCGGACAGCCGGCTGTCGGGCCGTGCTGCGTAGGTTAGGCCGGTCCTGGAGCAGCCCCCCTTGACCAAGCGCACCCCGCGGCTCGCCCTGATCCGCCGGCACCTGCGGCCCCATCGCCGCACGGTGCTGCTGGGGGCCGCTGCGCTGGTGGTGGTGAATCTGCTGGGGGTGTCCCTGCCCCTGCTGGTGCGACGGGTGATCGACGACCTGCAGGACGGCTTCAGCCTCGCGGATGTGTGGCAACAGGCGGGCCTGATCGTGGTGGTGGCCACCGCGATGGCGGCAGTGCGACTGATCTCGCGGATGCTGGTGTTCGGCGTGGGGCGGCAGGTGGAGGCCGACCTCAAGCAGCGCATCTTTGAACATGTGCTGCTGCAGGAACCGGGCTGGGTGCAGAGCACCGGCAGCGGCGAGGTGATCAGCCGCGCCACCAGCGATGTGGAAAATGTGCGGCGGCTGCTGGGCTTCGCGGTGCTCAGCCTCACCAACACGCTGCTGGCCTATGCCCTCACCCTGCCGGCCATGCTGGCGATCGACCCGCTGCTGAGCCTGGCGGCGGTCTCGCTCTATCCGCTGATGCTGGTCACGGTGCGGCTGTTCGGTGGCCGCATGATGCGCCAGCAGCGCCGTCAGCAGGAATCGCTGGCCAGCCTGAGCGAACTGGTGCAGGAAGACCTCTCGGGCATCGCCGCCATCAAGATCTACGGCCAGGAAGCCACCGAGCAGGAGGCCTTCGCCGCCCGCAATGGCCTGTACCGCGATGCGGCCCTGGGACTGGCCCGCACCCGCAGCACCCTGTTTCCGCTGCTGGAGGGCATCTCCTCGGTAAGCCTGCTGCTGCTGCTGGCCCTGGGCAGCGGCCAGCTGGGCAGTGGCCGACTCAGCATCGGCGACCTGGTGGCCCTGATCCTCTACGTGGAGCGGCTGGTGTTCCCCACCGCCCTGCTGGGTTTCACGCTCAATGCCTTCCAGACCGGCCAGGTGAGCCTGGAGCGGGTGGAGGAACTGCTGGCCCGGGAACCGCGCATCCGCTCGCCGCTCCAGCCCATGCCGGCACCCCAACCCGCCCGCGGGGCCCTGGAGGCCCGCCACCTGAGCGTGCGGTATCCCGGTGCAGCGCGCGATGCCCTGGTGGATCTCAGCTTCCGGATCGACCCGGGGGAACTGGTGGCGGTGGTGGGGCCGGTGGGTTGCGGCAAGACAACCCTGGCCCGCGCCCTCGGCCGCATGGTGGAGGTCTGCCCTGACCAGCTCTGGCTCGATGGCGTCGATGTGACGACCCTGGCCCTGGGGGACCTGCGGCAGCGGCTGGCACTGGTGCCCCAGGAGGGATTTCTGTTCACCGCCAGCCTGGCCGACAACCTGCGCTATGGCTGCCCAGATGCCCCCGACGGGCAAGTGGAGCAGGCGGCGCGGCAGGCCCGGCTTGACGACGACGTGAAGGGCTTCCCCGATGGCTACGCCACCCTGGTGGGCGAGCGGGGCATCACCCTGAGCGGCGGCCAGCGGCAGCGCACGGCCCTGGGCCGCGCCCTGATGCTCGACGCCCCCCTGCTGGTGCTCGACGACGCCCTGGCGAGCGTGGACAACCGCACGGCCGCTGAGATCCTGCGATCCGTGCGGGATCAGCAGCAGCGCACGGTGCTGATGATCAGCCATCAGCTGTCTGCAGCCGCGGCCTGCGACCGGATCCTGGTGCTGGACCAGGGCCGCCTGGTGCAGAGCGGCAGCCACGCCGAGCTGGTGGAGTGCGATGGCACCTACCGGCGGTTGTGGGAGCGGGAGGTGGCCGGAGCGGAGCTGGGGGTGGGCGCCGCATGTTGAGAATCGTCGTCAAGCCACCCAGGCCTGCCCGGCCTTGGCTTAGCTGGAGCAGAAGGCAGATGCCGTCTGCCCAGCACCCCCATGGACACCTCCACCCCGTACACGCTCCGCTGCACCCTCACCTTCGGTGACATCTACGCCCAGATCCTGGTCTGGATGCTGGTGATCGTGGTGAGTCTGGCGGCCGGCCTCGGCCTGATGGGGGCCAGCAAGCCGGTGTTCGCCCTGGTGGGCGTGGGCCTGATCCTGGTGCTGTCGCTGCCGTTCCTGCTGTTCGCCTTCACCACCACCCTGCTGAACCACATCAGGCTGGACCCTGCCGCACCGCCCGAACCCCGCGCCTAGGCTGGGTTCTCACGCATGGGCAGCGGTGTTGGGCCTGTTCCGGAATTCAGGTGGCGATGGGGCCGGCGCTGCCGGCGGCGATGAACGGCATGCGGTGCTCGGCACCCCCATCCACAACGGGCCCCTGGCAGGCCAGGAGCAGGTGCTCTTCGGCTGCGGCTGCTTCTGGGGGGCCGAGAAGGGGTTCTGGCGGTTGCCTGGAGTGGTGACCACTGCCGTGGGCTACGCCGGCGGCAGGATCGAAGCGCCCAGCTATGAGCAGGTCTGCAGCGGCCGCACCGGCCATGCCGAGGTGGTGCGGGTGGTGTGGGACACCGGCGTGATCGGCTTCGCCGATCTGCTGCGACTTTTCTGGGAATGCCATGACCCCACCCAGGGGGATCGTCAGGGCAATGATCGCGGCAGCCAGTACCGGTCGCTGATCGCGGTCGATGATCCGGGCCTGCTGCAGCAGGCCCTGGCCAGCCGCCACCGCTACCAGCAGCTGTTGCAGGCGGCCGGTTACGGAGCGATCACCACCGAGATCCGCTCGGATCTGCAGTTCTGGCCGGCTGAGAGCTACCACCAGCAGTACCTGGCGAAACCGGGCAGCCGCCCCTACTGCTCAGCCCAGCCTTCCGGTCAGCATCTCGACGCGTTTGCAGGTGCCGACTTCCGCCTGCCGGCCGAGGTGTGGGACGCTTACGACTGGTCGATCCCCCACTGCGTGCTGCGGGGTGATAACCGGCCGATCGCCCTCCCCGCTTCTCCCCGCTGATCGCTGCTGTGGGTCTCCAGGCTCCGCCATTGATCCATTGCCGGCGCCGGGCTCCCATCACCCTGCTGTCGGTGGTTCTGGGGCTGGTGCCGGTGCCCGCCCTGGCCATGGGATCCCCCTGGTGGGAGGACTACGAGATCCAGGAGCGGTTTCTCTGCAGCGACCGGCGCGAACTGGTGCTGGAGCGCAACGATGCCCAGGCCTCCCTGCTGAGCGACCGCCGGCGCACCACCCTGTTCCGCGAAACCTCCGACCTGCCCGGCCTGCGGTATCGCAATGACTGGATGACCCTGATCCTGCGGGGCGATGAGCTGACCCTGGAGCAGCTCCCCAGCCGACTCACCTGCCAGCGAACCGAAGAAGTATGACCCCCCTGCCCGACCGCACGGTGGTGCTGCTGATGCTGATCAGCGTGGCCCTCGTGTTTGCCCTGGTGTTCTGGAGCGTGAGGCTGCAGCCCCGCAACGAGCCCCCCCTGCTCTGGCGGCAACCGGCCCCGGCTGACCTGAAGCTGTGACAGAGCCGGGCAGCAACGGGCCCGGCCGGCCACCCCGCCAGCTCCATCCACTGCCCCGCGGACTGGTGGAGCTTTATGGCCTGCTGGCGGTGCTGTTCGTGCTTGTGCCCGAATGGGTGGCCGGCAGTGCTCTCACCGGCCTGGTGGCGAGCACTGCGGGCTCCGAACTGCCCATGCCCTCGAGGGCCTGGCGACGGCTGCCGGAACTGCTGCTGGCCTCCCTGAGCATGGCCCAGCTGCGCGACCTGGCGCGCCGGCTGCGAATCCGGGGCTACGGCCGCCTGGATCGTGAGGCCCTCACCACGGCGCTGCTGGTGCGCCTGCGCCGGGCGGCGGCCCGGGGCCTGGGCGCAGATGCTGTGATACCTTGATTTCACCGGGGCGTAGCGCAGCTTGGTAGCGCACCACTTTGGGGTAGTGGGGGTCGTGGGTTCAAATCCCGCCGCTCCGATTCCGGTTTGATCGGTCCGCCTTCTCCAGAGGGCGGTTTTTTGTGCTCCAGCGATCGGCCTCAGGGCAATCGGGTGCCCGCATGCATGGTCTGCAACCAGCGGTTCACCCGCTGGCGCAGGCGCGGGGGCACCTCCTGAACCAGCTGGCCGAGCTCCATGGCCGCCAGCCGCTTGAGCGCCCGCACATCCACGTGCCAGAGCGCTTCGGCCTCCCGGATCAGGCGCGCCCAGCTGCGGGCGCTCTGCCATCGATGCAGACGTCGGAGCAGCGTGTCCATGCTCCCCGCCAGCTGTTATCAGGCTGGCCACGGCAGGCTCCGGAGCAGTGGAAGCCACAGGAGGGCTTCGGAGAGCTGAAGCAAAAGTGAAGGGGCGGCGCGGCGGATCAAGCGGTCGCGGGCAGCTCATCGAGGGCTTCCACCGCAAAGGACAGACCGGCCACCTCCCGCTGGCTGAGGCGGCGGCTCCAGGCACCGGCCACCGGCTCATTCCAGCGGAAGCCCGCCTCCCTGGCCAGGTGGCGGTCGCCGTAGGAGACCCGGGCCCGGTAAAGGCGACGGGGCTCCAGGGCCTCGGTGAGCAGCTGCTCCAGCGGATCACAACGCTCGAACACCTGCACCAGGTAGGTGCAGTCGGTCAGCGCCCGGTGGGCGGCCCACACGGGCACCCCGTAGGCCAGGGCCAGGTCGCGCACCGAGGGGGTGGCCCGCAGCTGGCGATCGGCAGGCCAGCGGATGTCATCCATGGAACAGATCCAGGGAAGACCCAGGTCGGGCAGCGGATCGATACCGAACCACTGGCGGTCGAAGGCCGCATTGTGGGCCAGGGCGGCATCGGCGGCGGCCGCCAGCTCCTGCAGGCAGGCCAGCGAGGCCCGCCACGGCTGCTCGATCCGGCTCACCAGCGGGTCGATGCCGTTGATCACCCGGGCGGGATTGCTGTCGCAGGGCAGCAGGCAGGAGACCTGGCTGAGCAGGGATCGGCTGGGCACATGGAACAGCACGGCCCCCACCTCGATGCAGCGTCCTTCATCGGGCCGCAGGGCCGTGGTTTCGGTGTCGATGATCAGCAGACGCTCCGGGCAGCCGGGCTCGCTCCGGAGCCCCGGGGCGGCAATCCCGAGCAGATCGCCCTGCTCCCACGAGGGGTTCGACTGCGCCATCCGACACACACAGTGATCCCCATCGTCGCAAGCCGGCTGACGGCTGCCCGATGGGATCACTCGCCGAGGGCCTCTGCCACCGAGCGCTGAAACACCGACTCGTCGGGGGTGACACCGGTCCAGCACTCGAAGATCTGCATGGCCAGCTGCACGAGCATCTCAACGCCATCGACCACGGGGCAACCGCGATGGCGGGCCGTGGCCAGAAAGGGGGTGATGCGGGGGTTGGTGATCACGTCCACCACCATGCAGGTCGGATCGACCGTGTCCCACAGCAGCGGCACCTCCTCCAGCTCGGGTGCGCAACCCAGGTGGGTGGCATTCATCAGCAGGGTGGTGCCGGGCGGCACAGCCAGCTGGCCCTGCCAGGGCAGCCAGGTGGCGGGCACGCCGCTGGCCCGGGTCACGGTGGCGGCCACCTCCTCCCCCTGCTCACGCCGGCGGGTCATCAGGGTGACGTGCTCGGCTCCGGCCCAGGCGATCTCCACCGCCATGGCCCGCCCGGCACCACCGGCACCGAGCATCACCACCCGCTGACCGGCCAGGGATCGCTGCTTCTCGATGGCCTTGACAACGCCCTTGCCATCATTGTTGTGGCCGACCAGGCGGCCCTGCTCGATCGTCATGTAGTTGGCGGCGCCAATGGCGGTCACATCGCTGTCGACGGCATCCAGCAGGGGGATGACGGCCACCTTGTAGGGCACGGTGATGGCCATCCCCCGGTAGCCCAGAGGTGCCAGGGCCTTCACCGCCAGGGCCAGATCCGCCGTGCTGGCGATGTCGTTCTTCCAGAACTGCCAGGGGAGACCGTAGTAGGCATAAACCGCATCAAACATGCGGTCAATCGGGTTTTCGGCCACGGGGTGCCCGAGCATGCCGGTCATCTGCTTCTGGGGAGGGATCGTCATGGCGGCGGTGAACTCACCTCCAAGACTGGCAACAGCGGGCAGGGCAAGGCAACCGAAGGCGCTGCAATCAGGGAGAGTCTTTGCATATTTTTTGCAAAGTTTTGCCACGATTTAATCCATTTGCTCGCACTTGCTCGCGAGTGTCTCGGTATTCATCGCAAAAAGAGAACGGAGCAGCCAGTCAGCAGTCCGGCAAACGTAAAATCATTGAAGCAAGGGAAATGCAATTACTAAATGATGCCATTCGAAACGTTCCGCCCCCTGCTCTCTCCATTCACAGTGGCGAAATGGGTCGACAAACTTCCCATTCCTCAGGTTCTCAAACCGCGGGCAGTCGGCAACAACAATCAACCCTGGGGGGTCAAGGCTCCCGCTCTCTATACAGACGTCGACCCCAATCAGACCTCCTATCACGGCATCGCCCCCGAGTTTTTTAACAGAAACATAGCTGGCACAAATATCCCCTACTATCAATATGGTCAAACTCAATGGTATGATCTCACGATCAAACCCAATACTCACAGTTTTTTTAAGACGGTTTCCGTCAATGGTACGGCCGTGAGCGTGAATTCGGTGTTCAGCCGGATTGTTGGATACAACGGCATCACCCCTGGCCCCCTGTTCAAGACACGGGTCGGTCGGCCAGTGGTGGTCAGAAACTATAATGAAACCACCGAGCACTTTTCAACCCATCTGCACGGGGGCCACAACTCGGCGCACGCCGATGGCTTTCCGACATTTGTGGTCGAACCTGGCAAATACAGGGATCACTACTATGCCAACACGGTGCCAACGGTCAATGGAGTTCCAGATTTTTCAGAGTCTCCCTCGACTCTGTGGTACCACGACCACGGCATCGACCTGACCGAGAAACATGTGCTGGAAGGCACAGCAGGTATGTGGACCACGTTTGACGACCGTGAATTGAATCTGGTCAAGAACAAGATTCTCCCGGGCTGGGGTGGAACCACGGCCGCCTGGAATGAGGCCACCTTCATGAGCCAGGCCTCCAGGTACGACGTACCGCTTGTTCTTGCCGACAAGCGTTTCAATGCCGACGGCTCAATCTTCCATGATCCGCTTGAGTTTGATGGACAACTCGGTGACGTCGAGACCGTTAACGGCAAAGCCTATCCAACACTGACGGTTCAGCCGACCAAATATCGATTCCGAATCCTCGACGGATCGATTGCCCGCTATTACAATTTACGGTTGTCTGACAGCCTCGGGGGCAGTCCATCGTTCATCGGAATCGGCAACGACACATGGCTCTACCCGCAGGCGATTCGCCGGGACAACCTGTTCATCAGCCCAGCCAAACGGGCTGATGTGGTGATTGACTTTTCCAAATACAAAGCAGGCGATGTTGTGTATCTGGAAAACACCCTGGAGCAGACCAGTGGCCGGGGTCCCAACAGCACACCGATCGATCCCCAGCCAGGGCCTGCCGACAAACTGCTGAAGTTTCAGATTGCTGGACCACCAGTGCCTGTGGCCCAGATTCCCAAAGTGGCCGTGGGCACCAAGCTGAGGGCCCACAAGCCGATCGATCCTGCCCAGGTCCAGGCCACACGCACCTTTGAATTCAGCCGGCGCAAAGGCCACTGGCAGATTAACCAGGTGGACTATGTGCCCGAAATCGCCAACGTGACACCCAACCTGGGGGGGGTGGAGCGCTGGATCTTCCGCAACAACTCAGGAGGCTGGAGTCACCCAGTACACATTCATCTGGAGAGTCACCAGATTGAATCCTTCAATGGGCAGGCCCCATTACCGGCTGACCGCTGGAAATCCGACACCTCCATTCTCACGGCCAATGGAGAGGTCAGTGTGTTGATTAACTTCAGAACTTTTGAGGGACCATTTGCCATGCACTGCCATGTGCTTGGCCACGAAGATCTGATGATGATGATTAATTTTGATCCAACGCTGATGGAGACACCCGACGACTCTCCTATCGCCCACAATTACGCTCCTCCAGCGTTTAATCCATATGTTCACCACCCACCCGATGGCATTGACACAACCGACATCACCAACGGTACCGAATTCACAACACCAAGCCGTCGCAAACCAGGCCAGGCATCCGGAGGCCAACCACGCCAGCCTGACCATCGAGGGCACAGCAGCCATGGCCGGCGCATTCGCGAGGCCTTTGTCCTGGCTGCGCCCCAGACGGTCAACAGCGGTCTCCGTCCGAGCCATGGCAACACCGGCATGGAGTTCCGAGACGACAGCCTGATCACTGGTGGCAAGCAGCAACGGACCAGCCCGGCTGAGCAGAACGCCATAGGTCGTGTTGTGGTAGCGGAACTGTGGCAGAGAACCATCAGCAACCCAGCTTCTGGGATCGGCTTGCCTGTGGAGATGGCGAGCCCAGGCCGGCAGACCTGGCTCTCGCCCCTGAGTCCAGGCGACGCAGCAGCAGGCCTGCCGGACTAAAGCAGAAGACGCTGGGAGATCCAAGTACATATCGCCAAGATTCTGCGCATCTTTCGAAGATAATCCGTAAATTGATGGCATTTATTGCGGCCTATGTTGGCTGTTCCTTGAAATCCGAGAAATCACGGCCGAATATGAATTCACTCGGGCACTCGAACTTCTAGATTGTCTAAAAGTTCAGGAATTTGGGGCAGAACGTGGCCATCGAATTTTTCCAGCCCCCCTATTCACCCTTCAGGGTTGCCAAATGGGTGGACAAACTCCCCATTCCAAAACTGATCAAGCCCAGGGCCGTTGGTGACAACAATCAGCCCTGGGGAGTGAATGCCCCAGCTCTATACACGGATGTGGACCCCGACCAGAGCCACTACCATGGGATTGCACCAGAATTTTATAATCGCAAGGTCGCAGGCACCAATATTCCATACTACCAAATAGGCCAGACCCAGTGGTATGACCTGACCATCCAACCAAATTCCCACATATTTTTTCAGGACGTCACTCTGAGCGGTCCCAACCAGATTTTAAGGCCAGTGACATCACCCGTTGTGGGGTACAACGGTACAGTTCCCGGGCCCCTGTTCAAGACCCGCGTCGGCCAGCCAGCCGTTGTCCGCAATTTCAATCTCGCCAGGGAACATTTCTCCACCCACCTGCACGGTGGCCACAACCCTGCCCATGCCGATGGCTTCCCCACTTGGGTTGTGGAACCAGGCAAGTACAAGGATTACTACTACGCCAACACCGTTCCCATGAAGAATGGTGTGCCCGATTTCAGTGAGTCCCCTTCCACACTTTGGTATCACGACCACGGCATTGATCTGACCGAAAAACACGTGCTAGAGGGAGCCGCAGGAATGTGGTTTGCCTACGACACTCGTGAACTAAATCTGATCAAAAATAAGATCTTGCCCGGCTGGAACGGCACACCAGCAAACTGGAATGAAGCCACCTTCATGAACCAAGGTTCACGCTTTGACGTGCCGCTTGTGCTGGCCGACAAACAATTCAATGCCGATGGCACAATCCATCATGATCCCCTTGAGTTCGATGGCCAGCTTGGCGATATCGAAACAGTCAATGGCAAGGCCTATCCAACCCTTAATGTTTTACCCACCAAATATCGATTTCGAATTCTCGACGGCGCTATTGCTCGCTTTTATAACCTGCAGCTAAGTGATAACTACGGACGAAACCCCTCATTCATTGGCCTCGGCTCTGACACCTGGCTGTTCCCACAGGCGATCCGCCAGGACACCATCATGCTCACACCAGCCCAGCGGGCTGATGTGGTGATTGACTTCTCGAAATACAAATCTGGAGACGTTGTCTACCTCGAAAATATTCTTGAGCAAACCGATGGCCGTGGCCCCAAAGGCGAACCCTTTGATCCCCGCGCAGTGCCGGCAGACAAACTATTGAAATTCCAGGTGACTGGGCCGCCAGTACCCTCTGCCCAGATTCCGTCAGTCAACGTGGGGACCAAATTGCGGGCCCACAAGCCGATTGATCCGGCCACCGTGGTCGCGACCCGCACCTTTGATTTCACGCGCCGCAAAGGGCACTGGCAGATCAACCAGGTCGACTACGTGCCCGAACATGCCAATGAGACACCTGCGCTTGGGGGTACCGAACGCTGGATCTTCAGAAACAACTCCGGTGGCTGGTCCCATCCTGTGCACCTCCACCTCGAGAGCCAGCAGATTGAAACCTTCAATGGCCAGGCTCCCCTGCCCGCCGACCGCTGGAAGCGGGACACGGTCTGGCTGACACCTAATGGTGAGGTGAGCATTCTGGCTCATTTTAGAACATTTGAGGGGCCGTTTGTGATGCATTGCCATATCCTCGGCCACGAGGATCTGATGATGATGATTAACTTCGATCCCACCGTGGCGGACCGACCCGATGAGGTGCCGATTTCACGCAACTACGCGCCTCCATCCTTCAACCCCTATGTGCACCACGAGCCCAAGGGGATTGACACCACAGACATCACCAACGCCACCGAATTCACCACAGCCAACCGCAGGCGACCCCGTCGACCGAGCAGTGGTCACAACGGGCATCACGGGCACCAGGGAGCGAAGGATCCCAGGCCCCCCGTGAAGCGGACTCCCGATCCACCGCGGGAGCAACGCGATCCCGACGATCGGCGCGAGCCAGCGGACCAGGGGCCGATCCGCCGACCGGACAAACCGGATCGGGACCTGCGCGGCAGAGAAGGGCGACAGGACGACATCAGAGATCACATCAGACAGGACTACCGCCAGGATTACAGCGCCGATTTCCGCAGCGATCCACTGATCTCCGGAGGAAGCAACAGCGCCGCCAGCAGGCCTGTTCAGACAGACCACTCCCTCTCAGAGCGTCGCTTGGCCAGCCGACCAGACCCAGCGGACAGGGTGCTGCCCCTGCGCTGGTTCATGGCACCGTCTGAGCGGGACGATCGCGACTTCGGCAGCCGAATCGCAACGGCCCCCATCAGAAACCCGCTTGGGCTGCCAGATCCCTTCGGGACCAACGCACCGGTGGGCGCCTGAAGCACACGGCACCGAGGCTTCGTCAATCCTGCCTCTTTATTGCCAATTTCTTGTCAGACACATGCCGTTCGAGGTGCGCCATTGTTGCGCCCTTCTGATCCACCCTCAGCGGGAGTAGCGTTTTCAGTTGTATCGCAGATCACGCCCATGTCTCTACAGCCATCCGGATCAACCCTGCGGCTTCTGCGCAGGGCAGGCATCGGCCTGTTTGCGGCTGCCGTGGCCTTCTCCAGCGTGGAACTCAGCCAATCCGCCGAGGCCTCCCTGGTGGCCAGCCCTGATGCCACGGCGGCAACAGGCGGCGAGCTGCTGAGCCACGACGGCAGTGAGCGCACCCAGCAGGCCGGCCGCGGCCAGGGTCGAGGACGCGGCCGCGGTCGGGGTCGCAATCGACGCGGCCGCGGCATCGATGAAAGCCCCAGCCGCGACGACAGCACCGGCCGTCGTGGGCGCGGCAGTGACGACATCAACGACGCACCCGACGACAGCGACGGCCGCATGCGCAGCTGAGCCTCAGTCGGCGGGCGCCAGGCCCTGGCGCAGGTGGTCGCTCAGGGCCTCACCCAGCAGGGTGAGCACCACCAGGGCCGACACCAAGGCCAGCACCTGATCCCAGGCGAAGGCGCTGAGGGCCTCGAGCAGCTGGCTGCCGAGGCCCGTGGCCCCCACCAGACCCACAACCACCGTTTCCCGCAGCATCACATCGGCCCGGTAGGCGCCGTAGGCCAGATAAGGGCCTGCCACCTCCGCCCCACGGCCATGGAGCAGGGCCAGTCGCGCGCCCACGCCGGCAGCCTGGAGACCCTGCTCCGCCCCGCGATCTGCGGCGGCCATCGCCTCCAGCAACAGGCGGCCGAGGATTCCCAGGTTGTGGAAGCCCAGGGCCAGGGCGGCCGTGACCACTCCCGGACGAAGCACGAACAACAGCAGCAGGGCCGTCAGCGGTGGCGGCCACAGACGGGCCAGGGCCCAGATGCCGCGCAGCAGCCAGCGGCCCGGGCGCCAGGGGGCCACGAACAGCAGCAGCAGGGGGGCCGAACCCACCGCCAGGGCGGCCGCCAGCAGGGTGAGCAGCACCGTTCCCAGCACCATGGCCGGCCAGGGCAGCTGCAGCAGCAACGACCACTGGGGAGGAGGCAAGGAAGGGAGATCGCGCCAGCGCATCAGGCTGGCGGGGTCGAGCCCCAGCGCCAGGGCCAGCCCCCAGGCCAGCAGCGGCAGGGCGAGGCCCAGCAGCAGCAGCTCCAGGCCGCTGCTGCCGCCGGCCCGCCCGGCTGGGGCTGGCGCCGGATCGGGCCGGGCCAGCCCCAGCCGGCGCGGCACCCACCAGCGGCGACGCAGCCGCTCCAGCTGGGTCTCCAGCAGCACCATCACCCCCAGCAACAACCACAGCCCACTCCAGAGCTCGCGGAACTCCAGCGACTGCATCGTGAGCCGCAGCTCCGTGCCCAGGCCGCCGAGACCGAACACCCCCAGCACGGTGGCGCTGCGCAGGGCACACTCCAGCCGGTAACCGCCATAGCTGAGCAGCACCGGCACCAGCGGTGGCCCCAGGGCCGTGGCCAGGGCAGCCGGTGCCGGTGCCCCGGCCGCCCGCAGGGCCTCAAGCGGCCCCCGGGGCAGGCCATCGAGCTGGTCAGCCAGCACCCGGGCCACCAGGGCCGCAAACGGCACCGTGATCGCCAGGATCGCCACCTCGGGCCGCAGACCCAGCACCTGCAGCAGCAACAGCCCCCAGATCAGCTCATGGATGGCCCGGGGCACCGCCAGCAGGCGGCGCACCAGCACCGCCGGCCAGGCCACACCCACCAGCCCCTGCCACACCACCCGGGCACTGAGCAGGGCCAGCAGCAGCCCCAGCAACAGGCTGGTGATCCAGCCCAGCAGGGCCACCGCCACGGTCACCCCCAGCCCCTCCAGCAGGGATCGCAGCAACAGGGGGTCGAGCGACGGGGTCAGGGCCGCCAGGGCAAAGCGGCCCAGCAGATCCCAGCCGCCGCCGTGCCAGAGGGTTGGCAGCAGCAGGGCGAGCGGCAGCAGCACCAGGGCCGGCAACAGCGGTTGCAGGGGCAGGGCCGGCCGGATCACGGCAACTGCCCGTAGAGGGTCTCGAGGGCGGCGGGGGTCAGCTCGGCCAGGGGCTGGTCGAAACAGATCCGACCGGCCCGCAGGCCGATCACCCGGTCAAAGCCGGCCAGCAGATCAGGCCGATGCAGGCTCAGCAGCAGGGCCCTGGGGGCGAGTGCCTGGGCCAGCAGCAGGTCCAGCAGCTCGGCCGCCAGCCGGGGGTCGAGGCTGGCCAGTGGCTCATCGGCCAGCAGCAGGGTGGGCTCCTGACGCAGCAGGCGGGCCACCGCCACCCGCTGCCGCTGGCCGCCCGACAGGGCCGCCACCGGCACGGGCAGCAGTTCCGGATCCAGGTCCACCCGGGCCAGGGCCGCAGCACAGGCCGCCGTTTCGATCGGCACCAGCAGGTTGAGCAGGGCCCGCCCCCAGCCCCAGGCCGCCAGCCGACCCGCATTCAGGTTCTGCTGCACGCTGAGGGATTCGATCAGCCGCAGGTCCTGCCAGAGGGTGCCGATGCAGGCCTGCTGGCGGCGGCGCGGGCCGGCGGTGGCGGCCGGCGGTCGGCCCTGCCACAGCACCTGGCCGGCCGCTGGGCGCAGCAGGCCATTGGCCACCGCCAGCAGGCTGCTCTTGCCGGCACCGCTGGGTCCCAGCAGGGCCACCCGCTCGCCGGCCTGCAGCCGCAGCGACACGCCGTCGAGACGTGGGCGGTCGCGGCCGGGCAGATCCACGGCCTGCAGCTCAAGCACAGCAGCAGCCATGGTCAGGCGATCAGCGGATGCGACCGATCTGGCGACCCACCTGCTCAATCCGCCGGTAGGCAGTCGGGTCGGCGGTGGTGAACTGCTGGGCGCCGAACAGGGCCAGGATCTGTTTCTGTTCCGGGTCGGAGGTGCGCCAGCTGAGGATCGCCTTCTGCAGGCGACCGGTGAAGCCGGCCCCGAAGCGCTGATCCAGATCGGGCTGGGCGATCCAGTGGTAATCGGGATAGCCGGGGCTCTTCCAGATGGCGATCACCTTGGTTCGGCTGGCCTTGCCGTCGTGAAGACTGGCGCGCCACACCTGCTCATTCACGGCGCCGGCCTCGTAGGCACCGCTCTGGACCAGGGCGATGGTGGCGTCGTGGCTGCCGCTGAATCCGGGGGCCCCCCCGGCGAAGTCGGCCAGCTTCACCCCCGCCTGATGGAGGAAGTACTGGGGCATCAGCCGACCGGAGGTGGAGCTCTCCGAGCCGAAGGTGAACCGCCTGCCGCGCAGCTGGGCCAGGCCCTTCTGCTGGCTGAAGGGACGCAGGCCGCTGCGGGTGTTGGCGATGAACACGGTGCGGAAGGCCACATCGATGTCGCGCTGGGCCAGCACCCGGGCCCCGGGCCGCTGCAGGCGGGCCTGCACGCCGGTGAGGCCTCCGAACCAGACCAGATCCAGATCACCGGTGCGAAACGCGCTCACCGATGCCGCGTAGTCGACCACCGGCACATAGGTGACCCGCACACCCAGCTGGCGGCCCAGCTCGGATGCCACCAACCGGTACAGCCGGTTGAGCTTCTCGGGCTTCTGGTCGGGGATGGCACTGATGCGCAGCACCGGCTTGCCGGCTGGGGAAGCCTGGACCAACGCCGCCGGCAGGCCCAGGCTCACGACCGCCGCCAGGAGCGTGCGCAGGAGAAATCGACGATGCATCACGGATGGGAACTGAGTAAAACGTCCTGGGCTGATCGGGTCACCAGCGGCCGCAGACTTCAGGAGCACATCCCCATCTTGCCGATGACCTCCCCGCCCTGTCTGCCGCCAGCGCTGGCGGAGGTGCTGGCGGACGGCCGATTCCAGGCCAGCTTCTGCGATGGAAACGGTGACCTGGCCGGCAGCGCCAGCTGGCTGGCCGTCACCGATGCCAATCCCACCTACCAGCGGAGGATCCAGGATCAGGGACTGCAGGCGGTGGCGGTGGTGACCACGGGTCTGGATCAGCCCCTGCACAACACCAAGTTGTGCCTGCAGTTCCCCCTGCTGGCCCAGTGCTGATGGCGCCCACTGCCCGCCTGGCCCCCGTTCCATTTCTGGCCCGCTGCGGTGCGCTGGTGGATGTGCGCAGTCCTGCGGAATACGCGCACGCCCACATACCCGGCGCCCACAACCTGCCCCTGTTCAGCAATGACGAACGGGCGGAGATCGGCACCCTCTACAAACAACAGGGCCGCCAGGCTGCGGTGCGCCGTGGGCTCGACCTGGCGGGGGCCCGCCTGGGGGCCCTGGGCGATGGCCTGCTGGCGGCGCAGGCCCTGGCAGCGGATGCCCCCCTGGGCCTCCATTGCTGGCGAGGCGGCATGCGCTCGCAGAGCGTGGCGTGGCTGGCGGAGCAGCTGGAGATCCCGGTGGTGCTGCTGGACGGGGGCTACAAGGCATTCCGGACCTGGGCCCTGGCCCTGTTCGAGGAACCCTGGCCGGTGCGCCTGCTGGGGGGACGCACCGGCTGCGGCAAGACCGACCTGTTGCTGGCGCTCGCCGCCCGGGGGGTGGCGGTGGTGGACCTGGAGGGACTGGCCAGCCATCGCGGCAGCAGTTTCGGCAACCTGGGCCTGCCCCCCCAGCCCAGCAGCGAACAGTTCGAGAACCTGATCGCCCTGCAGCTGGAGCAGCACCGGGGCGCGGCCGAGATCTGGCTGGAGGCCGAGAGTTCCCAGGTGGGGCGCTGCCGGATTCCTGCCGGACTCTGGCGGCGCATGGCCAGCGCCGCCGCCCTGGAGATCCGGCGCCCCCTGGAGGTGCGGGTGGCCCAGTTGGTGGCGATCTACGGCCAGCAGGATCCGCCGGCGCTGGCGGAGGCCACCCGCCGCATCGCCCGCCGCCTGGGTCCCCAGCGCACGGGCGCCGCCCTGGAGGCGATCGAGCGGCGCGACTGGCCGGCTGCCTGCCGGCAGATGCTCGACTACTACGACCGCTGCTACGACCACGACCTGGGCAGCCATGCGGTGACGCCCGTGGAGCTGGGCTCCCTCGGGGCGGATCAGGCCGCCCTGGAGCTGCTGGGGCAGGGCCTGGTGCGGCGGGCTTGACGGGGCCGCAGCCGCCGCACGAATTGCCGATCCAGCAGCAACTTGAGCAGCCAGAGCGCTCGGCTCGGTCCCAGACACCAGCGGCCGTGCAGGGCCAGGGCCCGGGCACGCCCTGTGACGGCACCGCCATCGCCCAGCAGCTGGAGCGCCCGGGCCGGCGGTCGCCAGCGCCGCAGGCGCGGCGACCGCCGCGCCTGGCTGCGGCGCAGGTTGGTGGCCAGCACAGGCACCGCCCGCACCGCCCACACCCCGGCCGGGGGCCTGGGGGCCTCAACCACCAGGCCGCAGTCGCCGCTGGCGAACAGATCCGGATGGCCCCGCACCTGCAGGCTGGACTCGGTGAGCACCCGGCCGCTGGCGACATCCACCGGCAGGCCCGAGGCGGCCAGCCAGGCCGGTGCCCGGCTGCCGGTGCAGGCCAGATGGGCGGGCAGATCGGCAGCGGCGAAGCGCTCCACGCCGATGCCGGCAGCGGCCAGCAGGTGGGCACCCCGCCGGTCGGCGGCCGCTGATCCGAGCCGCAGGCCCGCACCCCGCAGCAGCAGGCTGGGCTGCCAACCCCGGGCCCGAAGGGCCAGGGCCAGCTCCACCGCTGCGGCGCCGCCACCACGCAGGCGCAACCGGGCCGGCACCCGGGGCAGGCCCGAGCGCGGATCCGACAGCAGGGGGAGCAGCTGTTCCAGGGGTCGGACCGGCTGTTCCCCCGGACCCACCGAGGCCGTGATCGAGCCCACATCGAGGCTGAGCCTGGCGTAGGCCAGGGGCGGCCCGGCCGCCAGCAGCAGGTGGCGGCCGGCGGGGTCGAGTCCGACGATCTCCGCCAGCACCAGCCGCACACCGGCCCGGCGGCACAGACAGCGCAGGCCGATGCGGGCCTCCCTGGGGGCCACCAGGCCGGCCACCACGGCGGGCAGCAGCCCCGAATAGAGCAGGGCCGGACCACGGCTCACCAGGGTGATCGGCCCTGGGGGACGGCAACGGCGGCGGCGCCCCCAGAGGGCGATCAGCGCCGCGTGCGCATGGCCGGCGCCGGCGAGGACAAGACCGGCCGAACCATGCCTGTCGCTGGAGGACTGCGCCCCCTGACCGACCGATGCCCGCCCATGGATCAACAGCCCGAAGCGGTCTAGAATTGAAAAAAGTTTCGCTTTTGTGCACATGGGCCTGACCGGCGCTGAACTCCTGGCTCGGATCAAGGATCTCGGCGATGTCTCCAAAACCGAGCTGGCCCGGGCCTGCGGCTACGTGAGCACCCGCGGCGACGGCAGCGAGCGGCTGAACTTCACCGCTTTCTACGACGCTTTGCTCAAGGCCAAGGGCATCAGCCTCGGCGAGCCCAACGAACCCCGCCGCCGCGGGCGCACCCTCAGCTATCGGACCAAGGTGCAGTTCAACGGCAACCTCATGGTCGGCAGCGCCTACACCGCCATGCTCGGATTCGAGCCGGGCGACGAATTCGAAATCCAGCTGGGGCGCCGCCAGATCCGGCTGGTACCGGTCAACGGAGACGACAGCGAAGCCTGAGCCGGAGGGCCGCCGCCCGCCCATCTTCACAAACCCCGCAACGATCCGTTACATTGCATGGGGTCGGGCATCCGCCCCTCCCTCCTTCTCCGTTTTCCGTACTCATGACTGCCACTCTCCAGCAGCGCCAGGGCGCTTCTGCGTGGAACCAGTTC
>JBKDDA010000071.1:0-1201 GCA_046313055.1 Synechococcaceae cyanobacterium | reverse complement strand
GCCGCAGACCGATGCCGCCCAGGCTGGCCAGCGCCGCCAGGGGCTGGGCCATGCGCACCTCCACCATGCCCGCCTGGGGCCGCAGGGTGAGGGCATCGAGGTGCAGGGGCGGGCGGGGCCGGCGGCTGGCGCTCACCACGTATTGCAACGGCGCCACACCCGCCAGCAGGGCCTGGCGATCGAGGCCCAGGCCCGGCAGGGCCGGCTCCAACCGCTGCACGAAGGCCTCCGCCTGCTCCGGTCGAAACACCCTGGGCTGCAGCTCCAGCAGGTGCAACCCGCAGCCCTTGATGAGCTCCTCGATGCCGGCGCGTGTGAACCAGCGCAGGTGGGTGCGATCGAAGATCCCCTCCTCCGCCAGGGGCCACTGACCCTGCAGCAGCTGCTCCAGCACCGACCAGTGCTGCACGTTGGGGATGCAGGCCAGCAGCAGGCCGTCGGGGGCCAGCAGCGGCACCTGGCGTGCCAGCACCGCCCAGGGCTCCCGCAGGTGCTCCAGCACATCGCCATACACCAGCGCATCCAGGGGCGGCATGGCCGGCAGCATCAGGGCCGGATCCTCCACCTCAGCGCTGAGCACCTGGTCGCGCCGATCGGCGGCCACGCCGGCGGCCTCGGCCACCGTTTCGATGCCCAGGTAGTGGCAGGTGGGGTTGATCGCCTTGAAGGCGGCCCCCAGGGCGCCGGCGCCGCAGCCCACCTCCAGCACCGCCCGGGCCGTCACCGGGATGCGCTGCAGCAGGTCGCGGTTCACGCGGTCGTAGTAGGCCGGTGGGGTGCCGCTCATGGGCCCACGGCGGCGGTGCCGCGACTCAGCAGTTCAACCACCTCTGCCGCCGTGGGCTGGGGATCAATGGCCCCGACGGCACGGCACACCAGGGCGCCGCAGGCCGCCGCAAACTGCAAGGCCTCCTGGCGTTCACCAGCATCGGCGCCACCGGTCAGCAAGTCGGGGTGGCGCTCCAGCTGGTGCAGCAGCCCGGCGGTGAAGGCATCGCCGGCGCCGGTGGTGTCCACGGCCTGCACCGCCAGCGCCGGCAGCAGGCCACTGGCCCCGCCCATGGCCCAGGCCACCGGCTCGGGACCAGCGGTGATCAGCAGCGCCGGCCGCCGGGGCAGTCGGCGCTGCAGCTCCACCGGATCGGTGCTGGAGAACAGCCAGAGGGCCTCCTCGCGGGTGCACTTGATCAGATCCGCCTGC
>JBKDDA010000070.1:0-41627 GCA_046313055.1 Synechococcaceae cyanobacterium | reverse complement strand
GGCGACTGGCTCTTCTGTGACACCGATCTGGTGCCCCGCTTCGTGGAGGAGGTGCTGCCGCGGATCCGCGCTCGCTTTGTGCTGTTCACCGGCAAGTGGATGCTGCCGCCGGTGGCCTTCGATCGGGCCACCGCAACCCTGCTGGCCGATCCGCGTCTGATCCTGTGGTTCGGCCACAACCTCTGCTTTGATCACCCACGCTGTCGGCCGTTTCCTTACGGCATCAGCCACACGTGGGCCTTTCATGTGCTGCGTCGCATGCTCCTGCCGGCACCCCGCCGCCGCCAGGCCGTGTATGTGGGCCATCTCGGCATCCATGACCACCTGGTGGGTCGTCCCCGCCAGGCGAGGCAGGCCCTGGCGCCGCTGATGGGCCCCAAGCTGCCGTTGCGTGCCTACTTCCACGAACTGCGCAGCCATCGCTATGTGGCGGCTCCCGCCGGCGACAGGCCCGACACCTTTCGGTTGTGGGAGGCGATTGCCTTCGGGGCCCTGCCGATCACCGAGCTGCCGGCCCCGTTCCACCCCCTGCTCGCTGGCAGCGCGCTGCTGCTGGATCGCATGGAGGACCTGCTGGATCTGGATCCGCAGGATCTGCCCCGCCATGGTCCCGACCGGCGGCTGGTGCTGCTGGCCCACTGGCGCCGCTGGGTGATCAGCCAACTGGCCCAGTCGGGCGGCCCCCCCAGCTGATCCGCAGGACCTGGCATCAGAGCGCTGTCGGCATTCAACTGTGTTGCGGTTATCAGATATTGAGGTCACCAGTCGAAGGGCGATCCTCGGCTTTTCGACAGGCCAGCACCGCCAGGTAGAGATCCTCGTCAATCTCCCGGATGTCGTATTCGCTGGGCAGCACACCGTGGATGTGCTGATGCACCGCCATCCAGCAGTTCCGCTGCAGATCAGCGCCGCTGCCATCAAAGCTGCGTGATGCCACGACGAGCCGCCGCACCAGCTCGGAATCGCTGGCCGGGACCGAAGACGAATCAACCATGGATCGGACCGTCGGGCCAGGAGCCCCATTGCCGGGCCATCATGGCGAAGGTGTCGGTTTGCCGCCGTTGCCGGGCGGTCTGCCCACCATGGGTGAAGAGGGCCGAACCCGGGAGTTCGGCAGACCCTGCTCGACCACCGATCAGGGCCTCCATAGTTTCGATCCAGACGCCGAATCACCATGCATCCCACCGCTGAGCTGTTCACCGAGAAGGCCTGGGCCGCGATCGTGGGCGCCCAGCAGCTGGCCCAGCAGAAGCGCCAGCAGCAGATGGAGAGTGAGCACCTGTTGGCGGCCCTGCTGGCCCAGCAGGACCTGGCCGGCCGCATCCTCGAGAAGGCGGGGGTGAATGTGGGGACCCTCAGCCAGCGCCTGGAGGCCTACATTGCCGGCCAGCCATCGCTGAGCAGCAGCCCCGAGAACGTGTATCTGGGCAAGGGCCTCAACTCCGTGCTCGACCAGGCCGATGCCCTCAAGGCCTCGTTTGACGACAGTTACATCGCCATTGAGCACCTGTTGCTGGCCCTGGCCATCGATGATCGCTGCGGCAAGCAGCTGCTCGCCCAGGCCGGCACCAGTGCCCAGAAGCTCAGGGAGGCTGTGCAGGCCGTGCGCGGCAGCCAGAAGGTGACGGACCAGAACCCCGAGGGCACCTACGAATCCCTGGAGAAGTACGGCCGCGACCTCACCGCCGCCGCCCGGGAGGGCAAGCTCGATCCGGTGATCGGCCGCGATGAGGAGATCCGGCGCACGATTCAGATCCTCAGCCGCCGCACCAAGAACAATCCGGTGCTGATCGGCGAACCCGGCGTGGGCAAGACGGCGATCGTGGAGGGGCTGGCCCAGCGGATCGTCAATGGCGATGTGCCCCAGGCCCTGCAGAACCGCCAGCTGGTGTCGCTGGACATGGGCGCCCTGATCGCCGGCGCCAAATACCGGGGCGAATTCGAGGAGCGGCTCAAGGCCGTGCTCAAGGAGGTGACCGCCTCCGAAGGCCAGATCGTGCTGTTCATCGACGAGATCCACACCGTGGTGGGGGCCGGTGCCAGCGGCGGCGCCATGGATGCCAGCAACCTGCTCAAGCCGATGCTGGCCCGCGGTGAACTGCGCTGCATCGGTGCCACCACCCTCGATGAACACCGCCAGCACATCGAAAAGGACCCGGCCCTGGAGCGCCGCTTCCAGCAGGTGTTCGTGGATCAGCCCACGGTGGAGGACACGGTCTCGATTCTGCGGGGCCTCAAGGAGCGCTACGAGGTGCACCATGGTGTGCGCATCGCCGACAACGCCCTGGTGGCGGCGGCGGTGCTGAGCAGCCGCTACATCGCTGATCGCTTTCTGCCCGACAAGGCCATCGACCTGGTGGATGAGTCGGCCGCCCGGTTGAAGATGGAGATCACCTCCAAACCCGAGCAGATCGATGAGCTCGATCGCCGGATTCTGCAGCTGGAGATGGAGAAGCTCTCCCTCGGCCGCGAATCCGATGCCGCCAGCCGCGACCGGCTGGAGCGGCTGGAGAAGGAACTGGCCGATCTGGCTGAGCAGCAGAGTGCCCTCAATGCCCAGTGGCAGAAGGAGAAGGGCTCGATCGATGAGCTGGGCGCCATCAAGGAGGAGATCGAGCAGGTGCAACTGCAGGTGGAGCAGGCCAAGCGCAACTACGACCTCAACAAGGCCGCCGAGCTGGAATACGGCACCCTGGCTGAACTGCACCGCAAGCTGGCCGCCAAGGAGGCCGAACTCACCGCAGCCGGTACGGAGAAGACCCTGCTGCGTGAGGAGGTCACCGAAGACGACATCGCCGAGGTGATCGCCAAATGGACGGGCATCCCGGTGGCGCGGCTGGTGCAGAGCGAGATGGAGAAGCTGCTCCACCTGGAGGACCAGCTGCACAGCCGGGTCATCGGTCAGCAGCAGGCGGTCACGGCGGTGGCTGACGCCATCCAGCGCTCCCGCGCCGGCCTCAGCGATCCCAACCGACCGATCGCCAGTTTTCTGTTCCTCGGCCCTACCGGCGTCGGCAAGACCGAGCTCTCCAAGGCCCTGGCCTCCCAGCTGTTCGACAGTGATGAGGCGATGGTGCGCATCGACATGAGCGAATACATGGAGAAGCACGCCGTCAGCCGGCTGATCGGTGCGCCTCCCGGCTATGTGGGGTATGAGGAGGGGGGCCAGCTCACCGAAGCGGTGCGGCGCCGGCCCTACGCGGTGATCCTGTTTGACGAGGTGGAGAAGGCCCACCCCGATGTGTTCAACGTGATGCTGCAGATCCTCGATGATGGCCGCGTCACCGACGGCCAGGGTCGCACGGTGGATTTCACCAACACGATCCTGATCCTCACCAGCAACATCGGCAGCCAGTCGATCCTGGATCTGGCCGGCGATCCCGGCCGTCATGAGGAGATGGAGCGGCGGGTGAATGAAGCCCTGCGCGGCCACTTCCGGCCTGAATTCCTCAACCGGCTGGATGAAACGATCATCTTCCACAGCCTGCGGGCCGAGGAACTGCGGCAGATCGTGGAGTTGCAGGTTCAGCGCCTGGCCAGCCGCCTGGAGGACAGGAAGATCGGCCTGGAGCTGGATCCCGCCGCGCTCGACTGGGTTGCCGGGGTGGGCTACGACCCGGTTTACGGTGCCCGGCCGCTCAAGCGTGCGATCCAGCGGCAGCTGGAAACACCCATCGCCAAGGCGATCCTCGCCGGCAGCTTCGCGCCCGGCGACACGATCGCCGTTGGGGTCGAGGGCGAAGGCGGCCAGCAACAGCTGCGCTTTGCCAAGGGCGAACCCGCCTGCCTGCCCGTGCTGGCCGGCGTGTAAGGGCGCTGTTCAGCCAGCCAGGGCCGCCTGCAGGGCCGGGTTGCCCGCCCAGCTCCAGGGGCCTTCCGTCACCGCCTCCACTCCCAGCTCCCGGCGCAGCTCCTCCAGGTTCTGCTCCATCCGCTCTTCCCAGATCACCGGGAAGAGCGGTCTGGCCTGGGCAGCGATGTCCAGCCCATGGCTGATCATCCGGAAGCTGTAGCTCGCCGTCTGCAGCCGCTCGGCATGGGTGGAGGCCTGGTGTTCGGGCATGTCATTGCGGGCCCAGTTGAGCAGCAGACTCATCAGGTCGGTGAAGGCCAGGCCCGGGTGGTTGAACTGCCCCACACTGATGCTGACCACACCGATCTCACCGAAGCCATCGAGGCTGAAGCCACTCACGATGTGATGAATGTCGTGGGTGGCGAAGACGCGGTAATTGATGTAATCCGCGTCGGTCTCCAGGTTGTTGTAGAACCCCGGTTCAGGGAAGAAGTTGATGTCGTATCCCATCGTGTCCAGCACCGTGACGTAGGTGTGACCCAGGGTTCCCCGGGGCAGCTGCCGCAGGGCCTCGGCGTTGTATGGGCCGCTCAGGCGCCGGCTGCGGATCAGGGCCTGGGCGTCGGGATCCTCAGCCAGGATGCGTTCGCACAACCGCATCGGCGCTGACGCCCGCAGCCGGTGGGACAGCAGGAACACATTGCTGGCTGCCTGGCCGGCGCCGGCCGCCAGGTCCGCCAGTTCCAGAAACTGCTGCAGATGTTCGGCGGTGGCGATCCGGTCGAGATAGCGGAAGCCCATCGGCCATCAGTTGCTTCAGGCCTGACCCTAGGCAGCGGGTCCGGCGATGGCATCAATGCGGCTGGCCAGGGCCACATCCAGATCGGACAGCCCGCCGGTGTCGTGGGTGGTCAGCTCAATCGTCACCCGGTTCCAGACGTTGCTCCATTCGGGGTGGTGGCCCAGCGCTTCCGCTGCCAGGGCCACCCGACTCATGAAACCGAAGGCTTCGGAAAAATCGGCGAAGCGCAGGACACGGTGCAGCTTGCCGTCCACAACCTTCCAGGCGGGCAGCTTGGCCGGCAGCTCGTTGATGTCGGCAGTGGCAAGCGGGGTGGCGGGCATGGCTCAGCGGGATCTCACCAGTCCCACTCATGATGCAGGGTCTGCAACGCCGCCGGTGGACTCAGGCTGGTCTGACCATCGGGGGAAGCCTGGCTGTAGCAGACCGGGTCAGGGATCACGGGCGAGCAGGCGCTGGATCGACCCGTGGGGCGGGTCCTGCGCTCGGCTCCCCAGACCGTGGGCCTGGGTTGATCGGCCAGGTGGGAGAACGGCGGAATGGCCATGGAGTGACCTGCCAGATGTGCACCTCGGGCAGACCGTATCGATCGCCACAGGCCCTGGAATGTCGCGATCGCTACGGGCTGGCAACGGATCCGCGCCGTTCAGCCTTCGTCGAGCACCAGTTGGGGGCCGGAAGACCACGGTTCCACGCCGCCGATCTCCGCCGCCAGGGGGCAGCCATGGCGGTGGAAAATCCCGAGCACATCGGCCACGGCTTCAGGGGCACAGCTCACCAGCAGGCCACCGCTGGTCTGGGGATCGCAGAGCAGGGCCCTCTCCACCTCGGCGAATCCCATCGGCAGCTCCACGCTCCCTCCACAGGCCGACCAGTTCCGTGCCGACGCCCCGGTGATGAAGCCCGCACCGGCCAGCTCCCGGGCCTGCTCGAGCAGCGGAACCGATGGCCAGTGGATCCGCAGCCGTTGGCCGGAACCCCGGGCCATCTCCAGACCATGGCCCACCAGGCCGAAACCGGTCACATCGGTCATGGCATGCACGCCGTCGATCTCCGCCAGGGCCGTGCCGGCCTCATTGAGTGTGGTGGTGCTGGTGAGCAGCCCGGCGTAGCCCCGGGCATCGAGACGCTCCTGGCGCAGGGCCGCCGCCAGCACCCCCACCCCCAGACCCTTGCCCAGCACCAGCCGGTCTCCGGGCCGGGCATCGCTGTTGCGGCGCACCCTGTCGGGGTTCACCAGACCCAGGGCCACCAGTCCATAGATCGGTTCCAGCGATTCGATCGTGTGGCCTCCCGCGATCGGGATGCCCGCTGCCCTGCAGGCCGCGCCACCCCCCTCCAGGATCCGGCTGATCACCCCGGTGCCCAGTTGCTGCAATGGCATGCCCACCACTGCCAGGGCCAGGATCGGCCGGCCGCCCATGGCATACACATCGCTGATGGCATTGGTGGCGGCGATGCGGCCGAAGTCGTGGGGGTCATCCACGATCGGCATGAAGAAATCGGTGGTGGCCACCAGGGCCTGCCCTTCGTTGAGTCGATACACCGCTGCATCGTCGGCGGTGCTGATGTCCACCATCAGGGCTTCGGGCACCGGCAGCGCCGGTGTGTTGCGCAGGATCTGCTCCAGCACCCCCGGGGCGATCTTGCAGCCACAACCACCCCCATGGGAGAGGGTCGTGAGCCGCGGCGGTGGTGCCGGTTCCGGAGGTGCCTGGCCGCTCATCGCGCTGCTGCCTCCGGCCCCAGGACCGCCAGGGCCCGCACCAGGGAGTGGGCCAGGGGCCTGGCCTGTTGCAGCCGTGGGCTCCACACCAGGCCGCTGCGGAGTTCATCCTCCCCCGCCAGCACAAGATCCTGTCCTTCCATCAGCACCAGCTCCGTGGGTGCCCGATCCAGGTCACCCATGAAGTAATGGGCGATCCGTTCGGGGCTGCGATCCTCGAACCAGGGTCTCAGGTCGGTGGCCTGCCAGCCGATCTCCTCCAGCAGTTCGCGGCGCAGGGCCTGCTCGGCCGTTTCACCCGGATCAAGATGGCCGCCGAACAGTCCCCAGTGACCCGGGGCCACGATGCCCTCGATGTCGTCGCGCAGCTGCAGCAACCAGCCGCCATGGCGCCGCAGCATGGCCAGGGCCACCTCTCTCATCGGTCCGAGCTGTGTGCCTGCATGGGGCAGTGTGCCTGCATTGTCGGACCTAGCCTGACCCCATGCCCGTCGAACCGGCCATGGTCGCTGCCGCCCCCCTGCAGCCATCGCTCCAGACCCTCAGCAGCGGCAGCCATGCCCATGCCCTCATTCTTGACCTGGGCCGCCGCATTCGCCGTCTGGAACCGGAGGTGCTGGCCGACAACGACCCGGAGGCGCTGCATCAGCTGCGGGTTTCGCTCCGGCGTCTGCGCACGGTGCTGGTTCAGTTCGCGCCGGCCCTTGTGCTGCCCCGCCGGTTGCGCCGCTCCAGGGTTGCGGCCATCGCCCGGTCCACGGGCCGCACCCGGGATCTCGACGTGCTGCAGCAGCGGTTCGTGGCCAGTCTCCAGCCCCTGCTGCCTGGGGAGGAGCAGCACGAGCTGCGGCCGTTCCTGCGCCACCTGGCCCGGGCCCGCCGCCGCTCTTTCCGTGAGCTCCGCCACGGTCTCCGCAGCGGCCGCAGCCGCCGCCTGCTGGCATCGCTCGCCGACTGGAACGCCTCGCCGCGCTACACCACCCTCGGTCGCCAGCCGCTGCTGCCATGGCTGCATGAGTGGCACCTGGCCGCCGCCGGCCGGCTGTTTCTGCATCCGGGTTGGTTCAGTGCCGATCCCAGGGATCCCGAGCTGCATGACCTGCGCAAACGCATCAAGGAGGTGCGCTACGGAATCGACCACCTCCAGCCCGTGCTGCCGGCCGGCACCGCCGCCTGGATCGACACCCTCAAGCAGGCCCAGGGCATTCTGGGCGACCTTCATGATCTGGAGGTGATGCATGAGCTGCTGCGGCAGTCCCTCGATGACCGCGCCATCCACCAGATCGTGCCCACCCTCTCGGGGCTGCTGGCCCATGACCGCGACAACCTCTGGCAGCGCTGGCAGTTGCTTGCCGCCCGTCTGCTGCAGGAAACGTGGCGCCGTGCACTGCTGGACCTGGATCCGGAAGCTGCCGTTCCCGCCCTCCCCATCTGAGCACCGCCTGAGACTCGCCTGACAACCATGGAGCAGAAAATCGGCACCGTGGCCCGCCGCAGTGGCGTCTCCGTCAAAACGATCCGCTTCTACTGCGATGAGGGTCTGCTCATTCCGGTGGCCCGCAGCGAGGGCGGATACCGCCTGTTTGATGATCGGGTCTATGCGGAACTCAACCTGATCCGCAGCCTCAGGGCGATGGACATCCCCCTGGCGAGTGTGCGCGACATCCTGGCTGCCCGCCGTTCCGGCATCTGCACCTGCAGCTCCCTCAAGCAGATGATTCGCACCAAGATCGCTGAGATTCAGATCACCATTGACAGCGTGGAAGCCCTGCGCCGGGAACTCACCGCCCTGCTGGCCCAATGGGAGGATTGCGGTGGGCGCCCGCCGGCGCAGGCGGTGGCCGATGGGGCGGTGGCCGAAGGGGCGGTCTCCGGCTGAAGCCCGATCCCCCCGGCCACCGGCATGCTCACTCCACCGGCCCGCTCACTCCACCGGCACATCAATGGCGGCGGCCTTCGCTTCGGCGGTCTTGGGGAGTTCGATGTCCAGCAGGCCATCGTGGAAATGGGCCTTGAGGCCGTGCTCATCCACCCCTCTGGGCAGGGTGAAGCTGCGGATGAAATTGCCGTAGGAGCGCTCCACCCGATGGACCCGCCCGCGGGTGCTCTCGCTGCTCTGGCGCCGCTCGCCTTCGAGGGTCAGCACGCCATTGCAGATGTTCACCCGGATGTCCTGTTTCTCCACACCCGGCAGTTCCGCCTGGATCACGAAGGCGTCATCACGCTCGCGGATATCGACATCGGGGCACCAGGCACCGTCGGCCACCATCTCCAGGCCCCGGCGTCCCGGCAGACCCATCCAACGGGAGTATCGTTCCATCATGGAATCCAGTTCCCGCAGCGGTTCCCACTTGTTCTCACGTTGGAGCAGGTTCATGGCCAGTCAGGAGCGATTGACCTGAACACCCTATGGAGCGTTGGCTGCGGCCCTGGCTGACCGCAGCGGATCCACGGCATGACAGGCTCCACGGCACCAGTGTTGGCGGGCTCTGCCCTGGCCTCGCTGGGGCATGCCGTGGCATCAGGCGCCGGGTGCGCTGAACACCTCCATGGCTGCGGCCAGGCGCCGCAGGGACGGATGGCCCCTGTAGGCCTGCAGCAGGGGGGATTGCCAGAGGAAGGGGGCCAGGGGACAGCGCTTCTCGAGGGCCCGTTCAAACCAGATGCTGGCCTCCACATGCACACCGATGCGCATGGCGGCCACGCCCCAGAGGCTGGGCCAGGCCTGGCGGGGCTGGCGCAGACCATCCTTGATCATCAGCCGCGCCTGATCGATGGCCCCCTGGCCCGTCAGGGCGGTGACCATCAGGGGATGGTGGCTGATTGTGGTCAGACTGGCTCTCGACAGGCGGGCCGCCTGCTCCAGCAGGCCGTTGGCATCGCTGCTGCGGCCCCGCTGACAGCTGATCAGGGCCAGCAGCAGCCGGGCCGCCACCTGGTCCGGATCCAGCACCAGCACGGTCTGAAGGGCCTGCACGGCCCCGTCGAGATCATTGAGCAGCCACAGGCAGCAGGCGGCCGTGGTCCAGCCCCAGGGCAGATGGTTGTCGAGGTGAGGCTGGAGGGCCTGGAATGCCGCCATGGGGCGACTGGTGGCCAGGAGATGGTGGGACCAGGCCGCCACCAGGTCGCCGCGGTCCTGCGGCTGAGCCATCAGGGCGCCGAACTGCACCTCCGATCGACGGGGTTGCCAGTCGAGCAGGGTGAGGGTCTCGGCCTGCATGGTCCGCCAGGCGATGTCGTGGCCCTGCGGCAGGGTTTCCACATCCAGCAGCTGGTGGATCGCCTGGCTGCAGTCCCTGCTGTCACGCAGGCCCCAGATGGCGTGCATGAACAGGGTGCGGCAGAGCTCCAGGTGGGTTGCCGGCTGACCGGGCACCAGCTGCTCGGCACGGTGCAGGTGCTGGAGAGCCGCCGGCAGCACGGCCGGATTGAGCCTCTGCAAGCGGCACCGCGCTTCGAAACGGTGCTCCAGGGCCCGTTGCCGGCCCGCCGCCACCCGGGGGGATGGGGCGTTCGGAGCAGCCGTGGGGGCCGGGGTCGGTGTGGGGGTCGGGGCCGGTGTGGCGGTCTGGGGCACAGCCGCATCGACGGCGGGCTGCTCCGGCACGGGTGCCGTGGTCTGGACCAGATCCTGGGCGTTTTGGGCCACCGGCACGGTGAGGATGTAGCCGCTGCCATAGAGGGTCGAGATGCAGCGAGCCCCCAGGCCGCTGTCCGCCAGCACCCGCCGCAGCAGATGGATGGCCCGGGCCAGGCTCTGTTCGGAAATCTCCTGGTGGCCCCAGGCGGCTTCGATCAGTTCCTCCCGGGCGATCACCTCGCCCGCCCGGTTGCAGAAACAGCGCAGCAGCCGCTGCTGCAGCGGCGGCAGCCTCACCAGCCTGGCCCCCTGCCAGAGGGTGCCGTCGGAGCGGAACACCAGATGGGTGTCGCCTTCGGGTGCGGCCAGCACCAGTTGGACCCAGTCCTGGTCCTGGGGCCGGAAGGCTGGTGCTTCGTCGGATGCGCGGGAGGCTCGGGTCATCGCTGCATCGACTGGGTCTGGCGCCTTCACGTTGGTGGGGGCCGACCGGGATTCCGGAGATGCGAGGCCACCTGCCCATCATGGGCCAACCCGGTCGGCTCTGCAGCGATTTCGCGCTGGGGCCGGGATGGCTCCGGGTCAGGAGGAGCCAGACTGCAGTGTCCTTTGACCCTGGGCCGGGTGCGCGCCAGCCTCCATCAAACCCTGTGGACCCGCCTGTCCCACTGGCGACGCAGGCTCACGGTTCCCCAGTTCACGGTGGTCACGGGGTTGCTGGTGATCGGGACCGGCACCTTTCTGCTCGCCTCTCCCCTCTGCTCCACCGATGATGTGGGTCTGTGGCAGGCCCTGTTCACAGTCACCTCGGCGATCACGGTGACCGGGCTGTCGATCATCGACATCGGTCGCGACCTCACGCTTCTGGGTCAGCTGCTGCTGGCGGGCCTGATCCTGGTGGGTGGCCTCGGCCTGATGGCGATCACCACCTTTTTGCAGGGTTTCGTGCAGGGGCGTTCCGGCCTGCGGCAGCGGCTGGACCGCGGCCGTGCCCTCGACGAATTCGGAGTGGGCGGCATCGGACCCACCTTTCACTCGATTCTGATCACCGCCAGCTGCGTGATCGGCCTGGGCACCCTGATTCTCTATGCGTTCGGTTTCACCGACGTGGCCAACCCGCTGAAGCGGCTCTGGATGGCCCTCTTCCACTGCATCAGTGCTTACAACAACGCCGGCTTCGGCCTGTTGAGCGACAATCTGGTGCGCTACGGGGCCAATCCCGTGGTCAACGGGGTGATCGCCTCCCTGATCGTGATCGGCGGCATCGGCTGGCGGGTCACCAATGATCTGTGGACCAAGCGCTTCCGGCTGCAGCGCCTGCGGCGCCTGAGTCTGCACACCCGCCTGGTCTTGCGCAGCACCGTGCTGCTGATCACCCTCGGGGCTCTGGGTCTGCTGGTGACCGAGCGGTTCGCGCCCGATGGGGTTGTGGAGGGGCTGTCGATCCTGCACAAACTGCAGGTGGTGTTGTTTCAGTCGATCAGCACCCGCACCGCCGGTTTCAACACGGTTCCGCTCTCCCTCGAGACCGTGTCCGATGCGGGCCTGCTGCTGATGATCCTGCTGATGTTCATCGGCGCCAGCCCCGGTGGTACGGGCGGCGGCATCAAGACCACCACCTTCGCCCTGCTGATGGGCGCCACCCGCTCCACCCTGGAGGGGCGCTCAGACGTGGTGATCCGCCGCCGATCCATTGCCGGCGATCTGGTGCTGAAGGCGGTGGGGGTGACCCTGGCCTCCGGGCTGTTCGTGCTGCTGATGACCCTGTTGCTCGGCCTGGGCCCCGCCTCGGCTGCGGCGCCCGGTCCGGGCGCGGCCAGCTTTCTTGAGAAGCTGTTCACCTGCATGTCGGCATTTGGCACCGTGGGTCTGGATGTGGGTCTCACCGCCCAGCTCAATCGCTGGGGCCAGCTGGTGCTGATGGTCGGCATGTTCGTCGGCCGCCTCGGCATCATGTTGTTGCTCTCTGCCGTGTACGGCCGCCGGGCGGCACCTAGGGTCGGGTATCCCCGCGAAGAGGTCTTCCTCTGATATGGCTGGTACACCCTGGTGGCAGTGGCGATCCGTTGAACCCTCCAGCCAGGGTGGGTTTGCGGTGATCGGTGTGGGTCGTTTCGGCTCCTCGGTGTGCATGGAGCTGCTGCGGGCTGGCGCCGAGGTGCTCGCGATCGATCTCAATCAGCGGGCGATCGATGAGTTGCGTCAGCTCGATCCGGCTATCGAAGCCCGCCTTGTCGATTGCACCGATGAGGAATCGTTGCGGGCCGCCGGCGTGCTCGATGTGGGCACGGTGGTGGTGGCCATCAGTGAACCGATCGAGGCCAGCATCACCGCCACCCTGATTGCCAAGGACTCGCCAGGCACCCGGGTTCGCCAGGTGATCGCCCGAGCCACGAGCGATCTGCACGTCAAGATGCTGCAGCGGGTGGGAGCTGACCGGGTGGTGTTTCCCTCCAAGATGATGGGCCAGCGCCTCGGCCTGGAGCTGATGCGCCCCAACATGCTCGAAAGGCTGCGCCTCGATGATCGCAACAGCATCGAGGAGATCCGGGTGCCGGGCTCGTTTGTGGGCCATTCGCTGCGCGATCTCAACCTGCGGCGCAACTACAACGTGACCGTGCTTGCCGCCGGCCAGGCCAATGCCCTGCAGGTGAACCCACCGGCATCACACCAGCTGCAGGAGGGCGAGCTGCTGGTGGTGATGGGCTCCAGCGATGATCTGGCGGCCCTGCCTCCCCAGTGAGTCTTCCAGGCCTTCAGCGGCCTGCCTGGGCGCCATCGGTGTTGGCAGCCGAGCGGCACCTATCCAGCAGCTCCAGCACAGCGGTGTCATCCAGCTGGGCGAACTTCCGGTAATACAGCCCTACGGCCCCCAGGCGAGACACCACCGCCAGGGCCTCCACTGACTCCACCCGGCTCGCCAGCCAGGCCTGCATCCGCTGATCCATCACAGGGACCGCCAGGTGAAGGCTGGCCGGTGCCAGGGCCCGCAGCGACTCGATCGCCGCCCCCACGGTGAGGCCGGTGGCGATGCCATCATCCACGATCAGAAGGTGCCGGTCCCTGAGCTCTGCCCCGCCTGCATCCCCGAAGCAGTGCCGTCGCCGCTCCAGTTCCAGACGGGCCTGCTGCAGGATCCGGGCCCGCAGCTCCGGGCGCCCCTCGAGCCAGCGGCTGGCTTCCGGGTCCCAGAGTTCCACGCCGCCGGGTCCGATGGCGCCGATGGCGCACTCGGGTGCATCAGGTAGCACCAGCTTGCGCACCGACCAGGTGGTGATCGGCAGGCGCAGGCGCCGGGCCACCTCCACGGCCACCGCCACACCGCCGCGGGGCAAGGCCACCACGGTGCTGTCGTGGTGGCGGCCCTCCCAGGCCAGCAACCGTGCTGCCAGGGCTTGGCCCGCCTCCCTGCGGTCGAGCCAGATGTCTGAGTGCTGCTCCATGGCCCATCCTATGGAGATCGCCCCGAACGACGGCTGTGCGTTCCCTCGTGCTGTCCCTGCCGGTGCCTTCGGCGTGCGTCAGGACCGAGGCAGTTGTGGTGGCGGAGGTGGAGTTGGTGGTGGCGGCTGAGGATCCGGTGGGTCGGCCACCACGTAGCGGCGGCCATCTTCGCCGATGTAGGTGAGCCGGCCCTGGGGGTCGATGGCGGGTGTGGCGTGGGGCGTGATCGGATCCGCTGGCTCGGGTCCGGGGCGCTGCAGACCCATGGCCCCTCAGCGAACCACCAGCACCGGGCAGGGCGCATGCACCAGCACCCTCTGGGTTTCACTGCCCAGCAGCAGCCCCGCCACTCCACGGCGGCCATGGGACGCCATCACGATCAGATCGCAGTGCAGGCGCTGGGCGGCAGCCACGATCGCACTGTGGGGTGGATCGCCACTCACCTGTTCCCGGCTGGCTTCCACCCCGGAGGCCTGGGCCACGGCCAGACCCTGCGCCAGGATTCGCTCCGAGTCCTCCCGGGCAACCCGCATCAGCGATTCCAGGGTGCGGGCATCGAGCTGGTCGCCCATGCCCACCACCGGCACGGGGGCCGGGGCGATCACATGCAGAAGGGTGAGCCGGCTGCCGGCCATCCGGGCCAGCCCAAGGCCCTGATCCAGGGCCCTGAGCGACCGGTCGGACCCGTCGGTCGGCACGAGGATGTGGTGATAGGTCATGCGCTGATCGGGGCGGTGGTGGATCTGGGCAATGGTCAGCTCCCCGTCCAGCCGGCCAGGTGGGCCGCGGCCCGCGAGCGCGCCAGGGCACGGGCCGCCGGCAGGGCCGGTTCCAGACGGCCGCTGCTGAAGGGAGGCAGGGGCCGGCTCCGCAGCCAGGCGCCCCAACGGAATTCGTGAAAGGGGATCAGGGGGGCAGGCTTGATCATGCCCTCTTTCTTGAGTTTCCAGACCAGGCTGCGGAAGGGGTCATCGTGCAGGCCCAGCAGGTTGGTGGGCAACACGGCCGTGGCCAGCGGTCCGAGCCCGCGGCCGTCGTACAGATACAGCCAGCCGCGCTGCTCCAGTTCCGCCAGCACCTGCGGCGGTTCGTCGCGGGCCACATCCAGCACCACATAGCCGAAGGCGGTGGCTGCCGGGTCCATTTCCAGCAGGGCCCTCAGGCGGTGGTGCCGGTCCACCATCCAGTACTGATCACCGGCCCCGCGCACCAGCGGCACCGGCTTGGCCGAGAGGTAGCGGCTCCGTTCCCGGCGGGATTCGCTGCGGAAGTCGCTCTGGCGGCTGCGCACCTCCGCCAGTCCTACGCAGAGCTGGGTGGGCCGCAGATCCGCCACGGCGACCTCCAGCAGCGGGTGGGCTCCATCAGGAGGAGGCAAGGGCTGGTACCGGAGCAGCCGCAGGGCCATGGCGCCGTCGCTGAGCCTTCCATTCTGCTGGTCTGCATCTCTGCTGGTCTGCAGCCGCTGTGCCCGTTGGCGATAGGGTCGGTTCCCGTGCCCTGCCCCATGTCCCCCGCCGAACTCCGCACCGCCACCGGAGGTCTCCCCCTGGAGGGTCCCCAGGGGCCCCTGGGGGTTCTCGTCTGCGGCCATGGCAGCCGCAACCGCCTGGCGGTGGCTGAGTTCGCCGATCTGGCGGCCCAGCTGCGCCGTCATCTGGCGCCGATTCCGGTGGAGCACGGCTATCTGGAATTCGCTCGGCCGATCCTGCGCGATGGGCTCGACGCCCTCAGGGCCCGGGGTGTGCGCCATGTGCTGGCTGTTCCGGCGATGCTGTTCGCCGCCGGTCACACCAAGAACGACATTCCCTCGGTGCTGAACACCTATGCGGCCGAAACCGGCCTGCAGATTGATTACGGTCGCGAACTGGGGGTGGATCTCAACATGATTCAGGCGGCGGGGGCCCGGATCCGGGCTGCCCTCGATGCCGCCCCTCCCCTGCCGGCCCACGACACCCTGCTGGCGGTGGTGGGCCGGGGATCGTCGGATCCCGATGCCAACGCCAATGTCGCCAAGGTGACGCGCATGCTGGTTGAGGGCTTCGGCTTCGGCTGGGGTGAAACCCTCTACTCCGGTGTCACCTTTCCGCTGGTGGAACCGGGCCTGCGTCGGTTGATGCGCCTGGGATTCAGCCGGGTGGTGGTGTTTCCCTACTTTCTGTTTTCAGGGGTGCTGGTCAGCCGCATCCGCGAACACAGCCTGCGGGTGGCTGCTGATCACCCCCATGTGGAGATGCTTCAGGCCTCCTACCTGGGTGATCATCCGCTGGTGCTCGAAACCTTCCGGGAGCGGGTGGCGGAGGTGATCCGGGGGGACACCGACATGAACTGTGCCCTCTGCAAGTACAGGGCCCAGGTGCTCGGTTTCGAGCGGGATGTGGGCGCTCCCCAGCACAGCCACCATCACCACGTGGAGGGGTTGGTGGAGAGCTGCACCCTCTGTGAGGCCGAGTGCACGGGTGCCTGCCAGGTGGAGGGCAATCCCCTTCCCAGTGCGGCATCAACGGCCCACCACCACCATGGGCACCACCCCGACCATCACCACCACCCGCCCTATCCCCATGCCGACCATCCTCTGGGTCCACGCACGTTGCGGGGAGACTGAATCCAGCCCGTTCCAGGGTGCTCCATCCCGTCTTGGATCCCATCGGACCCGTTCTTGATCAGCACTGCTGATCACTGGTCGACTGGTCTGTTTTTTCACTGGTTTTCCCCCGTTCTCCATGCGTTTTCCCCAGGCCATTGCGTCCAGGTCCCCGGTGGCGGTTCCGCTGGGGAAAGACCGGAAATGCTCATCCCTGGCTTGACAGATTCTGTCTGGCCAGTCAATCAGAGCCTCCTGATGGCCGTCGCCTGCTCCGGCTCAGTGCTGAGACCGGTTCTCATGGTTGGACGGGCCGGCGATGCGCAGTCGGGGGCCCTTTGACTCCTGCCGGTGCCCTGTGGCCTACTGGGTCCTCCCCTCCGTGAGAGCAAGGTGTCCGTGGCCGCCGAACGCCGTCATCTGCAGCGCTGCATCGATGGGGGTGATGACAGGCCCAGCATCAGTCTCGAAGCCGAGGTGCCCGAGGTGCTCTTCGAGGGACTGCGGGAGTTCATTCAGGCCAATCCCGAATGGGATCAGTACCGTGTGATCACCTCGGCTCTGGCCACCTTTCTCTTCCAGAACGGCTGCAATGAGACTTGCGTGACCGAGCATTATCTGGACGGTCTGTTTCCCGGTCGTTGAGAGCGGCTTGCCGTTTTACGTGCCCGCGGCAGGGCTGCAGCTGGGGTTCCACAACACGCCAAAAACAGATCAGGCACAAACAGGAACAAGCACAAAAAAGGCAGGGATCGAAACCCCTGCCTCAGATCTCCCTTGCCCGACCCGGTTAAAGGTCGCCAGGCAATGATCTCCCCAACGCCCGGCCACCACTGTCACCGTTGACACAGGTCGCCGTGCTCGGTGAGCAGCCCCTGACCACGGCCCATGGCCGCTGCGGCTGCGGCACAGGCGCGCCAGGTGATCGCCATGATCGTCAGGGTGGGGCTCTGCCAACCGGCGCTGGGCCAGCAGGCCCCATCGGTGATCAGCACATTGGGGGCGGCCCAGCAGCGGTTCCAGGGATCCACCACCCCTCCCTCGCGGTTGTTCGCCATCCGGGCCCCACCCAGCTCGTGGATGTAGTACCCCGGAGGCGCAGCACCCGGTGCCAGGGCCGGGCTGTTGCGCACCAGAGGTTCCACCAGCGGCAGGCGCACCAGATCGTGCAGGGGCAGGATCCGACCGCCTGCGGCGGCCACCACCGCCGCCATGCGGGCCTGCATGTGGGCCACCATCGCCGCTTCATTGGTCCCCCAGCGGCAGCGGATCCTGGGTGCCGGCAGGCCCCAGGCATCCTTCAGCGCCGGATCCAGGCTCACCCGGTTCTCCGGATCGGGCAGCACCTCGCCATGGCCGATCAGGAAACCGAGCGCTTCCCTCGGATAGCGCCGGAACGGTGCTGGGGGGTCCAGCCGCTGCACAGCGGTCCAGAGTCCATAGCCCCTCAGAAAGCCCGGCCGGTCGTCGTCGGCGGCCCCATCGCCCAGGTTCAGGGTGTTGGGGATGAAGCAGCTGCCGGCGCCCGACAGTTCTGCCGGCTGCTTCGGAGCGGGGATGTCGGGCAGCGAGAAGAAGCGGCTGCTGGAGATGTGATCCATCAGGTGGCGACCCAGGGTGCCCGAATGGTCCAGGGGTGCTTCGGGATGGATCTCCTGCGTATGCAGCAGGATCCGCAGGGTTTCGATCGTGGAGGCGCAGAGCACCACCAGCGGGGCCCTCAGCAGTTCGCGCTGGCCACTGCGGGCGTTGATCGCCACCACCCCCTCCACCCGGCCCTCCGGGCCCCGGTGCAGGTGACTGGTGACCATGAGGTCGCGCACGTGTACGCGGCCCGTGGCCCGGGCCCGGGCCAGGGTCACCCCCTGGGCGCTGCTGCGCGGCCAGGGGGCCTGCCTGCTGCGCCGATGCAGGGCGAATCCCCGCGAATGGATCAGGGGCAGACCCAGCTCGCGGCCCACCGCCACCTTGAGATGCCGTTCCCCGGGGGTGAAGGGCAGGGGAGGCTCCAGTGACTCGCCATCGGGCAGCTGGGGGAGACCGTCGCGCCCCCCATGGACTCCCAGCAGGCGCTCCAGCCGGCTGTACCACGGATCAAGATCGCGGCTGCCGATCGGCCAGGCCGGACCATGGCCATCGCGGAGGCCGGCCTGGAACTCATGGTCCGACAGCCGCAATGTGATGCCTCCCCAGGTGAGGCTGCGCCCGCCCACCTGGCGGCCCCGACTCCAGAGGAAGGGGGCATCGTCGGGCGTGCTGTAGGGCTGACGCTGTTCATCGACGTACAGATCCGGATTCGCCTTCCAGTAGCCCGGATGGCTGGCCTGGCGCCGCTGTCGCCCGCTGCTCAGGTTTGCCATGCGCTTCAGGCTGTTGAGCGGTTCCCAGCCGAAGGTGGCTCCGGGGGTCCGGTCTGGACCGGCATCGAGCACCAGCACCCGCAGACCAGCCTCGGCAAGAACCATGGCCGCCACGCCACCGCTGGCACCCGCGCCCACCACCACGGCATCGACCTCGCCATCGACCATGCCGCCATCTCCAATCCGGCCGTTGTCCAAGGACTCCATGGCAGTTCCCTGCTGCATCTGAGGCTGCCACCCCGCCGGCCCTGGCCCGGGGGTGCTCCCAGCAAAAAAGCCGCGACCATCGGCCGCGGCGGGATGCAAGTGGTGGCGGGGGCGAGATTTGAACTCGCGACCTTCGGGTTATGAGCCCGACGAGCTACCAGGCTGCTCTACCCCGCGGCGCCACCGGCCTGAGGGGTCCCCGAGGGATCTCCTGCCGATGGGAGAATCCTACCAAACGGTGGACCTCAGTCAAAGCGCAGCTCCCCAAGCACATCGAGCCGCAGGTGGTCGGCCGGTGCCATGAAGCGGGCCTGCAGTTCCTCGCTGGTCATCGGCGTCAGCCACTCCAGCTGGTTGAGCAGGTGCAGGGCCACCGCATGCTTGGCCCGGGCGGCCCCATCCTCCACTTTGATGGCGATCCCCAGACCCTCCCCCCGTCGGCTGAGGCACTGGATCCCCTCGGCGCCGCCCTTGCTGAGCACCTGTCCATGGCTGAGGCGCATCAGTTCGGTGTCGAACAGGCCTTCACCGGCCACCAGTTCGGGGTGGGCGAGCATGGCCCGGGTGAGCTGTTCCAGGTCGGCCTGCTCGCCGGCACCCAGGTGGGCATAGAGCAGGGCCATCTGGGCCAGCTGCAGCTGCAGGGTCGGCGCACCGCAGTCGTCGCGGGCGGTGACCAGCTCGGCCGCGGGCAGGGCCAGCAGTTCGCTCACCCGCCGTAGAACCTGCTCCTGCAGTGGGTGATCAGGTTGCAGATAGCTGTCGAGGGGCCAGTGGAGGGCCCGGCAGGTGGCGAGAAAGGCCGCATGTTTGCCGGAGCAGTTGTGCTGCAGCGGGCTGTCGGCTGCTGCCGGCTGCGGGCACTGCAACAGATGGGCCTCCAGGTCGGCGGCCCACAGCAGGCGGAAGGCCTCGCGGGCATGGGCGGCACTGCCGCAATGGGAAGCACAGGCAATCGCCAGTCCCCGCTCACCCGCGTGCCCCCGCTCGGCGGCACCACTGCTGATGAAGGTGGTGGCTTGAAAGGGCTTCAGGGCCGAACGCACGAAGCTCAGCTGCTGGGCATCGCCGGCACGCATCAGCACACGGCCGCGCCGGTCACAGACCACGGCGTGCACCCGGTGGATCGATTCCAGAATGCCGTTGCGCAGCAGTCGCACTTCGAGGGGTGGAATGCCGCTGCGGGCAGGTGTGGTGAAGCCGGAGGGAAGGGTCATGGATGGCTCAGGCCTTCACAGAGCCTGACAGAGCCCCACCCCGGCCAGCAGCAGGCCCAGCACCAGCAGGATTCCCTGGCGCAGGCGGCTGAGCACCGGACCCACCTGGTGGCGGGCCACCAGCAGATCCTGCTGCCTCCAGCTGAGGGGCTTCTCCCACACCTGGCCGTCGTACCAGCCGGATTCCTCGTATTCCACCCGTTCGGACACCAGGCGCCGGTGCACATAGCTCCAGCCCAGCCATTGGCGCAGCAGCAGCAGCAGGGGCAACAGCACGGCTGCGGCCGCAGCGCTCACCAGCAGCCGTGCCGGGTGGTGGCGCAGCACCACGCTGCCGCTCGCCACCACCAGGGCCAGCGGCAGCAGAGCCAGCCAGCAGAACGACAGGCGGCCCACCAGACGCCTGCTGGTTTCGGCCCAGCGAAAGAACCAGGAGTCAGCCAGTTGCTCGTACTCCCGGAGCGGGCGCTGCTCCGGCGGCACCGGGCAGGAACACTCCATGGGCTTCAGGGGGAGACGGCCTGGCTGGAGCCTAGGTAGCGGATCTGCTCCCCGTGGCCCCAGAACGACTCCAGGTCGTAGTAAGTGCGTTCGCCGGGTGTGAGCACATGCACGATCACCTCGCCGTAATCGAGCAGGACCCAGCGGCCTTCGGCCTGGCCCTCCCGCCGCAGGGGCAGGCGCTGGGCCTCCAGCTCAAGCCTGTCTTCAACGGAGCGGGCAATGGCCCGCACCTGCACGTCGGAGAGGCCGCTGCAGATCACGAACCAGTCGGCCAGAGACGACACCTCATCCACCCGGATCAGGCGGATGTCCACCGCCTTGCGATCGTCGCAGGCATCGGCGGCGAGCCGGGCGAGGGCCTCGCTGTCAAGCGTGCCGCCCGGGACCGGGGCGGTGCCTGTGGGATCAGCCATAGACGTTCTCGCTGGTCACCGAACGGCGGGAGCCCTGCTGCTGGGCCATCTCGGCCCGGGCCTTGCCGGCACTGCGGCGCAGGGCCTCGAGGCGATCTTCGTAGAAGGACCGTTTCTTTTTCTTGCGGGTCTGCTCCACCAGCTCCTTGAGGGCCCCCCCGAGGCTCTTGTACGCATTGGGCAGGCTGTAGCCGAATCGGCAGGCCAGGTCGATCGCCCGCTCGTCGGCCTCGATGGCGTCGCGCAGGCGCTTCTCCGAATTGTTCTTGATGTAGAGCCGGTAGCCGGCGAAGCCGGACAGGCCCATGGCCATCACCAGCAGCAGGCCGTCCTGAACCCAGAGTTCACCGATCGCACCACCGAGGCCGATGGCCAGCGCCGCCATCTCCCAGCCATCGCGCGGCACCGCATCGTTCTGGATGCGGCCCACTTCGTGCCAGAAGAGGAGGTTGCGGTGGTCCAGCGCCAGGCTGTCCCACACCTCCAGATTGACCTGGATCTCCACCTCATCGCGGCCGATTTCCTCGATCGTGATCAGGGGCGGGTCCACGGAAGCGGCAGCTTCAACGAACACCCAGCTCTGCATCTCCGGGGGCAGCAGCCCCTTCAGGCGCTGGAGTTCGCTCATCGGCGGCAGGGAGTCTCGACGGTCTGGTGGCCACCCTAGCCAGGGCCGGTCGGCCTTGCCCCCACTGGCTGTGCTGATCCCCGACCCGGCAGTCCCCCATGAGAGGCTGGTGCCGTCTGGCCCCACGCGCACCCATGCCCCGCCGCACGGATCTCCGTCGCATCCTGCTGCTGGGATCTGGACCGATCGTGATCGGCCAGGCCTGCGAATTCGACTACTCGGGAACCCAGGCCTGCAAGGCCCTGCGCGCCGAGGGGTACGAGGTGGTGCTGGTGAATTCCAACCCGGCCTCGATCATGACCGATCCGGAGCTGGCGGATCGCACCTACATCGAGCCGCTGACCCCCGAGGTGGTGGCCCGGGTGATCGAGCGGGAGCGGCCCGATGCCCTGCTGCCCACCATGGGGGGGCAGACGGCGCTGAACCTGGCCGTGGCCCTGGCCGAGAACGGCACCCTCGAGCGTTTCGGCGTGGAGCTGATCGGCGCCGATCTGCAGGCCATCCGCAAGGCCGAGGACCGGTTGCTGTTCAAGGAGGCGATGGGCCGCATCGGCGTGGCGGTCTGCCCTTCGGGGATCGCCAACACCCTGGAGGAGGCCGAAGTGGTGGGGGAGGCCATCGGCTCGTATCCGCGGATCATCCGGCCGGCCTTCACCCTGGGCGGCAGCGGCGGCGGCATCGCCTACAACCCCGAGGACTATCGCGCCATCTGCGCCACCGGCCTGGAGGCCAGCCCGGTGAGCCAGATCCTGATCGAGCAGTCGCTGCTGGGCTGGAAGGAATTCGAACTGGAGGTGATGCGCGACACCGCTGACAACGTGGTGATCGTGTGCTCGATCGAAAATCTCGACCCGATGGGGGTGCACACCGGTGATTCGATCACGGTGGCGCCCGCCCAGACCCTCACCGACCGCGAGTACCAGCGTCTTCGCGATCAGGCGATCGCCATCATCCGTGAGATCGGTGTTGACACCGGTGGCAGCAACATCCAGTTCGCCATCAACCCCGCCAATGGCGATGTGGTGGTGATTGAAATGAATCCGCGGGTGTCCCGCAGTTCGGCCCTGGCCAGCAAGGCCACCGGTTTCCCCATCGCCAAGATCGCTGCCCGTCTGGCGGTGGGCTACACCCTTGATGAGATCGTCAACGACATCACCGGCGCCACGCCCGCCTGCTTTGAACCCACGATCGACTACGTGGTCACGAAAATTCCACGGTTTGCCTTCGAGAAGTTCCAGAACAGTCCGGCGGTGCTCACCACCTCGATGAAATCGGTGGGCGAGGCGATGGCCATCGGCCGCTGCTTTGAGGAGTCACTCCAGAAGGCCCTGCGATCTCTCGAGACCGGCCATGCCGGCTGGGGCTGTGACCGGGAGGACAGGCTTCCCGATGCCTCCACCCTTGACCGCTCCCTGCGCACTCCCACACCGGAGCGGATCTTCGATCTGCGGCTGGCGATGGTGGCGGGTCGCAGCGACAGTGAGATCCATCGACTGAGTGCCATCGATCCCTGGTTCCTGGCCCGCCTGCGCCGGATCCTGGAAACGGAACAACGGCTTCTCAGGGGCCGCCATCTGGCCGATCTCGGTGCCGCCGATCTGCTGGAACTGAAGCAGCTGGGTTTCTCCGACCGGCAGATCGCCTGGGCCACCCGCGCGGCGGAGCTGGAGGTGCGTCAGCACCGCCAGGCCCTGGGTGTGACGGTCCAGTTCAAGACCGTGGACACCTGCGCCGCCGAGTTCGCTTCCCAGACGCCGTACCACTACTCCACCTACGAGCGGCCGCTGGAGCACATCGGCGACGACGGCTCCATCAGCACCCAGGCGCCCGCCAGCGAGGTGCGCTCCGAGAGCCGCCCCAAGGTGATGATCCTGGGCGGGGGGCCCAACCGCATCGGCCAGGGCATCGAATTCGATTACTGCTGCTGCCACGCCTCATTCGCCCTGCGGGACGCCGGGCTGGTGACGGTGATGGTGAACAGCAACCCCGAAACCGTATCGACCGACTACGACACCAGCGACAGGCTCTATTTCGAACCCCTCACCCTCGAGGACGTGCTCAACGTGATCGAGGCCGAGCGACCGGCCGGAGTGATTGTGCAGTTCGGCGGCCAGACACCGCTGAAGCTGGCGATCCCCCTGCTCCACTGGCTGCAGACCCCGGCCGGGCGGGCCACCGGCACGGCGGTGTGGGGCACCTCGCCCCAGTCGATCGACCGGGCCGAGGATCGTGAACAGTTTGCGGCGATCCTCAGCCGGCTGGAGATCCGCCAGCCCCGCAACGGGCTGGCCCGCAGTGAGCAGGAAGCCCGTGCGGTGGCTGACCGGGTGGGCTACCCGGTGGTGGTGCGTCCCAGCTATGTGCTGGGCGGTCGAGCCATGGAGGTGGTCTACGGCGAAGACGAGCTCAACCGCTACATGGGCGAGGCGGTGAACGTGGAACCCGACCATCCGGTGTTGATCGACCAGTACCTCGAGAACGCGGTGGAGGTGGATGTGGATGCCCTCGCCGACGCCACCGGTGCTGTGGTGATCGGCGGCCTGATGGAACACATTGAACCGGCGGGGGTGCATTCCGGGGATTCCGCCTGCGCCCTGCCGTCGGTGTCGCTGGGCGAGGAGGCCCTGGCCACGATCCGCCGCTGGAGCCGTGATCTGGCGCTCGCCCTTGAGGTGCGCGGTCTGATCAACCTGCAGTTCGCCGTGCAGCGGGGCGACGACGGTCAGGAAACGGTGTTCATCATCGAGGCCAATCCGCGGGCCTCGCGCACCGTGCCCTTCGTGGCCAAGGCCACCGGGGTGCCCCTCGCCAAGCTCGCCAGCCAACTGATGGCCGGCCGCACGCTGGGCGAGCTGGGCCTCACCCGCGAACCCATTCCCCCCTGCCAGACCGTCAAGGAGGCGGTGCTGCCCTTCCGCCGGTTTCCTGGATCCGACACCGTGCTCGGACCTGAGATGCGTTCAACCGGTGAGGTGATGGGGATTGCCAGCGGATTCGGGATCGCCTACGCCAAGGCCGAGCTGGCGGCCGGAGAAGCCCTGCCGGTGGCCGGCACCGTGTTTCTCTCCACCCATGACCGCGACAAGCCGGCCCTGGTGCCGGTGGCGCGGCGGCTCGGTGAACTGGGCTTCGCCCTCACCGCCACCCATGGCACGGCCGCGGTGCTGGCCGCCGCCGGGCTCACGGTGGAGCCGGTGCTCAAGGTGCATGAGGGGCGCCCCAACATCGAGGACTCGATCCGCTCCGGTGCCATCCAGCTGGTGATCAACACGCCGATCGGTCGCCAGGCGGCCCACGACGATCGCTACCTGCGCCAGGCAGCCCTGGATTACGCGGTGCCGACCGTGACCACCCTGGCCGGTGCCCGGGCTGCGGTGGAGGCGATCGCCGCCCTTCAGCAGCACCAGCTGGAGGTCTGCTCCCTCCAGGAACTCCATGGCGGCTCAGCCCCTGCGGCTCGTTAGCCTTGCGCCGGCTCCCTGCCCAGCGTCCGTGACCGTTTCCTCCGCCAATCTCTCCACGCCTCCCACCTCCACGCCCAGCCCTGCCGGCTCCGCTGGGCCCGCACCGGGCAGCGACTGCACCGCCGCCTTCCGGGCCGCCTACGAGAACCGCTACACGTGGGATCCGGGGTTCATGGGCTATCGCGGGCGCTGCATCTGGCAGCAGGCTGATCGGATCCTTGAGGGCTCCTTTGTGGTGGGCGCCGACCTCAAGGCCACGGTGGAGGGCATTGACGACCCGGAGGTGCACAAGGCGATGGCGTCCCAGTTGTGGGAAGTGGCGATCCATCGGGTGCGTCGCCCCTTCGAACAGACCCATGGGCAGAACACCTTCACGGCCGGCGACACCGATGCGGTCGGCACGGAGGTGGTGGTGGGCGGCAAGAACGCCGGCGACCGCTATCGCATCAAGGACGATGTGGTGACCATGGTTCACCGGCACATCCATGGCACCGTGGTGACGATCTTCACCGAGAGCGTGACCCACACCGGATCGGGTTACCTCAGTCACACCTACAGCAGCCGCTACAGCGATCCGGCCAGCGGTGAACCCCGGGGCGGCGAGAGCCGTTTCAGCGACAGCTTTGAGCCGCTGTCGGACGGCGGGCCATGGGTGCTGACCCGCCGTGTGGTGCACACCGAAGCGTCTGGCGATGCACCGGCTGCTGAGCAGGAATTCCGCTTTGAAGCGCTGGAACCGCTGACCTGAAGTCCAGGGGAGGGCTGGTGTGCCGACAGCCCTCCTTTGCAATCAGCCCCCCGGAATCACCCCTCCTCTGGAAGAGGTTCAATCCCCTTGAGCTTGTCGTTCAGCTGCAGGGCCATCGACTGTCGGCCCACGGCCAGCACCTTGAGGGTGTCCTCGTGCATGCGCAGCTGGGCATCGGCCACCTGCATGCCCCGCACCAGTTCCTTGATGTCGTCGGGTAAGCCGTTCAGGTCGTAGCGCCTGCCTTCGAAGGTGAGCACCGGCGGCTGCTGGGGAGCGGGCGTCTGCACAGGGATCGGTGAAACGAAGCCTCAGGTTAGGGGGGCAGTCTCCAACCGGATCAGCTGGCGCTCACACAGCTCCCTGTAGCGGCCACCGTGGGCCAGCAGATCCCGGTGGCTCCCCTGTTCCACGATCCTGCCTCCTTCGAGCACCAGGATGCGGTCGGCCCCCTGCACCGTGGCCAGCCGGTGGGCGATCACCAGCACGGTGCGACCGGCCATGGCCTGGGTGAGCCCCCGTTGCACCGCCTCTTCCGCCTCCGCATCCAGGGCGCTGGTGGCCTCATCCAGCAGCAGCACGGCCGGGTTGCCATACACCGCCCGGGCGATGGCCAGCCGCTGCAGCTGGCCTCCGGACACGTTGCCGCCCCGTTCCTCCAGGCGGGCGTTGTAGCCCCCCGGCAGTGACTCGATGAAGGCGGCCGCATTCGCCAGCTCCGCCGCCTGGCGGATGCGGGCCGGGTCCAGGGGCCGTCCGAAGGCGATCGCCTCCGCCACCGTGCCCGAAAACACGCTGCTGCGCTGTGGAACCAGGGCAACGGCCCGTCGCAGGTCCCGCGCCCGCAGGTCTGCCAGATCGTGGCCATCGAGCAGCACCCGGCCGCGCTGGGCCGTGTGGAAGCGCAGCAGCAGCGAGAAGAGGGTGCTCTTGCCGGCGCCGGAGGGGCCAACGAGGGCCACCACCCGGCCTGGTTCGACATCGAGATCCAGCCCGTGCAGCACCGGTCGGTCGGTGTTGTAGCCGAAGTGCACAGCCTCCAGCCTCAGGTGGCCCCGCACCTGCCCCAGCACCTGCGCATCGGCGCGGTCGGGTGGTTCCACCGGCTCGTGTTCGATCGAGCGCAGCCGGGTCAGTGACGCCTGCCCCTGCTGCAGCTCGTTGAAGTTGGTGGTGAGGTGGGCGATCGGATCGATCAACATCAGCAGGGCGGCCACGTAGCTGCTGAAGCCCTGGCTGCTGAGGCCCCCGGTCTGGATGCGGGCCGCGCCGATCACCAGCACCGCCAGAATGCCCGCAGCTTCGATGAAGCCGATCACCGGATGCTGGAGAGCCAGCAGCCGCACGGTGCGGCCCCTGGCCCGCCGATGGAGGTCGATCTCCTGGTCGAAGCGCTGCTGCAGCCAGGGCTCGGCGGCGAAGGCCCGCACCAGCGGCAGCCCGCCGATCGCCTCGCCCAGCAGCGACGCCAGCTCGCTCACCTGCTTCTGGCTGCGATCGGCGGCCCGCATCACCCGGGCACCGAACACACTCACCAGCACCACCACCAGCGGCGCCAGCAGCAGGGTGGCCAGGGCCAGGGGCAGGTCGATCCACAGCATCGAAGCCAGCACCACCAGCACCGTGAGGGCGCTCGGCACGCTGTCCTGGATGGTTTTGTAGATCACCTCTCCGACCCGGTCGGCGTCTTCGGTCAACCGGTAGGTGAGGTCACCGGCGGAGAGTTTCTCCAGGGCGGCGAAATCAAGCCTCTGCAACCGATCGAACAGGCGCCGGCGCAGCTCCTGGGTCACCTGCAGGGCTGGACCGGCCAGGAGCGTGTCCTGGCCGAACTGAGCCAGTTTCTGCACCAGAAACACCGCCAGTGCTCCTGTCACCGTGGGCAGCACCCGCTCGAGCCGGCCGGCACCGATGGCCGGGATCAGCTGGCCCGCCAGCCAGGCCAGCAGGGGCCAGCAGCCCACGAACACGAGCATGCAGACCCCTCCGGCTGCCAGCCGGCGGCCATGGGGCCTGAGCAGGGGCCAGAGGCTGGCGAAGCCGGCCGGCGAGGATGCAAGCATCCGGGCACCCTAAATGGCGCCATGAAACTCGATCAGTTCCTCAAGTGGAAGGGCCTGGCGGCCACCGGCGGTGAGGCCAAACAGAGGATTCAGGCCGGCACGGTGCGGGTGAACGGTGTGGTGGAAACGCGCCGGGGCCGCCAGCTGCAGCTCGGTGATGTGGTGGAGCTGGGCGGGCAGGAGGAACCGGTCCTGCAGCTGGGCACAGGCCAGCGTCCGCCGACCCGATAGCGTAGGCGGCTATTCGATCGCCGTGAGGAGCCCCCAGGTGCGCAAGGCCGTGATCGCCGGGAACTGGAAGATGCACATGACCTGCGCCGAAACGCGGGAGTTCGCCGCCGCGTTCCGGCCCCTGATCGCCGATGTGCCGGCCGACCGGGAGGTGGTGATCGCTCCTCCGTTCACCTCCCTGCCCACCCTCAGCCGCCACCTGGAAGGGGCGGGGGTGGCGATCGCCGGCCAGAACGTGCACTGGGAGGACAAGGGGGCCTACACCGGCATGATCGCGGCGCCGATGCTGGTGGAGCATGGCGTCAGCCACGCGATCGTGGGCCACAGCGAGCCGCGCAAGTACTACAGCGAAACCGACGAGCAGATCAATCTGCGGGCCCGCACGGCCCAGAACCATGGCCTGATCCCGATCCTGTGCGTGGGTGAGAGCCTGGATCAGCGGGAAGCCCAGGAAACCGAGCGGGTGATCCACCGTCAGGTGGAGCAGGGCGTGGAGGGGATTGACCCGCTGCGGTTGATCGTCGCTTACGAGCCGATCTGGGCGATCGGCACCGGCAAGACCTGTGCCGCTGAGGAGGCGAACCGCATCTGCGGTCTGATCCGTGGCTGGGTGGGCAATCCCGATGTGATCGTGCAGTACGGCGGCTCGGTGAACCCGGCGACGATCGATGAGCTGATGGCTCAGAGCGATATCGACGGCGTGCTGGTGGGTGGTGCTTCGCTGGATCCGATCAGCTTCGCCCGCATCGTCAACTACCAGGTGCCGGTGCCGGCCTGATGGCCAGCCCCCCCGCTCGCCTCACCCGGGTGATGGGGATCCTCAACCTCACACCAGATTCCTTCAGCGACGGTGGCCGTCTCCCCACTCCGGCGGCAGCGCTGCGCCAGGCCGGCCGCATGCTGGCCGACGGGGCCGATGTGCTTGATCTGGGGGCCCAGAGCACCCGCCCTGGCGCCGCGGAGGTGGGTGTGGAGCTCGAATGCGCCAGGCTGTTGCCGGCCCTGGTGGCGATCCGTTCGGCCCATCCGCAGGCGCTTCTCTCGGTCGACACCTTTCACGCCCGGGTCGCCGAGGCGGCCCTGGCCGCCGGGGCCGACTGGATCAACGACGTGAGCGGCGGCCAGCGGGATCCGGCGATTCTGAAGGTGGTGGCGGCGGCGCGTTGCCCTTACGTGCTGATGCACCGCCGGGGCGACAGCAGCACGATGGATCGGCTGGCCGTCTACGGCGATGTGGTGGCGGAGGTGCGTGAGGAGCTGTTGCGCGCCACCGACCTGGCCCTGGCCGCCGGAGTGCGGACCGAACAGGTGATCTGGGATCCCGGTCTCGGTTTCGCCAAGGATCGCGGGCACAATCTGGAGCTGCTGCGCCGGTTGGCGGAGCTGCGGAGCGAGGGGTTTCCCCTGCTGGTGGGCCCGTCACGCAAGCGTTTCATTGGTGCCGTTCTGGCGGAACCCAGGGCCCGGGCGCGGTTGTGGGGCACGGCAGCGGTGTGCGTGCAGGCCGTTCTGGCCGGTGCCGCCATCCTGCGGGTTCACGATGTCAGGCCGATCGTGCAGGTGGCCCTCATGGCCGAGGCCATGGCACCACCGGCCTGAACAGGGACTGAGGGGTCAGGGTTCGACCACGCCCTCGATCCGGTCCTCGATCTGCTGATAGAGCTCCTGCAGCTGGGCGATGTTCTCGTCGGAGGTTTCCCAGTAGCCACGACCATTGACCTCCAGCAGGGTGCCCACGATCCGGCGGAAACTGTGGGGGTTCAGATCCATCAGCCGCTGCCGCATCTCGGCATCGTTGATGAAGGTGTCATTGGCCTCCTCGTAGACAAAGTTGTCGACGGCGCCACTGGTGGCGCTCCAGCCGAGGGTGAAGTTGAGGCGCTTGGCCACCTCCCTGACTCCCTCATAGCCGGAATTGAGCATGCCCTCGTACCACTTTGGATTCAAGAGCTTCGTGCGGGAATCCAGGCGGATCGTCTCGCTCAGGGAGCGCACCTGGGCGTTGGCGGTGGTGGTATCAGCGATGTAACTGGCCGGGGCTTTGCCGTCGTCCCTCAGGCCCTGGATCAGCTTCGTCGGGTCGCTGTCGAAGTAGTGGCTGACGTCAGTGAGGGAGATCTCAGCCGAATCGAGATTCTGGAAGGTCACGTCGGCAGTTTTCATGGCTGCTTCGAACACCTGCCTGTTCTGATTCATTTCACCAGGGTTGTCGGCATTGAAAGCAAATGTTTTGCGAGACAGATACATCTCTTGCAGCTCGCCTTCCTGCTCCCAGGTGCTGTTTTCGACCGCCAGGTTCACATTTGAGCTGTAGCTGCCGCTGGCATTGGAGAACACCCTGGTCGCTGCATCTCTGAGGGAGATGCCCTCCTTGGCGGCCTGCTCCTGGGCGTGCCGCCGCACAAAGTTCAGTTCCAGGGGTTCATCGGCCTCCGCAGCCATTTTCACGCCCTGATCAATCAGGGCCATCTGGTTGATGAACAGATCGCGGAATACACCGCTGCAGTTGACCACCACATCGATTCGGGGCCGGCCCAGTTCCTCCAGGCCGATCAGCTCCAGCTTGTTCACCCGTCCGAGGGAATCGGGCACGGGTCGGACGCCGATGAACCAGAGGATCTGGGCCAAGGACTCGCCGTAGGTCTTGATGTTGTCCGTGCCCCAGAGCACGCAGGCGATGGTTTCCGGCCAGGCGCCCTGCTCGGCTTTCTGGCGCTCCAGCAGCTTGTCGACCACCCCTTTGGCTGCGGCGATGGCGGCGCGGGTGGGGATCGCCTGGGGATCGAGGGCATGCAGGTTTTTGCCGCTGGGCAACACGCCGGGATTGCGGATCGGATCGCCACCGGGGCCCGGCAGCACGTACTCGCCATCGAGTGCCTTGAGCAGGCTTTCCATTTCCATGTCGGCGCAGATCTGCTCCAGGCAGAACTGCAGATAGGCAAACAGCCTGTCGAGTTCGCCCGAATCCACGCTCACGAAACCGGCTGTGCAGCAGCTGCGCAGCCAGGGGCTGGGCAGCTTGAAGCCCAACCGCCCGAGCAGGTCAAACAACCAGCCGAAATTGCGGCGCAGGGTCACCCGGCCGTCGCTGCCGGTGACGGACCGCACCATCGCCCCCACCGCTGCCCGGCTGGTGGCGGTGATCGTGCGGTTCAGTTCCACATCGGCGAGTACGCCGGCATCGTTGCCGCGATAGATGTCGTCGATCGTGCGGCCCAGGCTCTCGGCCAGCAGGCCCGGCAGGGAGCGGATTCCCTCTTCCTGCCGTTCCAGTGCCGCAATGTTCACCAGGGTGGCGATGGCCTCCTCGGCGGTGGGCGGTTTGCCGATGGTGTGCAGCCCGCAGGGCAGCAGGCGGCTCTCGATCTCCATCAGCTGGCGGTACACGGCGCCGATCACGCCATCGCGGGCCGCCAGGTCGAGGTTGCCCGCATCGTCCTGCGGCAGCTCCACGTCCTTGTCGAGGTTGCACTGGCGGGCCGTTTCCACCACCGCATTCACGATCTGAATGCCGCGGCTGCCTTCGCGCAGCTGCTGGTAACTGCCCACCAGTTCACCCAGCTCCTTGAGACCCTTGTAAAGACCTGCATTTTCTGCGGGCGGGGTCAGGTAGGAGATGGTTTCGGCGTAGCCACGGCGCTTGGCGATCGTGGCTTCGCTCGGGTTGTTGGCGGCGTAGTAGTAAAGATTCGGCAGCGTCCCGATCAGGGAATCGGGGTAGCAGGTGTCGCTCATGCCCATCTGCTTGCCAGGCATGAACTCCAGCGAACCATGGGTGCCGAAGTGGAGCACCGCATCGGCACCCCACACCTTCTCGAGGTAGGTGTAGTAGGCGGCGAAGCCGTGGTGGGGGCTGGCGCTGCGTGAGTAGAGCAGCCGCATGGGGTCGCCCTCGTAACCGAAGGTGGGCTGCACGCCCACAAACACATTGCCGAAGTGTCGACCGTAGATCAGCAGGTTCGTGCCATCGGAATTGAGGTTGCCAGGGGGCTTACCCCAGTTCTCCTCGAGCCGTTCTGAGTAGGGGGTGAGCCGCTCGTATTCGGCCACACTCATGCGGTGAGCAATCGCCAGTTCCGGTGAACCGGCCATGGCCTCGGGGTCCTTGAGAACCGCCTCCATCAGGTCTTTCGGTGTCTTCGGCAGGTCAGCCACGTCGTAGCCCTTCGCAGCCATCTCCTCCATCACCCGGTGGATCGATCCGAACACATCGAGGTAGGCGGCGGTGCCCACATTGCCCTTGTCAGGTGGGAAACTGAACACGGTGATCGCCAGCTTCTTCTCCGTGCGGGGCTTGGTTCTCAGCGAGGCCCAGCGGATCGCCCGCTCGGCGATGGCATCCACCCGATCCTGCAGGGTGTGGGCCTTGCCCGTGGCGTCATCGCGGCCGCTGAGCACAATCGGTTCGATGGCGCCATCGAGTTCGGGAATGGCGATCTGCAGGGCCACCTGCACCGGGTGCAGGCCCAGGTCACTCTCCTCCCATTCCTGGGTGGTCTGGAAGACCAGGGGCAAGGCCACCATGTAGGGCCGGTTGAGCTTTCGGAGCACCTCGATCGCCTTCGGGTGGTCCTGGCGGGCGGGCCCACCCACCAGGGCGAAACCGGTGAGGCTCACGACCCCGTCCACCAGGGTGACATCGGGATTGAGCGGGTCGTAGAAGAAGGCATTCACCGGTCGGGTGAAATCCAGTCCACCGCAGAACACCGGAATCACCGTGGCCCCCCGGTATTCCATCTCCTGAATCACAGCCACGTAGTGGGCGTCATCGCCGGTCACGATGTGGCTGCGCTGCAGCACCAGGCCGATCACCGGTCCCCTGCGGGCCTCCTCGCTGAGGTCGGGCCGGCTGGCGGTCCAGTTCAGGTATTCCCGGATGTCCTCGAACATCGCCGGCGCCAGCGGATGCCAGATGCCCAGATCGGGAAACACCACAGGGTCGGCCACCTCCAGCTGGGGCCGGTCGTCGTCACCCCGGGGGTAGACGTACTTGTCAGCCAGCATCAACAGGAAATTGCGCAGGTTGTCCGGCGTTCCCCCCAGCCAGTACTGGAAGCTGAGCATGAAGGAGCGGGCGTCCTGGGCCTTCTCCACCGGCAGGTACTTCAACACCGTGGGCAGGGTGTTGAGCAGTTTGAGCATGGCGTCCTGGAAGCCGGCACCACCGGCCTCCTTGCGCTTCTTCATGAAGCTGGCGATGGCGCTCTTGCTCTGACCCAGCTGGGCCATCGAGAAGCTGCCCAGCTTGTTGAGCCGCATCACCTCCGGCATGGAGGGAAACACGACCGCTGCCTTCAGCCGATCGCGGTGGGGGGCCACGGCCTCAACCACCTTCTGGGCCAGGTCCTCGATGAAGATCAGCGAGGCGATGAACACATCGGCGTCAGCCACATCGGCGCAGAAGTCGGCGTAATTCTGCGGATCCCTCAGTTCCTCGATCAGGTAGCCGCACAGGTCGACCCCCAGCGGGCCGTTCTGGTCATTCAGGGATGTGGCGGCCTGGGTGAGGGCGTTCTGGTACTGGGGCTCGAGCACCACATAAACCGCCTTCATCACCGCCTGGTCGCTACGGCCTCCGGGGACAGGGCTGACCCGGCGGCTGGCGGAACGGACCTGCGTGAACATGTGGGCGGCAAGGGATGTCGTTGTCAGGGAGCCTACGGTCGGGAGCCGATCAGTGCGACCCAACGGAAGCCCTGCCGAGACGATGGGCCCGGCAGCCGCCCCCCGTGACCGCCGGGCCTCCCCTCATAGGCTCGGCTCAGCCGTTTCCACCGCGCCATGTCCGCCGATCCTGCCGTTCCGGCTCCCGGCCGTCCGATTCCGGTGGTGGTGGCCGGTGCCCTGGGCCGCATGGGCGCCGAGGTGATCCGGGCGGTGACCGCAGCCCCCGACACGGTGCTGGTGGGGGCGGTGGACACCAGCCCCGGCCATGAGGGTGAGGATGTGGGCCTGGCCCTGGGCCTCGGCGAACTGGAGGTGGGGCTCACCGCCGATTTCGAGGGCTGCCTCTGCCAGGCCAGCCAGGCGGTGCGGAGCGCCGGTCCCGCCGGAGCAGCGGTGCTGGTGGATTTCACCCATCCGGCCGTGGTGCATGACCACACCCGTGCGGCCATTGCCTACGGGGTCCATCCGGTGATCGGCACCACCGGCCTCAGTCCGGAGCAGTTGGCGGAGCTGGCCGCCTTCGCCGACAAGGCCGGCGTGGGCGGCGCCGTGATCCCCAATTTCTCCGTGGGTATGGTGCTTTTGCAGCAGGCGGCGGCGGCGGCGGCCCGTTTCTACGACTTTGCCGAACTCACGGAGCTGCACCACAACCGCAAGGCCGATGCCCCCAGCGGCACCTGCATCAAGACTGCTGAGCTGATGGAGGACCTGGGCAAGGCGTTCAATCCACCCCAGGTCGAGGAGCACGAAACCCTGGCCGGCTGCCGCGGGGGTCTGCGCCCCAGCGGCCTGCGGCTGCACTCCGTGCGCCTGCCCGGCCTGGTGGCCCACCAGGAGGTGATGTTCGGCGCCCCTGGCGAAACTTATACCCTGCGCCACGACACGATCGACCGCTCCGCCTACATGCCAGGGGTGCTGCTGACGATCCGCCGGGTGCGTCAGCTGGGCGGCCTGGTGTACGGGTTGGAGCGGCTGCTGTGAGTCTGGTGCCGTTGCGGCCGGGGGAACTGAGCCGCCTGATTCCGGCCGTGGCCACCGGCCCCCAGTTCAATGCCTGCAGCGGCAATCCCCGCAAGCTGCTGCAGCGGGTGCTGATCGCCGTGATCGGCGGTGTGATCACCCTGTTGATCAGCCAGACCCTGTTTTTCTCCAGCGCCTTCGGGCCGGTGCTGCTGGTGGTGGGGGTGGTGTTGCTGCTGTATGTGCTGTGGGGACCGATCCTGGAGGCGGGACGCCGCAACGCAACCCTGCGCCGCTACCCGGCGGCGGCGATCTTTGAAGGGGAGATCGCCGATCTCTACACCAGAGACGTGGTGGAGAACCGACGGGAACAGGCCGATGGTCGTGGCCGGCTCGAGCTGGTGGAAGACCGGCGCACCTGGCTCTGTCTGGAACTGGCCGACGACGAGGGCTACCTGGGTCGCCTGCGCTTTCCCCTCGAGAAGAAGCACAAGGCCCTGCGGACCGGCATGGTGATCCGGGTGCTGGTGCTGAGCGAGCGCCCCGATTTCGCCCGCATCGGCGCCATCAGCGATGGCTGGGTGCCCCAGCTCAAGCTCTGGGTGGGCGAGTATCCGTTCCTGCTGAGACCGGCCTTCGAGGAGCTCTGCCTGCGGCGTTTGCGCTGAGTTCGCCCGGGATCCGCAACAATGCGTTACAGTGCTTTTAACACTTCGCAAAACGGACATGTCCCAGGTTCCCGCTTCCGCTCCCGCCGTCATCCGCGGCGCCACCGTCACCACCGAAGATGGTGGCCGCCTCAACGCCTTCGCCTCCGAGCCCCGCATGGAGGTGGTGAGTGTGGAGAGCGGCTGGGGTTTCCATGAGCGTGCCGAAAAGCTCAACGGCCGCATGGCCATGCTCGGCTTCATCGCCCTTCTGGCCACCGAACTCGCCCTGGGTGGTGAATCCTTCACCCGTGGCCTGCTCGGCATCGGCTGATTCCGGCGCCCCCCTGGACCGCACCCCTGCACCGCAGCAGACTTCTGCTGCGGTGTTTTCGTTTTGCTGCTGCCGCCGTGCCGAGCAATCCACCCTCCGATCCGATCCGCCGCTCGCCGCCGCTCAGGGCCAGGGTTCACGGCGGTGGCCCCAGCGGTGCCCTGGCAGCCCTGGCCCTGGCCCATGCCGGTTGGCGCGTCACCATTCACGATCCCCTCAGCCCAGCCCGGCTGCGGCAGCGCAGCCGGGCCTATGCGTTCAACCACTCCAGTCAGCGCCTGCTGCGCGACCTGGATCTCTGGGATTCCCTGGCCCCTGCCATGGTGCCATTCCATGACCTGCATCTGGCCGATCTGGGCTGGCCCAGCGGCTGGCGCCAGGCGCTCCAGGTCCATGCCGGGCCCGATGGGCCGGTCGGCTGGATTGCCCAGCACGAACCGTTGATGGCCCTGCTGCTGGAACGCCTGCTGGATCATCCGGCCATCAGCAGCCATCTGGGCGAGCCCCTGTCGCTGCCCGCCGTCGGCGGCGGGCAGCTGGCCACTGGCGCTGAACGGCCCGTGGATCTTGTGGTGGCGGCCGATGGTCCCCATTCCCCCACCCGCACCGCCCTGGCCCTGCCGGTGCTGCATCACCCGTATCGGCAGGCCTGCCTCACGGTTCAGGTGCGCTTGCGGGGAGCTGCAGATGATGGTGCCTGGGAACTGCTGCGGCCCGAGGGCCCCCTGGCCATTCTCCCCCTCGGCCATGGCCGCTTCCAGGTGGTCTGGAGTGCCCCGGAGGCCCGCTGCCGCCAGTTGGAGAGCCTCGAAGCGGCCGCTTTTCTGGATGCGCTTGCGGCGGTTCTGCCTGAGCGTTTCCAGCCGGAGGCGCTGATCGACCAGCCCCGCGCTTTTCCCGTAGCCCTCCAGCAGTCCCTGGGTCTGCACCGCGGCTCCACGGTGCTGGTGGGCGAAAGTGCCCACCGCTGCCATCCCGTGGGGGGCCAGGGCCTCAATCTCTGCTGGCGCGATGTGCAGACTCTGCACCGGCTCGCCGCCCGGGCCGCCTGCGGCCGCCTGGCCCCCCAGCGGCTGGCCGCCGCCTACGCCTGCCGTCGGTGGCCCGATCTGCTGGTCACCCTGCTGGCCACCCATCTGCTGGTGTCGCTGTTCTCCAACCGCCAGCCGGTGCTGGTGGCCATCCGCCGCCGGGGGCTGGCGCTGTTGCGCCGCCTGCCGCCCCTCGGCGGCCTGGTGCTGCGGTTGATGACCCGGGGCGAGGGCCGCCTGCGGCTGCTGGCTCCATGGTGATCAGCAGCTCACCACAGGGTCCGCCGCCGGAGCCCCTGGTCGCCTTTCTGCGTCACCAGATCGGCCTCAGCGAGCGTTCCCTCGACCTGGGCCTGCGCCAGTCGGAACTGGAGCAGGCCCCGCTGCCGGTGGTGCTGTGGCGCTTCGGCCTGCTGAGCCTGGAGCAATACGCCCAGGTGCTCGACTGGCAGGACCGCCAGACCTGAGCCGCCGGTCTCCGGCCCAGCCTCCCGCTCAGTAGATCACCAGGGAGTCGACCGGAACCCCATCGGGCAACTGGCGTCGGCCACCCAGATCCTGCAGTTCCACCACAAAGGCGAAGCCGGCAAGCCGGCCTCCGGCCCGTTGCACGAGTTCCGCGCAGGCCCGGGCCGTGCCGCCGGTCGCCAGCAGGTCATCCACCACCAGCACTCTGGGTCCCTCGGCCAGCCCATCCACATGGATCTCCAGGCGATCGCTGCCGTATTCGAGGGTGTAGTCGATGCCGTGCACTGGCCCTGGCAGCTTGCCGGCCTTGCGCACCGGTGCGAACGGCAGGGCCAGGCTGGTGGCCAGGGCCGTGCCCACGATGAAGCCCCGGGATTCGATGCCCACGATCAGGTCCGGCTCCAGCCGCCGGCACACCGCCCCCAGCTGGTCGACCATCAGCGCCCAGCCCGCCGGATCCCGCATCATCGGCGTCATGTCGCGGAACAGGATGCCGGGTCTGGGGAAATCCGGCACGTCGCGGATCCAGGAAGTCAGATCGGGGGCAGGTCTGTCGCTGTTGGACACGGATCGCGTGACGGATGGGCGCTGGCGCTGGCATCATCGCAGCCATGAGCTCCGCCACCCCCGCCGCAGCCCTCGAGGCCGAATCGCCGCCGCTGCCGAGGCGCGGCCTAGAGCGGCTCGACCTGTTGCTGCTGGCTGCTGAGGCCCTCGACCTCAACGGTGGCGAGGTGCTGGTGCTGTTGAGCGAACAGATGGGTTTCACGTCCCTCTTTCCCAACCGGGTGGAGCTCTGGAAAAGGCGCTGTCACAACCCGCTGCGGCGCGCCTGCCGACGGGGAGACCTCTCGCCGACCGAAACCGATGCCCTCATCCGGCTCACCTGCGCCATGGGCGAACGCCTGTATCCGCTGCTGCGGGCCCTGCTGTCCTCCGGCGAACCGGAGGAGCTGAGCCGCGAGCGGTGGTCGCTGTTTCATGAGCGCCTCACCGATCTCGTGCGGGAGCGCATGAATCTCCGTCGCAGTGGCGTGCAGCGCCTGCTCGATCCCAGCACCTGCGCTGCCATCGGTCGGCCGCTGGTGCGCAATCTGGCCCTGGCCGCAGGCACCGGTGGCTTCGAGCGCCTGCGCGCCAGCCTGATGGATGCCGCCGCCTGATCCGATGAAGCAAACCCTGCATTACGACCAGCTGTCCTGCCGCCTGAGCATCGAGGGCCTGCCCGACGTCTCGGTCGGCCAGGGTGGTGCCATGGTGGGCATCATCACCGGCTGGAGCCTGAGGCTGGCCGGCAAGCCCGAACTCGAGGGCCGGCGTGAGCATCTTCAGGCGCTGCTTCAGGCGGTGCTGCCCTATGCCCGTTGCCTGATCAGTGAGGTGCCCCGCCCCTGTGGCGGCGGTGAGCGGCCGGCCCGCATCGAGCCAGCCCCCGGCTCCGGCCATCGCCTGAGTCTGCGCAGCAGCCAGGAGGGCGTGGAGCCGCTCCAGCTGCTGCTCGACGATGCTGAACTCGCCGATCTGGTGCGGGTTCTCGATGGGCTTCGCCTGGATCCGCGGGTGTCGCTGACCTGGGACCTGCCCCCGGACCAGCCGCTGAAAGCCCGCGATCTGCTGCACCGCGTGTCGCGCCGTCGTCGCCTGGCGGCACCGGCGGCGGGTGTGGCTGCCCTGGCAGCGGCGGCGGTGGTGGCGGCCATGGTGCCCCCACCGCGGTCCGTCCTGCCGCCGTCACCGCCCCCACCGCCGCCGGTGGACCGTCCCTGAGTGTCACGCGATCCGGCAGGCTGATCGTGTCGCTCGGTCGCTCTCCTTCATGCCCCTCACCTGGTCCGAACTGCGTCGTCGCGTCACCCGTCTCGGGGCCAGTCTCGATGTGGTGGTGCGCAGTGATCCGGAGGTCTGCGGTCTCAGCGGCCGCGGCTTTCACCTCTCGCTCCACCACGGCGGCCAGGGGGACTGCACGGTCAATGATCTGTCCCTGATCGATTGCCCGAACGAACTGGTTCTGATGGAGTTTGAACGTTGGATGCGGGGAGCCGGGTATCACCTGGAGCCATGAACCAGACCCCCGGAAAGCTCAAGCTTCCCCGCCCCAGGAGTGGGCGGCCGATTTTCCGTGAGCGGCGGCCCAGGCGGGTGAGCCCTGCCCGGCAGCTGCTGATGGGCGTGCTGCTGATCCTGCTGGGTGCGGCCCTGCTGCTGGCGCTGGTCAAGATTCCGGAGCGCTTCGACGCCCTGCTGCTGGTCAGCTCGGCGGTGGCCAACATCATCGCCGGGCTCAGCCGGCTGGGCCTCGGGCTCCTGCAGCTGGCGGCCCTGTTGCTGGCGGTGCTGCTGGCCCTGCTGGCCCTGTCCCTGCTGGTGGGCGGTGTCGTGCGGCTCGTGCGGGTCGTGTTGGCGGTCGGTGGGCCCGGTCCACGGGCCAAGCGCTGAAGCGCCGACTCAGCTGAAGCGCCGACTCAACCGTGCAACCGCTCCAGCCAGAAACCCGCCAGCTGCCAGGAGCTCCAGAGAAATGCCGCCAGGAACAACCAGTTCATCCAGGCTGGGCGGGGCCGTTCAGGAGCGGGCATCGACGCAGGCGGCAGGGAGGAGAGGGCGGTTGATCACCGTGCCCGTCGGAGCGAGCGTAGCGGCAGCCGTTGTGTCTCCCAGCGTGGGTTTGCGTGGGTCTAGGCTTAAGACTCTCTTCAGGGAACTGGCATGCGGGTCGAGCACTGTGGCCACGAGCACGTGCTTCGCATGGACGACCGGGAGGTCGCCCTGCTGATCGACATTCTCGAAGCTGCCCTCCCAGCCGAGAAGATCAGCGGCGTGGCGGGGGGAAATCCTTCCCTCAGCCGTTTCATCAATGGTGTCTACGCCCAGATGATCGACACCGCTCGCCAGGTGTGGCATGGCGCCATTCCAGCCGAGCACTGAACGATCGGCCCGATGGAGCCGATGATCGCCAGCCTGCTGCGACCGCAGGCCTACGACCATCCCGTCCGGCACGTGCAGCTGCTGGAAACCCACCTCTCCTGGATCCTGCTCACCGGCACCTGGGCTTACAAGATCCGCAAGCCCGTCAACCTCGGATTTGTGGACCTCACCAGTGCGGATGCCCGTCGGCACTGTGCCCTCGAGGAGCTGCGGCTCAACCGCCGCCTCTGCCCCGATCTCTATGTCGGGCTGCGCGAGATCCATGGCCCACCGGAACGGGCCAGCTTGCACCCACCTGCCCAGCCTGGGCTGGGCCCAGCCGCGATCGAGGTGGCCGTGCAGATGCTGCAGTTTCAGCAGCAGGATCTGCTGCCGGCCCGCCTGCTGGACCGGAGGCCGGATCCGGCCCTCTGGCTTGATCTGGCGGATCGGCTGGCGGCCTTCCACGGGAAGGCCGCCGTGGCCGGGCCGGAGGATCCCTGGGCGGAGCCCAGCCGGGTGCTGGAGCCGGCCCTGGCCAACCTGGCCGTGCTCGCTGGGCTGAATCCCCCTCCGGCCGAGCTGGAGGCGCTGGCTGGGTGGACCCGCGCGGAACACAGCCGTCTGGAGCCCCTGTTGCGGCAGCGCAAGGCCACGGGACGGATCCGGGAAGGCCATGGTGACCTGCACCTCGGCAACCTGGTGGTCCGCCATGGCCGGATCGATGCGTTCGATTGCCTGGAGTTCTGTCCCGCCCTGCGCTGGATCGATGTGATCAGCGATCTGGCCTTCCTTGTGATGGATCTGCAGCGCCATGGCGAGGCCACCACCGGTACAGCCGTGCTCAACCGCTGGTTGCAGGCCAGCGGCGATTACGGCGGGCTGCTGCTGTGGCGTTGGTTGGTGGTCTATCGGGCACTCGTGCGGGCCAAGGTTTCGGCCCTGCGGCAGCTTCAGCAGCGCCAGGCGGGCGAAGACCCGGCGCTGCACGCCCAGGCGATGGAGGATTATCTGGCCCTGGCGCAGCAGACCAGCAGGCTTGGACCGGGGCCACTGGTGATCACCCATGGGGTCTCCGGCACCGGCAAGTCGTGGCTCAGCGATCGCCTCTGCCGTCGGCTCGGCTGGATTCACCTGCGGTCCGATGTGGAACGGCTGCGGCTGTTCGGCCGCTGGGGAGCGCCACCGCCAGGGGGGATCCTGCAGGGTGACCCCTATGGCCAGGAGATCACCGAACGGCTCTATGGCCAGGTGATTCCCGATGCGGCGGCAGCTGCGATCAGCGCCGGCTTCGGCGTGATCGTGGACGCCACCTTTCTGCGGCACGGCCAGCGCAGCAAGCTGAAGCAGCTGGCCAGCGCCTGGGGCTGCCGCTTTCTGATTCTCGACCTGCAGGGCCAGGCCTGTCGGGCACCGGAGCGCATCCGCTCCCGCCTCGAGCGCGGGGGCGACCCTTCGGAGGCTGATCTGGCTGTGCTCGATCGGCAGGTGCAGCATCAGCAGCCCCTCACGGCCTCTGAACGGGCTGACGCTCTGGTGGTGGCTCCAACAAAGGAGCCCATCCACGAACGTTGCGTGGATGGGCTGGCTGGAGAGCTGGGCTCGAGGCTCGCCTCAGGCCCGCTCAGCGGTTGATCAGAACCACTCGGTCAGGGCCTCTTCCCGGGTGTTGACCCGGGCTTCCGGAGTGCAGCGTTCGAACTCCATGGTGATCGAGCGCTTCTGCTCGCCATCAGCGGCCACAGCCTCGATCGGGTAGAGCTGCTGGCCGTCGCGGAAGGGCACCTGGATGCGGAAGGTGCCATCGGCCGACAGGGGCACCTCTTCGCCGCCGATGGTGAGGCGGGCG
>JBKDDA010000069.1:0-1155 GCA_046313055.1 Synechococcaceae cyanobacterium | reverse complement strand
AGCGAGACAGCCACCGCCCCGGAAGCCGCCACCTCCCTGCTGGCCCTCCCCTGGGAGCTGCTGCACAGCGGCGATGGCTTCCTGTTTCAGGGCGCCCGGCCCACGCGCGTACGGCGCCGCCTGCCCAACACCCGCAACCTCTCGGTGCCGGTGGTGGACCCGCCGATACGGGTGCTGCTGATCACCGCCCGCCCGGAGGACGAGGCCTGCGGCTACCTCGACCACCGCGCCAGCGCCGGGCCATTGGTGGCGGCCACCGAAGAGCTGGGAGATCTGCTCAAGCTCACCTTGCTGCATCCGGCCACCTACGCGGGCCTGGAGGCTGAGCTGGCCCGGGCCCTGCAGGCTGGGGAGCCTTATCACGTAGTGCACTTCGACGGCCATGGCGTCTACGACAGCCGCAAGGGCCTGGGCGGCCTGTGTTTTGAGGACCCCAACGACAGACACAATCTCACCGGCCGCCGCCACGAAACGGTGTTCACCGACCGGCTGGGGCCGCTGCTGAACGATTACCGCATCCCCCTGGTGGTGCTGGAGGCCTGCCAGAGCGCCCAGGCAGACGCAGGCGGTGAATCGGTGGCCACCGAGCTGCTGCAGCGGGGCGTGGCTTCGGTGGTGGCGATGAGCCACAGCGTGCTGGTGAAAACGTCTGAAAAGTTTGTGGCTGCCTTCTACGGCGAACTGGCCAAGGGCCAGCGGGTGGGCCAGGCGATGCTCGCCGGCCAGCGACTCCTACATAGTGAACCCAGCCGCGGCGAGCGCTACGGCATCGGCACGCTCACCCTGGCCGATTGGTTTGTGCCTGTGCTCTACCAGGAGGAGAACGACCCCCAGCTGTTCACTGCCATCCCCGCACCCAAGACCAAAGAGAATCTCAAGGCCCTCTTGCGGGGTCGACTGGGGAAGGTGCCGCCCGAGCCAGTGAATACGGGCTTTGTAGGCCGCAGCCGCGATCTGCTGGCTCTGGAGCGGCTGCTGCGCCATGAGCGCTGGGCGGTGGTGCGGGGCCAGGGGGGCGAGGGCAAAACGGCCCTGGCGGCCGAACTGGCCCGCTGGCTGGTGCGCTCCCAGCAGGTGAGGCGCGCCGCCGTGGTGAGTGTGGAGGTGACCAGCCAGGAGGGAGCGGTGCTTGATGCCCTCGGCCCCCAGCTGGTG
>JBKDDA010000068.1:0-13514 GCA_046313055.1 Synechococcaceae cyanobacterium | reverse complement strand
ATGCGGCGGTGGGTGTAGGCGTTGCCGCCGGGGGCGATCAGGGCGGGCTGCTGGGCGAACAGCTCACGGGCAGCGCCGGTGACGATGGCGGAAGCGTTGGAGGTGATGCGGTTCACAGCATCCATGCGCTTGTTGCTGTCGGCAACCATCGCCGCGAGGGCGTCGATCTGACCGGCATTGATGAATTCGCCGCGGGCATCAGCCTGCGCAACGACCTTGGTGAAGGCGTCGAACATTGAAAGAACTCCTGGTCTCGACGGGGGTCGGGAAGGGTGGTTGGTGTGTCGCGGCAACTGCCTCCCCAGGGGTGGCGAGCCCGTGACTGAACCATTGTGGATGGCCGCTTCGCCAGAAGTGACTGGCTTAACAAACGGTCATTGCCTGTTGGGTCGTTGGGTGGGGCCCGCCGTCCTGATACAGAAAAGGGGCCCTTGGGGCCCCTGAGCGCAAGCGGTCCTGGCCCCTGGGCCCGGTGCGAGCTCAATCGATCGAGCTGCCGCTCACAGACACATCGGTGATGCGCCCGCCCATGCGTTGAACCATCCGCATGGTTTCGTTCATGCGGGTGTAAGGCACCCGCATCACGCAATCCGCACTGCGGACGAAGTCGTTGTTGGCCAGGCCGGTCACGGTGATGCTGACCTGCCTGGAGCTGTCGGAGCTGGTGCCCCGGCTGCCTGCGGAAACTTTCATGGCTGTCTCGAGGGGGGAGAACGAAGGAGGGTGGGAGTGGCTCAGTTGACCGGGGTGATGCTGGCGATGCGACCGCCCTCGCTCTGGATCTGCCGCTGCACTTCCAGGAGCTTGCTGAACGGCACGAAGCGGACGCGATTGCTGCGCTTATGGAGCCTGTAGTTGTTGAAACCGGTGATTTCGAGCCGGAAGGTGCGCCCCTCTTCGCCGGAACCGACCCCCTGGCGGGTCACCCCGTCGGTGGGCACCTTGCGGAACACGGCACCCTTGGCATTGGGGCTCACCACCGGCACGGGCGCCTCCGCATGCACGGATGGATTGAGCCGCGACTGGTTCTTGAGGATGTCTCCCTTCACGGAGGCGGCCACGCCGCGGGTGAGCTGCAGCATGTAGGAGAACTGCAGACCCTGTTGACCGGTGGAGTAGTTCCAGCCGTGCAGGAAGGGCACCGTGTCTTCGCCGAACCGGCTCTGATACTCGGCGCTGTCGATGTACGAATCAATCTCGGCGTCGTACCCCTGCTCCTGCAGGATGGTGAAGTGCTCAAGCATCTCGGCCTTGTTCTGGGGTGCTCGACCCAGCAGATGCTTGAAGTTCAGTTCAATGAAGCGGTAGGCATTGCAGTTTTCAAAGAAGCGGGCCTTGTAGAGACCGCTGCGGGCCACCTGGCGCACGAATTCGCGGGTGCTCAGATAGCCCCGACGGAACAGGGATTCAGGGCCCTCAAGCCGCTCGCTCTTCATCACGTACTGGTAACCGAGAACCTGCTGGTACACGGCACGGATGATGGTCGCCTTGGCGGCTTCGGAGGCGGCAGGCCAGTTGGCCCTGTCGCGATCTGAGGCGTAACGCTCGATGCCCAGGTAGGCGGCGTTGGCAAGTGTCATGGGCGTGATGGCCCGGCCTGAAGCCTGGCGCGGAGGGAGGAACGGGGTTAAAGGCGGGCAGCGGCTGCGGGGCGCCTGGAGGTGATGCGACCGACGCTGCATGGCGGATCCTATGGGGCCGTCCTGGCCGGATTGCGTGGCTTTCAGAATCGTTACAATCCAGGACCCGTCTGCCCCCCTGGCGCACGCCAGCAGGCTCGTTACCATCCGCCCTAAACCCGCCTGAGGCAGCGATGGATCCTGCGGTGCCCCTCCCGGCCAGCATCATCCGCCTGGCTGAACAGATGCAGCGCCTGTCGGAGGTGGCCGAGGGCCTCACCTACCGACTGCTGGAGCTGGAGGAGCGGCTGAGCGGGATGGAGTCCACCATGGCGCGTGGGGGCGACCAGGAGCTGGCTGCCAGCCATGCGGCTGCCATTGAGCAGACCGATCTGCGTCTGATGGACACCGAAGATCGCCTGGATCGGCTGGAAGCCCTGCTGCAGCACGCCGCCCACCCCCCTGTCGGTGCCGGTGGCCGGGGGTCCCTGGCTCTGGTGCAGGACCCCCATCGCGAAGCCGAGGCCGAGCACCTCCCCGATGACAGCCAGTTCATCGAGGAGGGAGAACAGCCCTTCATGGACGATCTGATCGCCTGACGGTCGAGCCCTGGCTCAGCCGGCTCCGGCGGTGCTCAGCATGGTGGCTGCTGTGTAGAGCACCAGGGCAGTGATGGCGAAGCCACCTGTGGTGACGACCCCTTGCCAGATGCGGCGGGCCAGCGGCGATGGTGCATCCGCCAACCATGCCGGCCGTGGCAGTGAGAAGCCGCCACCGGACGGTGCCCAGGCGGTGCCGCGGCCAGCCGGAGCACGGCGGTCGGTCATCTGACGCCAGTAGGCGCCGTAGCGGGGGGCCTGCTGGTTGAATGGCATCAGGCTGCCGCCGTGACCTCCCAGCACCCGACCACGCTGGTAGGGCACCACGTCGGTGCCGAAGTGCTCCAGGTATTCCGGGGAGTCGAGCAGATGGTCAATCAGGCCGGACAGTCCCTGTTCCGCAATCAGGATTGAAAGCGCGATCCGTTCGCGATCACCATGGACCTGCCGGCCGAGAACCCGGCCCACGATCTGATCCACTACCTGATAGTTGCTGTTGCAGCGGTAGAAATCATTGCGGAACTTGGCTGAGTTCAGCAACCCCCGCACGAAGTCACGCATGGTGATCTGGCCGCTGCGCAGCCGTGATTCCAGCACTGGCTCGCGGTCCACCTTGAAGGCATGGAAGACGATCTGGCGGTAGGCCCGTTCGATCTGTTCATCCAGATCGTCGCCCGGTCGCGGCTGAAGGCCTGATAGCTGCCTGGGGGATTCGTCGCTGCCCACGGGGAAAGACTGCACCCGGGCGTTCTGGCTGATTGGTGGTGTGCTGATCAGGGGAAGCGGCATGGTCAATGCAGTGGAACCGCCGAACCGTACGCAAACTTCCCTGATCGTGGGTCTCCGGCCCCCGAACTGCACAAGGAGCGTTACCTGAGGGGGCGATCAGGCATCGAGCGCCTCCAGCCAGGCCGGCGGGACCTCGTCGCTGTAGTCGTGGACGCGTTCGAATTCAAAGGGACCGGCCAGGGATCCCCAGAGATGTTCGTGGGTCTGGGGATCATGGCCGCGGTCGATGGTGCGCATGCCGCCGGCGTGCAGTTCCAGACTGCTCACCAGATAGGCGGTGCGCCCCTTGCGCTCCACCAGGCAACGGCAGCCCGGTTCCACCTCCCCGACAAAGCCGTCACCCTGTTCTCTGACGATGTAGGTGCAGCCTTCCAGGGGTCTCAGATCCTCGCTGCCGATGCGTTGACGTCGATCCGCGTCGGCCACCGCACCCCAGAAGCGTTGCTCATCGTTGAGGGCCTGGTTGTGGATGACCAGCTGGCCATCACGCCTGGCCACCCGCAGCACCCGGATCCGATAGGGGGTTGTGGGCGTGATCGCATAGGCTTGCTCCAGCAGAAGCGAGCCCGGCTCCAGCTGGGGCAGGGGCCGGAAGGTCACCAGGATGTGGGCGTAGAGAGGCGGATTGTCGAACGCCTGGGTCTGGTTGCTGAAGCCGGCGCAGAGCAACCGGATCAGGCGGCTGGGGGCACTGCTCATGGTTGAAACCTACAGACCCAGGAGCCGGATCCGGAACTCCCCCACCTGCCTGGCCATGGCACGGTCATGGAGGCAGAAGGGGTGGTCCGCCAGATCGTCCAGGATGCGCTCCAGCTTCTCGGGCTGGCTGAGCCCCCCCTCATCACCACGGCTGTGTTGTTGCCAGGCCGCATCGAAGGCCTGGGCAAAGCTGTCGGCATTGTTGAACAACCGGTCGCCGCTGGGACCAGGAGGCGGGGAACCCGGAAACGGAGCCGACATCGTGGCGTGGTGCATCAGGGGTCTGGAGCTGATGCCGGTGTGGACACTGATGCCAGGACCCAGATTTGAACTGGGGACACGGCGATTTTCAGTCGCCTGCTCTACCAACTGAGCTATCCCGGCCCGTCGCCTTGGCGACACCGTGATCTTAGATCACCGCTGTTCGCGCTCCGGCGTCCGTGCCAGACAGAGCATCCCAAGCACTGGCCAGCCTCGCTGCCGCAGGGCTTCGGCGCCAGCCATGGCGGTCGCTCCGGTGGTGACGATGTCATCCACCAGCAGCAGGCCCGGCCGGCGCCGATCAGGCCGCGGTGTCGAGCGGCAGTCGAATGCCCTGCACCGGTTGCTGTGTCTGAGATCCCGACCCAGATGGTGCTGCGCCAGCACGGGTCTGGTCGGTTCGAGCAGATCCAGGCTCCTGCCCCCCAGCCGCCGGGCGGCGCATCGGGCCATCCGCAGCGGCAGGCTGTTGGCCCGGGGCCCCCGTTTCCAGCTGGGAATGGGCACCAGCAGGGGCGGCCTTTCCAGGGGCGGCAGGGCCGCGATGGCGCGATCCACCAGCCACGCCAGGGCGTGGGGGCGCTGCTGCCGCTTGAGCGTGAGAATCACCGCCCGCAGGGATCCCTGATAGGAGCCGGCGGCCCACCAGGGCAGCGGCTCGCAGCCCCGGAGGCCACCCTCCGGCAGTTCCACCGGGCTGCCGCAGCCGCAGGCCTGCCCGGTGGCATGGCAGAGGGGACAGCGGCTGCGAATGATCCAGTGGAGCGGCAGCCATGGGCTGAATGCTCCAGGCCGCAACGGGGCTGGTGTGACCGGTGCCATGGGGGGTCGGATCGGTGGAGGGCGGTGGGGTTCCGCTTCCAGGGTTCCCGCAGGCGTCCTCCGTCAGCTGGGCAGGGAGCGCAGCATGGCAACGAGGGTGCGATGGGCGTCCTCGCTGTCCGTCAGGGTGTGGTCGAACGGCACCTCGACAACGGTGCCATCCACGTCGAGCCGCATTGCCTCCGGCACCACGGCCAGCATGCGGGCACTGCCGGCCTGGGTGAGGCCGCCGTAGTGACGCGCGTAGGCCAGCACTGCTTCGGCGTGGTCGTTGTTCATGTGTCGGCAGATCCGATCGCTCACGGCAGGGGTGAGGGGGTCGGCGGCCATGGCGTCAGCTCGGGTCTGAGCTGCATTGTGGATCAGCCGGCACCGAACCGCTGCCAGAGCAGCAGGCCAAGCCGGATGGCACTGAAGCCCACGTAGCCGGCGAGCACAACGAACAGGGCCATGGCGGCGATGGAGCGCAGACGGTCGTTCATGCCGATCAGCCATTGGAAGGTGGGTCCATGCTCGCCTGCAGGGCGGTGCGGGCGAGCTGGGCCATGCCGAGGGCCGCCGTCAGGCCGGGACGGTTGAGCACGGGCCGTGCCAGGGCCCGCTGACGCATGCGGCGCCACTGGGGATTGACGGCACCGCCCCCCACGCTGATCACCCGCTGCACCCGGGGCGCACCGCATGCCTCCAGCTGCTGCCAGCCCGCCGCCTCGATGGCCGCCAGTCCCTCCAGCAGGGCCTGGAGGTAGAGAACGTCACTGACCGGGCGGGGTTCCAGCACCGGAGCCAGATCAGGATCGTCCACGGGGAAGCGTTCGCCTGGCCGCATGAGGGGCCGGAGCTGGAGGCCGCTGGGCCGCTCGGGAACCATCTGGCGGCTCAGCTCGCGCAGCTGCCCATCGCTGAAGAAGCGCCGCAGGATGCCGGCCCCGGTGTTGGAGGCGCCACCGGCCAGCCAGCGACCGGCCACCCGGTGGCAGCTGATGCCGGGCCCCTGGATCGGGTGTTCCACAAACTGCTTCAGCACCAGGGTGGTGCCGAGCACGGTGATCCCATCGCCTTCGTCGGGTTCGGCCGCCAGCACGGCGGCATTGGCGTCGGTGCTGCCGGCCACCACCCGGCAGTCCGATGCCAGGCCGAGCTGCCGGGCCACGGCAGCGTGCACCGTGCCGAGCACCGTCCCGCTGGGTCGGATGCGGGGCAGGGCCGCTGCCCAGGGCTGATCCCGGATTGCTCCGGCCCAGCGGCTCCGATGGGGATCCCACCCCAGGCGCATGTTGTTGCCCTCCTCCGCCTGACTCCAGTCGCCCAGAAACCAGCCACTGATCCAGTCGGCCTGGTGCCGCAACAGGGTCATGCCCACGTCGGCCTGGCCGGTGTCGTCTGCAAGCTGCATCAGGCGCAGGGCGCGGGCCAGGCTGCCGCTGACACTGGCCGCCGGGCCGCTGAACCCTGGGCCATCGGGCTGCAGGAGCGCGGTGATCGCAGCTCCCTGCTCGGGGCAGCTGAGGTGGTAGGGGAGGGCCCGTGCCAGCGGCCCTCCCAGCAGTCGGCCGTCGGCTCGGCAGACCAGCAGGGTGCCGGAGGTGCCATCCACGGCCAGGGCTCCGATTCGCCGGCGCAGGGCCGGATTGATGGTCGAGATCAGGCTGATCAGCCCATCACGCCATCCCCGGGGATCATCGAAGTCCGCCGGGTAGTCATCGGTGCACTGGATCAGCCTGGCGCCGCTGCCATCCACGACAGCCAGGCGCAGCCCGCTTGTGCCCAGGTCGATCCCGAGGGCACAGGCGGTGGGCTGGTCGTTCGCCTCCAGGGCTCAGGTAGCGGCAGCAGCCACGCGGTGGGCTGTGGCCTGCTGGAGCGTGGCGGCAATGGCGGTCACGTTCTCCCAGGGCAGCTGCAGGTCGGCCCGGCCGAAGTGCCCGTAGGCGGCCACGTCCTGGTAGAAGCGACCGCCGCGCTGCTGGGGCAGCTGACGCAGGCCGAAGGTTTCGATGATCGCCCCGGGGCGCAGGTCGAAGTGTTCCTGCACCAGGGCGGTGAGGTCGTCGTTGCTGAGGGTGCCGGTGCCGAAGCTTTCCACCAGGATGCTCACGGGCCTTGCCACACCGATGGCATAGCTCAGCTGCACTTCAGCCTTGCGGGCGAGGCCTGCGGCCACAAGGGCCTTGGCCACGTAACGGGCGGCATAGGCCGCGGAACGATCCACCTTGGTGGGGTCCTTGCCGGAGAAGGCGCCGCCGCCATGGCGGGCGTAGCCCCCATAGGTGTCCACGATGATCTTGCGGCCGGTGAGGCCGGCATCACCCTGGGGCCCTCCCACCACGAACTTGCCCGTGGGATTGACCAGAAAGCGGGTCTCGCCTTCCTTGGGTTTCAGGTTGAGGTCGGCGGTGGCTGGCAGCACCACGTGGGTCCACAGGTCGGCCGTGATCCGGTCACGCACGGCCTTTTCTTCGGTGATGCCTTCCACCTCAGCGGTGTGCTGCGTTGAGATCAGCAGGGTGTCGATGGCGACCGGCTGGTCGTTCTCATAGACCACGCTCACCTGGGTCTTGCCATCGGGGAGCAGATACCCCAGCGAGCCGTTGTGGCGCACCTCGGCCAGCCGTCGGGCCAGGCGGTGGGCCAGGCTGATCGGCAGTGGCATCAGCTCGGGGGTCTCATCGCAGGCGAAGCCGAACATGATGCCCTGGTCGCCCGCACCCACCAGATCCAGGGGATCACCGGCGTGGTCGTCGGCTTCGTTGACCCCCTGGGCGATGTCGGGCGACTGCTGGTCCAGGGCCACCAGCACGGCGCAGCTGCGGGCATCGAAGCCGCCTGCCCTGGCGCCGCTGTAGCCGATGCCGTCGATCACGCCCCGCACCAGGCCCTGAAAATCCACGCGGGCGTTGGTGGTGATCTCGCCGGTGATCAGGCAGAGTCCGGTGTTGACCACGGTCTCGCAGGCCACCCGGCTGGAGGGATCCTGGGCCAGAACCGCGTCAAGCACCGCGTCGCTCACCTGATCGCAGATCTTGTCGGGATGCCCCTCGGTGACCGACTCTGATGTGAAGACGTAGCGGCTCATCCCGGTTGCAGGAGCTGGGTATGGCTGGTGAGCCTATCCCCCGGCCCGGGCAGCCCCGCCAGACATGTGCCACATCCTCAGGCCCGGACCTCCAGGTCATTCCAGTGATCGAGCTGGGGATAGGAGGGGTCCAGGCGGGGAACCCGGCTCCAGCCGGCCCGGTAGCCGATGGCCACGGCCGCACCGGCCTGGCGGGCCATGTGCAGATCGCTGTTGGCGTCGCCGATCAGGGCGCAGCATTCGGGGCGGGTGCCCAGCCGGCGGCAGAGCCCATGCACGGCATCAGGATTCGGCTTGCAGGGGTGGTGGTCGGCGCTCCACACCTCAGGATCGAAGAGGTGGGTCAGGCCCTGGCGGGCGAGAAAGCGGCGGATGCCGGCTTCGCTGTCGTTGCTGATCACGGCCAGCTTCAACCCTGCCGTGGCCAGCCGTTGGAGCATGCTGCCCATGGCTTCGGTGCCCACCACCTCCACTCCCGGCTGCCCATGCAGATGGTCGGTGGCAGCGAAGACGTCCTCAGCAATCGCCAGGGCTTCCGGCCAGCCCAGGTCATGCTGGGCCAGCACGGTCGCTGTGGAGATGAGATTGTGCAGCCTGCTGCCCACGGCGGTGGTGCCAGCCGGATGGACAGCACCACCGCCGACCCCGTAGGCCCGTTGCAGCAGCAGCGGCAGGCTGTCGAGCCCAGGGGCCAGCTCCGGATGGCGCTCGTGCATCCGTTCCAGGCAGCCCTGGATCCGGGCGTCGGCCAGCACCTGCAGCATCGGTTCGCTGCAGGACAGGGTGCCGTCCTTGTCGAACAGCACCACATCAACCTTGGCCAGGGGGGTTCCGCGCAGCAGCAGCTGGGCCATGGCCCTGCCCTTCGGGTCAGTCGAGGGCCACCCCCATCGGCTCGCCGTCCTCGGCCTGTTCGAGAAGCATCTGCTTGTACCGGGCTGCCATTTCCTCGGCCTTGTCAAACACCTTCTGGGGGTCGGTGAGCATGTCGCCGGGTTCCGGCTCCAGGGCCTTGGTGGAGAGGGAGATGCGACCGCGCTCGGCATCGAGGTCGATGATCATCACCTTCATCTGGTCGTTCACGTTGAGCACCGTGTGGGGAGTCTCAATGTGTTCGTGGCTGATTTCGGAGATGTGCAGCAGACCGCTGACACCGCCGATGTCAATGAAGGCGCCGTAGGGCTTGATGCCCCGCACGGTGCCCAGCACCACCTCGCCCACTTCCAGGCGATTCATCTTGCGTTCCACCAGGGCGCGGCGATGGCTGAGCACCAGGCGGTTGCGCTCCTCGTCCACCTCCAGAAACTTGAGGGGCAGGAAGTCGGCCACCAGCTCCTCCTTGGCCTTGCGGGTGCTGATGTGACTGCCGGGGATGAAGCCCCGCAGGCCTTCAACCCGCACCAGGGCACCGCCCCGGTTGGTGGCAAACACCTCGGAGTAAATGGTGGCGTCCTCCTTCTGCAGCTGGCGCACCCGTTCCCATGCGCGCTGATATTCGATGCGGCGGATCGAGAGGGTCAGCTGGCCATCTTCATTTTCCTCGCTGAGGATGAAGAACTCGCGCACCTCCCCAGGCTCGAGCACGTCGGAGAGACCTTCCACCCGGTTGATCGACACCTCCTGCAGGGGCATGAAGGCCGCCGTCTTGGCGCCGATATCGATCATGGCGCCCTTGGATTCCAGCGCGAAGACCGTGCCGTTGACCACGTCGCCCGGCTTGAAGTTGTAGTCGTATTTGCTCAGCAGCGACGCAAATTCATCGAGCGTGAAGCCGACGTCATCGATGCCACGGGCCGGGCGGCTGCCGGAGTCGTCAGCTGCAGGCACCTCCTCGGGGATCTCGAGGTCCAGCGCGGAGCTGCCTGTGGTCAGGGGGTCCTGGCTCGCGCTTCCGGCAACGTCGAGCGCGGAGGCCTCGAGGTCAGCGGTATCGATCTCGGAGGAGGGGGTCACGGTCATGGGCTGCTGGCGGCCTGCCTGCGGCAGGAAGATGGAGTGCACGTGCCAACCCGCCAGCCGGCACCGCGCAGCTCCACACTCTACCAACAGGACGGCTCAGGGGGCCAGGGCCAGGCGGCGAGGGCCCTGGCTCGCGCCTCGGGTTTCGTGCAGTCCCTCCAGGGTGGCCACGAAATCGCTCACGCCCTTGAACTGGCGGTAAACCGATGCGAAGCGCACATAGGCCACCTCGCTGATGCCGCGCAATTGCTCGAGAACCAGCTCGCCGATCTCGGCGCTGGCAACCTCACGGCTGCTGCGCTGTTGCAACTCGAGCTCGATCTCATCGACCACGGTCTCCAGTCGGGCTGGTTCCAACCCTGTTTTCTCGCAGGCCCGCAGCAGGCCGTGCAGCAGTTTGGCGCGGTTGAAGGTTTCGCGGGTGCCATTGCGCTTGATCACCGTGACCGGAACGGTCTCGACCCGCTCATAGGTGGTGAAGCGGAAGTCGCAGTTCAGGCACTCGCGGCGACGGCGCACACTCCTGCCCCCATCTGCCGCCCTGGATTCAAGGACGCGACTGTCGGTGTGCTGGCAGGAGGGGCATTGCATCCCCGAAAACCATTCAAGTATGCAAAGTGTAAGCAGCGGCTTGCGAATTGGAAAGGGGCCATAAAAAAACCCTGCCTGGAGGCAGGGTTTGGGGAAGGTGGCGGAGGGCCCGCCTCATTTGCCGATCTTCGGAGGATCGCGGAAGGCGATGGCGAAGAACAGGGTGGAAATGGCGAGGGCCAGGATCAGGATGTAGGCGAAGCTCTCCATGGGGAGTTCTCGATGGGGTGGGGCTGGTGATGGCCGGACCAGGTCCGGCCTGGATCAGCTGAGGGTGGTGCTGCCAGCCGGAGGGACGTAACCCTCAGGCAGGCGACGGGTGGATCGGTCGCCCAGCTTCTGGAACAGACCGAACTCAACCTGCTCACCCAGGTCAGGGTCGATGCCGGCAAACACATCGCGGTAAAGGGTCCGGGCCCCGTGCCAGATGTGACCGAAGAAGAACAGCAGTGCGAAGGTGGCGTGCCCGAAGGTGAACCAGCCTCGCGGAGAGCTGCGGAAGGTGCCGTCCGAGTGGTAGGTCTCACGATCGAACTCGAAGGCTTCGCCCAGCTGGGCCTTGCGGGCGAGGCGCTTGACATCAGCCGGATCGGTGAAGGTCTGGCCGGCCAGAGCGCCGCCATAGACCTTGGCAGTCACGCCTTGCTGTTCGAAGGAGTACTTGGCCTCGGCCCGACGGAAGGGGATGTCGGCGCGGACCACACCCTGGCTGTCCTGAAGAACCACCGGGAAATTCTCGAAGAAGTTGGGCAGACGCCGGACTTCAAGCTCGTGGCCTTCCTTGTCTGTGAAACTGATGTGGCCCAGCCAGCCGGTTGGCAGGCCATCGCCGTTCACCATGGGGCCGACCCGGAAGAGGCCACCCTTGGCAGGGCTGTTGCCCACGTAGTCGTAGAAGGCGAGCTTCTCGGGAACGGATGCCCAGGCCTGTTCGAGGCTGGCGCCGTTGTCGAGAGCCGTCTGAACCCGACGGTTGATCTCAGTCTTGAAGTAGCTCTGGTCCCACTGGTAACGGGTCGGACCGAACAGTTCGATCGGGGTGGCCGCTGCTCCGTACCACATGGTGCCGGCAACGATGAAGGCGGCGAAGAACACGGCAGCGATGGCGCTGGCCAGCACCGTTTCGATGTTGCCCATGCGCAGAGCCTTGTAGAGGCGCTCCGGTGGGCGGGTGGTGATGTGGAAGATGCCGGCGATGATGCCCACGATGCCGGCTGCGATGTGGTGGGCCACGATCCCGCCTGGATTGAAGGGGTTGAATCCCTCAGGTCCCCAGGCGGGCTGCACAGCCTCGAGATGGCCGTTCAGGCCATAGGCATCGGAGACCCACATGCCCGGGCCGAACACGCCGGTGAGGTGGAAGGCCCCGAAGCCGAAGCAGCCCAGGCCGGCGAGCAGCAGGTGGATGCCGAAGATCTTGGGCAGATCGAGGGCAGGTTCACCGGTGCGCGGGTCCTGCCAGATCTCCAGATCCCAGAAGGTCCAGTGCCAGATGGCGGCAAGAAACAGGAGTCCGCTGAAAATGATGTGGGCGGCGGCAACTCCTTCGAAACTCCAGAAGCCGGGGTCAACCCCGGTTTCGCCGGTGATGCTCCAGCCGCCCCAGCTGCCGGTCACGCCAAGGCGTGCCATGAAGGGCATGACAAACATGCCCTGGCGCCACATGGGGTTCAGGACAGGGTCGGAGGGGTCGAAAATGGCGAGCTCATAGAGCGCCATGGAGCCGGCCCAGCCGGCTACCAGTGCGGTGTGCATGAGGTGCACGGCGAGCAAACGGCCCGGGTCGTTGATCACGACCGTGTGCACCCGATACCAGGGCAATCCCATGGGGGGGTCAGGACTGGGTGTGCTGGCGATGGTAAAGGTTGCGCCGCCAGGTGCGGGGGCCCTGGTAACGGACCGCAACCGGCAGGGTCAGAATTGATGCGCCGTTGACCAGACCCGCCATGCCCGTGATCCGTTTTCTGCGCGAGGCCCGGGATGTGGAGTGCTACCCGGGCGAAAACCTGCGGGAGGTGGCTCTGCGGGAGGGCATGGAGATCTACGGCCTCAAGGGCCGCCTGGGCAACTGCGGGGGCTGTGGCCAGTGCATCACCTGTTTTGTCGATGTGTTCGAGGAGGGCGATGCTGCCCTCTCGCCCCGCACCCGGGTCGAGGAGCTGAAGCTGCGCCGCCGTCCCCAGACCTGGCGGCTCGCCTGCCAGGCGCTGGTGGAACAGTCGCTGGTGGTCCTCACCCGTCCCCAGGTTGCGGTCCAGGGTCTGGAGCGGCTGCTGACCGAGGCGCGGGCTGCAGGCCTGCCGCCCGGACCCACCGCCTGGCCCGTGGTGGAGTCCGACGCCGACGCGGATGGGGAGTCGGTGCCGCCGGAACCCGGTTCCTCCGCTGGCTCCGCAACGAGCGATGAAGGGGGCGCCGATGCCCCCGATCAGCGGTGATACCGTCTGACCAATCACCCAGCACCCATGGAAACCAACGATCTCGGCTTCGTCGCCAGCCTGCTGTTCGTGCTGGTGCCCGCAGTCTTCCTGATCGTTCTGTACATCCAGACCAGCAGTCGTCAGGGGGGCTGAGGCCCCGGGCCTCAGCGGTTCTTCTCCGGTTCCCTCACCAGCAGCACCGGTGCCGGTGCGTGGACCCTGATGTAGTCGCTGACTGAGCTGCCCAGCAGCCGATCCAGATCCACCAGGGCCTTGGCCACCAGGGGCCGCCGGTCCTGGGAGGCGATCACCACCAGATCGGCCCTGATTTCCTCTGCGGTTTCGCACACCGTTCGCCCGATGTCCCCGCAGCGGTGCAGGGGTTGCATCTCCACGCCCAGGTTGCGCGCCCGCTGCACGGCCCTGGCCAGCACCTCATCAGCCGGACTCCTGCCACCCCGGGAGGGTGCCATGTCCTTGCGGGTCACATGCACGCCGGTGAGGCTGCCGCCGGGGATCCCGGCCACCAGTTCACAGGCCAGCCGCAGGGCATCGTCGCCCACGCCCGTGCCGTCCACGGTCACCATCACCCTGTTGATCGCCCGCACATAGAGGTCGTCGCGCACCAGCAGCATCGGCCTGGTGGACAGTTGGAACACGTATTGACTGGCGCTGTTGCTCA
>JBKDDA010000067.1:0-1912 GCA_046313055.1 Synechococcaceae cyanobacterium | reverse complement strand
GGGATGTGGCCGACAGGATGGAGCGGATTCAGCTGTTCAAGAACCTGGCAATCATGGGCGGTCTGTTGCTGGTGGTCGATCAGGACAGCAAGGCCTGAGAAGGGGGATTTCCCGGAACCTGAAAAATTCCCGAGGCACCCTGCGCCGCTCCCGGAAACAGGGGGAATACTCCCAAATTTGCGTTCTTCTATCGGAATTTGCGGGGATCTACAGGGAGCTGATTTTGAAACGCGAAGTACGAGGTGGATTTCCGATATTTTTCGCGTCAGTTTCTCCCCTTTTGATATTGGTTGCTTGGTCAGCTATGTTTTCCGGGGTCCATGCAGTGGCAGGGTTGATTTCAGAGAAGCGGCTCAGCTGCTCTGGCGCCGCTTGCGAATCTCATTCTCGAGCTGGTTGCGCTTGCTCCTGACCTCTGGCTCCTACTCAACCTTCTAACGCTTATTGGACGGATCCGCTGAACCACCCTCTTCGCGGCTACCTAGCAGCATAAGACCCCCTGCTTCCCCCCGTCACATAGCCCTGAATCCCAGTGCCCGTGCCGTTTCACTCCGACACCCCTGCCTGCTTCAGCGGATCCGCATAAGACCGTTCCAGCCGATACCAAGCACCCCCGGGCGGAGATCCTCCTGTCAGCCAGCACCCGTCAACAGCCGCTGTCATGGCTAGCAAGAGGAAGACCCCTCCGGCACCACCACCGGGCCCCAGCTATGGCCACCACCGCCCGCCCCACATCCCCGTTCAGCAGCGAGCGGGTTGCGGCTCTCTTTCCAGGCGCCAGGCGCCAGGCGATCGAGGCCCATCTGCCCCTGGTGCTGGAGGCCCTGGCCGAGGTGGGGCTGGCTGATCCGGCCATGGTGCTGATGGCCCTGGCCACGATCCGCGCCGAGACCGCCGGCTTTGTGCCGATCGATGAGGGCCTGTCGGGCTGGAACACGCCTGCCGACGGCCCCCCTTACGCCCTCTACGACCACCGCGACGACCTGGGCAACCGCGGCCCCGGCGATGGTGCCGCCTATCGCGGCCGTGGTTTTGTGCAGCTCACCGGCCGCGACAACTACCGCCGCTACGGCGAGCAGCTCGGCCTTGATCTGCTGGCACAGCCCGAACTGGCCAATGACCCCGCCATTGCAGCCCGCCTGCTGGCGGCCTTTCTCAAGGATCACGAGCCCCGCATTCGCGCTGCCCTGGCGGTGAACGACCTGGCCGCTGCCCGCCGCGCCGTGAACGGCGGCCGCCATGGGCTGGATGCCTTCGCCAGCACCTACCGCGCCGGCGAGGCCCTGGTGCGCCCCCCCGTCCCGGCCCCCTCCCGCAGCCAGCAGGTGGGCGGCACGATCGCCGCCTGCGACACCGGCCTGATCCAGGGCCTTTCGCTGCAGGTGATCGAGCTGTTGCAGGCGCGCGAGCCGGGCGCCCTTGCCCCCATCCATCACCCCCTGATCCGTGTTTCCGGCCGCCACAACAACCCCTTTCTTCAGCCCCGCGCCCTGGCGGCCCTGGTGGCTGCCGTGGAGGAGCGGGGCCAGCCCCTGCTGATCAACAGCGCCCTGCGCACCCCCATGCAGCAATACGTGCTGCATCAGCAATACCTGCGCCACATCTGCGGCGTGATGGCCGCCGCCCCACCGCCCCACAGCAACCACAACAGCGGCCTGGCGATCGACATCGACGACGCCCAGGCCTGGCGACCCTGCCTTGAACGCCACGGCTGGCGCTGGATCGGGGCCTTTGATCCCATGCACTTCGACTACACCGGCGGCGGTCCCGACCTGGGTTCGCTCCAGGTGCAGGCCTTTCAGCAGCTCTGGAATCGCCACAACCCCGCAGCTCCCCTCGCGGTCGATGGCCTCTGGGGGCCCGCCACCGCCGCCGCCGTGGATCGCTCGCCGGCCGATGGTTTCGGCACCAG
>JBKDDA010000066.1:0-11441 GCA_046313055.1 Synechococcaceae cyanobacterium | reverse complement strand
GGGCTCGTCGAGCACCAGCAGCCGGGGCCGGTGCAGCAGGCCTGCCGCCAGGTCGAGCCGGCGGCGCATGCCGCCGGAATAGGAGCCGCAGCGGCGGTCGATCCAGGGGTCCATGGCAAGGAGGTCCACCAGTTCGGCGATGCGGCCATCGCGACGGCTGCGGGGCAGATGGTGGAGATCCCCCTGCAGGGCCAGCAGTTCGCGGCCGGTGAGGATCTTGTCGATCGCCACCTCCTGGGCCACGTAACCCAGCAGGCGGCGCACGCCCCGGGGGTCCACCAGGGCATCGATGCCGGCCACCCTGACCCGGCCACTGTCGGGGGCCAGCAGGGTCGCCAGGATGCGCAGGGTGGTGGTCTTGCCGGCGCCATTGGGGCCCAGCAGCCCGTAGAGCGAACCCTCGGGCACCGCCAGGCAGAGGTCGTTGAGGGCAACCACCGCGGCATCACCCCTGCCGTAGCTCTTGCTCAGGTGCTCCAGCTCGATCAAGCGACGGTGGCTCCCATCTCAGGCAGACACCAATCTAGAAAGGGGCGGCGGCGCTCAGGGCCGGCAGGGCCAGGCCGGCCACCGGCGACCGTGCCATGAGCAGCAGCAGGCAGATGCCGAACAGATAGAAGATCGACCAGCGGAACAGGGAACGGGCCGCCACCGGATCGCCGGGGGCATGGCGCAGGCGCCGGCTCAGCTGCAGCAGCCGGCCGTTGAAGGGGGCCAGCAGCAGCGCGTAGAGCCAGCCGCCGCTGGGCAGGGCCAGCACCCCCAGGCCGCTGAGCAGCACGGTGGCCCAGCTGTAGCGCTCGATCGCCCTGGCGGTGTGGGGCAGACCCCTCACCACCGGCAGCATCGGGATGCCCACCGAGCGGTAATCGTCGTGCAGCAGCAGGGCCAGGGCCCAGAAGTGGGCCGGGGTCCAGACCATCACCAGGCTGAACAGCCACCAGCTGGGCCAGCCCAGGGGGCCGGCGGCGGCGGCACCCACCAGGGGCGGAATGGCTCCGGCGACCCCGCCGATCACGATGTTGCGCGGCGTGCGCGGTTTGAGCAGGGCGGTGTAGAGCAGCACGTAGCTGCACAGGCCCAGCAGGGCGAGGGCCGCCGCCAGGGGGTTGACCCCCCAGACCAGCAAGAGCAGGGAGGCCATCGCCAGGGCGATGGCCAGGGCCAGGGCCCGGCCTTCGGGAATGCGGCCGGAGGGCAGGGCCCGGCGGCTGGTGCGCTGCATGCGCCCATCGAGTTCCTGCTCCCAGAGGCAGTTGAGCACCCCGGCGGCGGCCGAGGCGAGGCTGCCGCCGAGCAGGGTGCAGATCAGCGGCAGAGGCCGCAGGGGCCAGGCCGGGCTGAGGGCCATGCCCCCGAGGGTGGTGGCCAGCAACAGGGGGATCAGCCGCGGTTTGGCGATCTCCAGCCAGGCCGGCAGGGTGGGGCGACGGGAGGCGGCGGGCCGATCGGGCAGGGCCACCAGGGGCGTGGAGCCGGCAACGGCGTGGGGCGAGAGGGAGCTGCTCATCGGGACGCCGGGGTGAGGGGATGGGATGGGGGCAGCAGGCTGCGGCCGAGCACGGCCCCCAGCAGCGCCACCAGCAGGGCGGCCAGCAGCTGGTGGGCCACCGTGACGGCCGGCACCTGCAGCTGGAGCCGCAGGGTGGCCACGCCAAGGCCGGCTTGCAGCAGCACAAGCCCCGTGGCGGTGAGCAGCAGGCCGCGCAGAACGGAGCCCCCACCCGGCACCCGGAAGGACGCGGCCGCCAGCAGGGGCACGGAGATCAGCACAGGCCAGGCGCCGATCCGGTGGGCCAGCAGCCAGCGGCAGCCGCTGCCGGAGCTGAGGCAGAGATCGGCGGCCCAGCGGCTGGCCATGGAGCCCCCCAGCAGGCACTGGCCCAGCAGGCTGACCACGGCCACCAGCAGCAGGGCCAGCCACCAGGGGGGCGGCCCGGCGGCGGCAGAAGTGGCACTTGGCGCGCGCTCAACGCCCTGATGGAGCGCACTCACCAGCAGCACCAGGATCAGGGCGGTGACCAGATGGGCCGTGACCGTGGGGGCTGCCAGCAGGCCGGTGACGGTGAGGGCACCGAGGGCCCCCTGACAGGCCACCAGGGCCAGGGCGATGCCGCTGCCCCAGGGCAACCAGCGGGGCAGGGCATGGCGGCGGACCAGGGAGATGGCCCAGAGGGCCAGCAGGGCCAGGCCAACCAGAAAGGCATCGAGCCGGTGGAACCATTCCAGGAACACCTGGAGATTCATGCGCCGGCCAGGCAGCAGGCTGCCGTAGCAGAGGGGCCAGTCGGGACAGGCCAGACCCGCCTCCATCACCCGCGTGGCGCCGCCGATGACCACAAGCGCCACGAGGGCCACCACAAGATGGGCCATCAGCAGGGCGACCACCTGGTGGGAGGGCCGTGGTGGTGGAAGCACTGCCGCCATGGTTGTGACGATCGCCGGAGCACAAGGTAGCGAGGTTGGCCTGATGAGGGATTCCGCACATTGGCCGGAGATGGTCTGTTTCTTCCCGCCCGATCTGTGACGTAAGCGTCCGATCGGGCGCGGCCAGTGGCCGGAGTCCATAACGTGTGGAGAGCGTGTTTCGCCGTGGCTCACCGGCCGACCCTGGTCCCGCCGGTCCCCACGGTTTTCCTCAGACCGTTACGGTCGTTGCCATGGCCATCCCCTCTCCGCTGATCACCTTCCTCGTCGGCATTGTCCTGATGCTGGCGGGCTTCTGGATCGGCAACAACGTGAATCTGCTGCCGATCGACGCCAGCGCCAATGCCCCGGTGGTGGATGATCTTTTTCGGGTTCTCTTTATTATTGGCACCATTCTTTTCCTGGGCATTGTGGGGTTGCTGGTGTTCAGCCTGGTGCGCTTTCGGCGCCGGGCCGGCGACACCAGCGACGGCCTGGCGATCGAGGGCAACCTGCCGCTGGAGATCGTCTGGACCGCGATCCCCGCGATCGTGGTGCTGTTCGTTGGGATCTACAGCTACGACATCTACGAGCGCATGGGCGGCATGGGAGCGCTCAACGACCACGGCATGATGCACCAGGCGGCCATGCACGACATGGCCCCCCAGGGCGCACCGGATCCGGAGGGTCCGCCTCCTGCCCGCATCTGGGCCGGCATCACCACCCCCGCTGACGGGGCGTCCGTGCTGCCTGTGGAGGTCACAGCCCTCCAGTTCGCTTTTCTGTTCCACTACCCAGATGGTGACATCACCAGTGGTGAACTGCATGTCCCCAGCGGCCGACCGGTGCAGTTGCGGATGGAGGCCCGGGACGTGATCCATGCCTTCTGGGTGCCCCAGTTCAGGCTCAAGCAGGACGTGATTCCAGGCCAGCCCACCGTGCTCAGCTTCACGGCCACGCGGCCCGGCAGCTACCCGATCGTCTGCGCTGAACTGTGCGGGCCTTACCACGGGGGCATGCGCTCCACGGTGGTTGTGCATGAGCCCGACGACTTCGAGGCCTGGGTTCTGAAGAACACACCGGCCACCACCAGCACCTGATCTGAACCAGCACCTGATCTGATTCCCCACCCCAACGCCCTGCGACCATGACCGTTGCCAGTCCCCAGGACCTCCAGGTGAGCCTCCAGCCCCAGGGCTGGCTGCGCTATTTCAGCTTCAGCCTTGATCACAAGGTGATCGGCATTCAGTATCTGGTCACCGGGTTCATCTTTTACCTGATCGGTGGCGCACTGGCGGGCGTGATCCGTACCGAACTGATCAGCCCGATGGCCGACTTCGTGAGCCGCGAAACTTATAACGAAGTGCTCACACTTCACGGCACGATCATGATCTTTCTATGGATCGTGCCAGTCGTCAATGGAGCCTTCGGCAATTACCTGATTCCGTTTTACGTGGGGGCCAGAGACATGGCCTTCCCACGGCTGAACGCGGTGGCCTTCTGGCTGATTCCGCCGGCGGGCATTCTGCTGATCGCCAGCCACTTCATCAATGGCTCCGCCCAGGCGGGCTGGACAGCCTATCCGCCCCTGAGCATCACCACCCCGGCCGCCGGCCAGGTGGTCTGGATCCTGAGTGTGCTGCTGCTGGGGGGCAGCTCGATCTTCGGCGGCATCAACTTCATCGCCACGGTGCTCAAGCTGCGGCGCCCGGGCCTGGGCCTGTTCCAGCTGCCGATGTTCTGCTGGGCCATGCTCGGCACCAGCATCCTGGTGGTGCTCTCCACTCCGGTGCTGGCCGGAACCCTGATCCTGCTGAGCTTCGACATCATTGCCCATACAGGCTTCTTCAACCCGGCTCTGGGCGGCAATGTGGTCGTGTATCAACACCTGTTCTGGTTCTACTCGCACCCGGCCGTGTACATCATGGTGCTGCCGGCTTTCGGCCTGGTGAGTGAGATCCTGCCGGTGCACGCTCGCAAACCCCTTTTTGGATACACCACCATGGTGTATTCGATCATGGGCATTGTCTTTCTGGGCCTGATCGTCTGGGCGCACCACATGTTCACCAGCGGCACACCACCCTGGATGCGCCTTTTCTTCACGATCGCCACTGCCTTCATCGCCGTACCCACCGGCATCAAATTCTTCAACTGGCTGGCCACCCTCTGGGGGGGGAGGATCAGCCTCAACAGCGCCGTGCTGTTCTCCTGTGCCTTCATCGTCAATTTTGTGTTTGGTGGCATCACCGGCGTGGCCCTGGCCCAGGTGCCCTTCGACATCCACGTTCACGACACTTATTTTGTGGTCGGCCACTTCCACTACGTGGTCTACGGCGGATCGGTGTTCGTGATCTTCTCATCGATCTACCACTGGTTCCCCAAATTCACGGGCCGCATGCTCAATGAAGATCTCGGTCGCCTGCATTTCCTGCTCACCTTCATCGGTTTCAACCTCTGTTTCGCGCCCCAGCACTGGCTTGGTCTCAACGGCATGCCGCGCCGGGTCGCCGAATACGACCCCCAGTTCACCCTGATCAACCAGGTCAGCAGCGTGGGCGCCCTGTTGATGGCGATCAGCACCCTGCCCTTTCTGATCAATGTGGTCTGGAGCGCTCTGCGGGGGGCACCCGCCGGCGACAACCCGTGGAGGGCGCTCACCCCCGAGTGGCTGACCAGCTCACCGCCACCGGTGGAGAACTGGGTCGGCGAAGCACCCCTGGTGACCCATCCCTACGGCTACGGCGAACCCCAGCAGCCCGCCAGCTGACCCCCCGGTTGTTCCACCTTCTGCCATTTCCGCCATGACCAGCCTCGCGCCGGGCACCCAGCAGCCCAAACCCGCCAGCAACGCCAGCGACACCGGTCACGGCGCCGCTGATGAGCACGGCCATCCCGACCTGCGGCTCTTCGGACTGGCCACCTTTCTGGTGGCCGACGGAATGACCTTCGCCGGCTTCTTCGCCGCCTACCTCACCTTCAAGGCGGTGAACCCCCTGCCGGCCGGTTCCACCTATGAACTGGAACTGCTGCTGCCCACCATCAACACGGCGATCCTGATCCTGAGCAGCGTCACCTTCCATCGGGCAGGCAAGCAACTGCTGGCCGGAACCCTGCAGGGCTGCCGCCTGTGGCTGGCCATCAGCGGCGGCCTGGGCGCCCTGTTCCTCGCCGGCCAGATGGTGGAGTACTTCCATCTGCCCTTCGGTCTCACCGACAACCTCTACGCCAGCACCTTCTATGCCCTCACCGGCTTTCACGGGCTGCATGTGACATTGGGTGTGATCTGCATCCTGGTGGTGCTTCTGCAGGTCAAGCCCTCCGGATCGGTATCCGCAGAACGGCCCTTCGGCCTCGAGGCCGCTGAGCTCTACTGGCACTTCGTAGACGGCATCTGGGTGGTGCTCTACGGAATCCTCTACCTGCTCTGAAACCGGTTACCGGCTCGCAACCTGTTCTGAAATCGAACCAACTGTTGCCGGAAGCCTGACGCGATTGCACAATCGGTCAAGGGCCGTAGAGTCATGGACCGAATGTCCACCACGAACCATTTCGCCACACCGTCTGCCGCCGCGATGCTGGAAGGCAAGGCCCTGCTCGACAAGGCCCGCTCCCTCAGCAACCGGCCGGAAGACCAGATCGCCCGTGCCTGCGGTTACGTGGGTCCCAGCGGACGGGTGCTGAAGAAGAGTTTCTACCGCGCCCTGATCGCCGCCAAGGGATACAGCCTGCCCGGCAACGGGTCCAGCAGCAGCCAGAGCCGGGGTCGGCAGGCTGAATTCCGCACGCGGGTCCATGGCAACGGCAACCTGCTGATCGGCCATGCCTACACCCGCCGCATGGGACTGGAGCCGGGTCAGGAATTCAGGATCGAAATCCATCAGGAAACCGGCTCGATCTGGCTGCTGCCGCTGCAGGGATCCGGTGCCGGAGGCCACGACAGCGATCTCGACACCGACCACGACAGCGACGACGAGACCTGAGGAGCACCCCGCTCAGACGTCGTCCTCTTCCGGATGGAAGCTGGCGCTGAAACTCAGCAGATCCAGGCCACTGAACAGAAAGCTGATCCCCACCAGCAGCCCCAGAACCCACAGCAGGTTCCAGAACTTCATGGTGAGGATCAGGCCACCGAGGATCAGGGTGACGATGCCATTGGTGAGGCCCCAGCCCCAGCCCCGCACCTGCCGGTGGCCCAGCGCCACCACGATCTCCGCCAGTCCCTCCGCCAGAAACACCACACCGATGGCCAGGGCCAGCGATGCCACCTGGGCCGCTGCCGCCACAGGCCCGGCTCCGATCTGGCGGATCATCCAGATGCCGGCCATCACGAACAGGGTGGCCACCACCATGCGCATGAGGCTGTGCAGGGCCGTGAGCCGCCCGGCCCTGGCCACGGCATTGATCCAGCCCACGATGCCCCCCACCAGAAAGGCCACCGCCACCAGGGCCGTGACCCACACCGACGCCAGCAGCGGAAAGATCAGGGCCAGCACCCCGAGCACCACCAGCAGCACGCCCTCCGCCAGGGTGAAGGCCCTCAGTCCTGAAGCGGCACCGGCCATGTCGATCCAACGGCTGATCCGAAGCTAGACAGAAAAACCAGACCTGAGAAAAACCCGAGCTGCCCCCGGCTGCTCAGGCCCAGCCGTTTTCGGCCAGCCAGGCCCGGCTCAGCAGCGGCGGCACCCCGGCGCCGGCATCGGGCCGCAGCAGCCGTTCGGTGTACTTGGCCAGCAGGTCGGCCTCCAGGTTCACACCATCGCCCACCTGCCGCTCCATCAGGGTGGTGTGGGCCCAGGTGTGGGGAATCACGGCAATCCAGAAACGGCTGCCGTCGGGGTCGCAGCCCGCCACGGTGAGGCTGATGCCATCCACCGCCACGCTGGCCTTCTCGCACACGAAACGGCCATAGGCCGGATCGTGCCAGGCCAGGTCCAGGCGCCAGGCCTCCCCCTGCCGGGCAATGGCCCTCACCTGGCCCCGACCGTCGACATGGCCGCTCACAAGATGGCCGCCAAGACGGTCGCTCAGGCGCAGGGCAGGCTCCAGATTGACCCGTTGGCCGGTGGCGGCACGCTCCAGCAGGCCTGAACGCTCCAGGGTCTCCGGGCTCACATCGGCGCTGAAACCATCGCCATGGAGGCGGGCCACGGTGAGGCACACGCCATCGACGGCCACGCTGTCGCCCAGGGCCAGCGGTCCGAGACCGTGGGCGGCCGCCGGCGTGAGCCGCAGCCGGACTGCAGCGGCTTCGGTGCGAATCTCGCCGATGGCACGCACCAGGCCGGTGAACATCGTGGACAACGGTGGACCTGGCCATAATCAACCATGAGGCGGCACCAGCCAGGAGCGCACGGCCGATGGTGGAGATGCAGGTGGCGGGGATTGCCCTCGATGCGGCCAGTCACAGTCCGATCGTGCTGTTGCGCGACCCGGCCGGCCGCCGTCAGGTGCCGATCTGGATCGACCAGGCCCAGGCCCAGAACATCATGCTGGGCCTGCGGCAGGAGCGGCCGCCGCGGCCCCTCAGCCATGACCTGATGGCCACCCTGCTGTCGGCGGGCCAGCTGGTGCTGGAGCGGGTGATCATCCACACCATCGAAGACAACACCTTCCGGGCGGTGCTCAAGCTGGTGCGGGCCGACGGCGAATCGTTCGAAATCGACAGCCGACCCAGCGATGCCATCGCCCTGTCGCTGCGCACCGGCACCGGCATCTGGATGCTGGAGGAGGTGGTGGCCGATGCATCCATGCCCGTGGATGCGGTGGCCGATGCGGAGGATCAGGAGGATTTCCGCCGTTTTCTGGACCAGACCAGCCCCGCCGAGCTGATCCGCAACCTGGGCCGGGCCCGTATGGAGCCGGAGCCCGACGGCGAAGGCAAAGGGGGCGAAGGCGAAGGGGGCGACGCCAGGGAAGGCGATGCCCGCCCGGATGTCTGATCAGGCGCGGCGCCATCGGTTCGGCCACGGACCGGCCGTGTCGCCCTTCACCCTGGGCACCATGCGGGCCCTGGGCAGTGCCGCCCAGATGGCAACCGTGCTCCAGGCCGCGATCGCCGCCGGCATCAACCACATTGAGACCGCACCGGCCTATGGGCCGGCGGAGGCCTTTGTGGGCCAGGCGCTGGCCGAGCTGGGCGCCGATGGCGCATCGCTGGTGCTCACCAGCAAGCTGCTGCCGGGCCTGGATCCGGCCGAGGGCCGGCGCCAGCTGGCCGCCAGCCTCAGGCGGCTGGGGCGCGCCCGGCTCGACAACCTGGCGGTGCATGGTCTCAACACCGCCGACCATCTCGCCTGGGCCCTGGAGGGCGACGGGGCCGAGCTGCTGGCCTGGGCCCTGGGTGAGGGGCTGGTGGGGCAGGTGGGCTTCAGCAGCCATGGCCCCACCGACCTGATCAGCACAGCCCTGGCCAGCGGTCGGTTCAGCTTCTGCAGCCTGCATGTGCATCTGTTCGACCAGGAGCGCCTGCCCCTGGCCCGGGCGGCCCTGGCCGACGGCATCGGCGTGCTGGCGATCTCACCGGCCGACAAGGGCGGACGCCTGCAGGACCCGCCGGCGGAGCTGCTGGCCGATTGCAGCCCGTTCGATCCCCTGGAGCTGGCGTATCGGTTTCTGCTGGAGGAGGGCATCTCCACCCTGAGCCTGGGGGCGGAACGGCCGGGCGATCTGGCCCTGGCCGCCACCATCGGCGGCCCCCCGTGGCTCAGCGCCGGCCAGCACGGCGCCCTCGAACGGCTGGCGGCCGCCGGTCGGGCGCGGCTGGGAGCCAGCCGCTGCGGCCAGTGCCGCGCCTGCCTGCCGTGCCCCAACGGGGTGCCGATCCCGGCACTGCTGCGGCTGCGCAACCTGGCGGTGGGCCATGGCATGGAGGCCTTCGCCGCTGAGCGCTACAACCTGATCGGCCGGGCCGGCCACTGGTGGGAACAGCACGATGCCAGCGACTGCGGCCGCTGCGGCGCCTGCCTGCCCCGCTGCCCCCTGGCGCTGCCGATCCCGGACCTGCTGGCCGACACCCATGGGCGCCTGGCGGCCGCCCCCAGGCGCCGGCTCTGGGGCTGAGGGCCCGTTCAGCAGGCGGTGATCCCGGCCTCGGGAGCGGCCCCATCCCAGAGGGCCTGGAGCCGCTGCCGTTCCGCGGGCGCCAGCGGTGGCAGGCTCACACAGCTCTGCCAGAGATCGGTGGGTGGCAGCAACAGCTGCCGCTGCCGGGGCTCCATGGCGGCCAGGGCTGGCTCCAGCCGCCGGCGGGGCAGGGGGGGCACCCAGCCCGCCGCCAGCAGGCGAGGCAGCAGGGGCGCGGCCAGCAGCTGCTCCAGCCAGGCCAGCGGTGGCGCTGCGCCCAGGCCGGCGGTGGCCAGCAGCAGGCTCCAGCTCAGGGGGGCACCGGGCAGCAGCAGCGCCTGCAGGCGGGGATCGCGGCGCAGCAGGGGCAGCACCGGCTGGCGGGGCACCACGGCGGCATCGGCATCGCCGTTGAGCAGCAGGGAGAGGGCATCGCGGTCATTGCAGGCGATCGCCTGGCGCCTCAACCGCCGCAGGCGATCGCCGTCTCCGCCGGCCAGGGCGATCACCACCCGCGGGCTGGCGGGCAGCACCAGGCGGCCCCGCAGGCTCGGGTCCTGCAGCAGATCCCAGCCCTCCGCGCCGCGCCGGGCCAGATCGGGGCGGCCCCGCAGCACCAGCAGCCAGGGGGTCACGGCCCAGGGAAAGGCCACCACCGGCGCTCCGGCGGGGCCGTGGAGGCGACTCACGGCAGCGGCAGCGGGATCGAGGCGGCCCAGCAGGGCCGCCACGGCACCGGTGAGGGGCTGGAGGCGGCCCTGGGGGAGGGTGGCGGCCCAGCCGTCGCTGAGGGCGAGCAGGGCGCCTGCGCTGGGGGCCGCGGCCAGCAGGGCGGCGGCGCCATCGAACGACCGCAGGCGCCAGGGGTCGGGCAGGCGCCTGAGCCAGGCGGCTGGCATGTCGCCCCGCACCGCCAGCAGGGTGGGCCCCTCACCCCGCTGGCATCCGGCCAGCAGGGACACACCGGCGAGCGCCCCCAGGCGCAGCAGGGCTCGGCGGGGGAGGGACGGGCCCGGCAGGGCGGGGGCCTGGAGCGGGGTGGGGGCCATGCTGGGACCCTAGGCGCGCAGCCGGGCACAGGCCCGGTCACAGAGCAGGGCCAGCTCGGCCGGCGGGCGACCCGCCAGTTCCCACAGCAGGGCCAGGCCACCGGCCCCCACCCCCTCCTTCACATAACCCCGCTCGTAGTCGCGCAGGGCGCTCTGGCGGGCCCGCCGGAAATGCAGGGAGGCCGCGAAACCGAGGGGCGCCACCCGCCAGCGCTCGCCGATGCGTTCGAGCAGCAGGGCCAGGTTGCTGCCGGATTCGTGGGCCACCCAGCCGGTGGTGGCCACCGCCGCCAGGGCCGCCAGCCTGGGCCGCAGGGCAGCCGGAGCCAGGGCGAGGGCCAGGGCCAGCACCGCCGCCATCTGACTGCCGCCCGCCAGCAACACGGGCCGCCCCTGGGCCACGGCCGCCAGCAGCAGACCGGCCGCCAGGGGCTGGAGCGGATCGCCCACGGCCGCCACCACCGCCAGCGGATCGGGGGGGTCGGTGGCCAGGGCCGCTGCGGCCGCCGCCAGGCCCCGGGCCACCAGCTCGGCCTTGAGGCCATGGGCGGGCTGGCGCAGGCTGCCGCTCACCAGGCCGGTGGCATCGATCCCCAGGCCGCAGAGCAGGGCCTGGGCGGTGCTGGTGCCGCCGGGCACCGATTCGGCCAGCAGCAGGGGGGCGGTGGCTGCGGCGGTCCGGGAGCGCTCCCCCCAGGCCCGGCCCCGGGCGAGCAGCGCCTCCACCCGCCGCCGGGCCATGGCCCGGCCGCTGCTGAGGCAGGCGGCCGGGCCGCCCCCGGCCGGGGGCGGCAACCGCCGGGGGGGCACCGCGGGTGCCAGTGGCACCCCCCGGTCGCGGACGGTGTCCGCCCGCGGCAGGGCCGGGCGCTCCACGGGGCTGGTCAGGGCGGGCGTAAGCCGCGCCGGCTGGGGCGGCGG
>JBKDDA010000065.1:0-30545 GCA_046313055.1 Synechococcaceae cyanobacterium | reverse complement strand
GGATCACCCCCGGGGTGCCCGCCAGCTGCAGGGCGCTATCGATGGTTTGGGCCGGCGTCACGCACACCGGGCAGCCGGGCCCGTGGATCAGGCGCAGACCAGGCGGGAGCAATTGGTCGAGGCCCCAGCGCAGGATGCTGTGGGTTTGGCCGCCGCACACCTCCATCAGGGTCCAGGGCCTGCTGACCCGCCGCTGGATGGCTGCGGCGAGGGCGGCCACCTGGGGGTTCGCCGGCGCGAGCGCCGGCTTGGCTGGCGCCAGGGCCACAGGACAGGTCGCCGACACCTCTTCACTATGAAGCCACCCTGTGGTGGCGGCAATGGCCGCAGACCCATCCGGGGGAGCAACGGCTCAGCGGCAGGGCCGCTGTTGCCGGGCACGGGCCACGGCGTGATCGACATGTCGCCCTTGGCAGGGCCATCGGTGGGGCCGTGAGACGCTTGTGGTGACTGGGAAGGGCGTCTTTTCTTCCGTGCAGGGAAGGCTGCGACTGTGGGGTGTCAGGTTTCCAGCACGGTCGCTGATTGCCGGTGGGCGGGTTGCACACACCGGCGGCTTATGCAGGGGCGATGTGATCCGCGCCAGGATCGCTGATAACAACAGCGGCCGTTGGCCATGGCTGGCTTCAGCGCGAGCATGCGATGGGGTCAGATGCAGTGAGTCGGCAAGAGAAACGCTTGCGTTGAGTGTCTGTCTTGATAAGGTGAATGAGTTCAATGACAGGAACTCAACGATGCTGACCGGAGCTGAACTGCTGAACCGGGTCAAGGACCTTGGTGACGCATCCAAGTCTGAGCTGGTGCGCAGCTGCGGTTACGTGAGCACCAAAAAGGACGGCTCGGAACGGCTGAACTTCACGGCCTTCTACGAGGCCCTTCTGGAAGCCAAGGGGCTTCAGCTTGGTGATGGCGACAGGCCGGCGAAGCGCCGGGGCCGCGAACCCAGTTTCCACACCCGGGTTCAGTTCAATGGCAATCTGATGGTGGGCAGCGCCTACACCGCCCAGCTGGGACTCAAGCCGGGCGACACGTTCGAAATCCGGCTGGGTCGCAAACAGATCCAGCTGATCCCCCTGAGCGACAGCGGTGCGGCCGAAGATCAGGCTGAAGGTTGAGTTGGGCCTGCGTCAGGGGCCGTGCGCCCCTGGCGCTGGCCCCGACGCCGTTGGGTGCGGCACCGCTCTGAGCAATACCGCACCTCGTTCCAGACCGCTTTCCACTTGCGCCGCCATTGAAAAGGCCGACCGCAGCCGGCACAGATCTTGGTCGGTCGGTCGGCGTGGTGGGGCATGGGGCCGGCTCCGGCGACCGCCGCTCAGCGGGTGGAGGGGGGCAGGTCGCTGGGCCGGGTGAGCATGTAGCCCACCATGGCGGTGAACACGGAGATCAGGGCAACGAGCCCGACGATGGCGGTGGAGTAATCGGTTGACATGGTTCAGGCCACCCCGATCTGGGAGAGGATGCCCTGGCCGGTGAGCAGTTCGGTGGCGAGGCCGATCACGAAGCCGAGCATGGCCAGCCGGCCGTTCCAGGTTTCGGCGAAGGCCACGAAGCCGAAGCGGGAATCGCTGCTGGTCGCTGGTGCGTTGCCGGCCATGGTGTTTCGGTTTGTTTCGATCAGTGTAACAGAATGTGAACCCCGTGGCGGCTGGCCTCCCGGCCCGCAGGTGCTCAGTCCGGCGGCTGCTCAGTCCGGGGGATGCTCAGTAGGAGCTGTCCTGGGAGAGCAGCTGGTCCACGTGCTCCCGGGCGGCCGCCAGGGCCCCTGCGGCCGTGGGCCAGGGTTCGTGGCCCCGCTGCTCGTGCAGGGTCACATCGGCCGGATGGCCGGCGGGATCACACAGGCGCACGCTCCAGCCCCCGTCGATGGGCAGCAGCTGCAGGCCGTAGCCACGGTGATGGTTGACAGGCGCCATGGCCGCTCCGCAACAGCTCGGCAACAGGTTCAACCTAGCCAGCCGGCCCCGAGCGGATGTAGAGCGGATGGGGCCCGCTGCCGTCGGGGTCCCTGGATGCCCATCACCACCCTGCTCACCACCACGCCCCGCGGCTCCACGATCGAAGCCCTGGGCCAGAACCGCTATCGCGTCTGCGACCGCGGCCACCACTGCCGCCTGGTCGATGGCCTCTGGCGCGCCCAGGAACTGGTGCACCAGGCCGAACTGCGGCACCGAGCCCTCGACCGCCTCGGCGACAGCCAGCCCTGACCCTGGTCCTGAGTTCAGGCCGGGGCGCCCGGCCCCCGGCCCGCCAGGGCCTGGAACAGATCCCAGCGCCGGCCGCGTTCCACGTCGGCGGCCTCGGCCAGGGCGGCGGCCCGCTCGGGCTCGCTGTCGCTCAGCACCCGGAAGCGGTTTTCGCTGGCCATCGCCTCCGCCAGCGGCCGGCGTGGTGCTCCGCAGTCCATCTGCAGGGGGTTCAGGCCCTGCTCGCGGCGGCGCGGGTCGTAGCGGTACAGCAACCAGCGGCCGCTCTCCACCGCCAGCCGCTGCTGCTGCAGGCCGCACACCATGTCGATGCCGTGGGCGATGCAGTGGGCGTAGGCCAGGATCAGCGAGGGGCCCGGGTAGCTCTCCGCCTCCAGAAACGCCCGGATCGTGTGCTCGTCGCGGGCACCCATGGCCACGCTGGCCACGTACACCGAGCCGTAGGTGATCGCCATCAGCCCCAGGTCCTTCTTCGGCGTGGCCTTGCCGGCGGCCGCGAACTTCGCCACCGCCCCCCGGGGCGTGGCTTTCGACATCTGGCCGCCGGTGTTGGAGTACACCTCCGTGTCGAGCACGAGCACGTTCACGTCGCGGCCGCTGGCGAGCACATGGTCCAGGCCGCCGAAGCCGATGTCGTAGGCCCAGCCATCACCCCCCACCAGCCACACGCTGCGCTTCACCAGGGCATCGGCCACCGCCAGCAGGCGGGCCGCCGCTGAGGACGTCGTTGTGGACGTCGTTGCGGATGTGCTCGTCCCGGCCGGTTCCCGGGCCAGGGCGGCCTGCAGCAGCCGCTTCAGCTCCCCCACCCGTTCCCGTTGCCGGAAGATCGCCGGCTCATCGCCCTGCTCGGCGGCGGCGATCGCCGCCGCCAGGGCTGCCGGAATGCCCGGCCCCCCGGCCCCATCGCCACCGGTGTGCCCTTCGGGTTCCGCCAGGCCGGCGAGCAGCTCCAGGGCCATCTGCCGCTGCTGGTCCACAGCCACCCGCATGCCGAAGCCGAATTCGGCGTTGTCCTCCAGCAGGGAATTGCTCCAGGCCGGGCCCCGCCCCTCGCGGTTGGTGCTCCACGGGGTGGTGGGCAGGTTGCCGCCGTAGATCGAGGAGCAGCCGGTGGCGTTGGCCACCAGCATGCGGTCGCCGAACAGCTGGCTGGCCAGCTTCAGGTAGGGCGTTTCGCCGCAACCGGCGCAGGCACCGGAGAATTCGAACAGTGGCTGCTGCAGCTGCTGCTGGCCGATCCGATGCAGATTCAGGGCATCGCGGGGCACCTCCGGCAGCTGTTCGAAGAACGACCACCAGCCGCGGGCGGTGTCCCGCAGGGGCCGCTGGGGCACCATGCCCAGGGCCCGCTGCCGGGGGTCCTGCCGGTCGGTGGCGGGGCACACCTCCACGCACAGGCCGCAGCCGGTGCAGTCTTCCACCGCCACCTGGATCGTGAACGCCTGGCCGGCGAAGGCCTGATCCCGCGCCGGTGCCTGGCGGAACCCCGCCGGCGCCTGGGCCAGGGCCTCGGGGGCCGCCACCTTGGCGCGGATCGCGGCATGGGGACACACCAGCACGCACTTGCCGCACTGCACGCACAGGTCGCTGTGCCATGCGGGCACCTGTTCGGCGATGTTGCGCTTCTCCCAGCGGGCGGTGCCGCTGGGCCAGGTGCCGTCGCAGGGCAGGGCGCTCACCGGCAGCCCATCGCCCTGCAGCGCCAGCATCGGGCCCACCACCTCGCGCACGAAGGCGGGGGCGGTGGCCAGGCGGTCGCCGGCGGCTGTTGCGGGCGTGGCTGGGCTGATGTCTCTGGCTGGGCTGGTGTCGTCGGCGTCGAGTGCGCCCCAGTCGATCGGCGCCAGGTGCTCCAGGGTGGCGTCGACCGCCGCCAGATTGCGCGCCACCACCGCTTCCCCCTTGCGGCCGTAGCTGTGGGCAATGGCGGCCCGGATCCGGGTGATCGCCTCCTCCCGTGGCAGCACGCCGCTCACTGCGAAGAAGCACACCTGCATCACGGTGTTGATGTGGGGGCCCAGGCCGGCGGCGCGGGCCACGGCGCTGGCGTCGATTGTCCACAGCTGCAGCCGCTGCTGGCGCACCGTGCACCGCAACCGCTCCGGCAGGCGCCGCCAGGTTTCGGCCGGCGGATGCGGGGCATTGAGCAGCAGCACGCCGCCCTCGCTGATGCCGGCGAGCAGGTCGAAGCGCTCCAGGAAGTCCCAGTGGTGGCAGGCCACCAGGGTGGGCCGCTGGATCAGATACCGCGCCCGGATCGGTCTCGGCCCGAAGCGCAGGTGCGACACGGTGACCGAGCCCGATTTCTTGGAGTCGTAGACGAAATAGGCCTGGGCGTGCAGATCGGTGCCTTCGCCGATGATCTGCACCGTGTTCTTGTTGGCCCCCACCGTGCCGTCGGACCCCAGGCCATAGAACACCGCCCGCACCGTTCCATCGCCGCTCTCGTCGCTGCCGCCGGTGCCGGCTTCCAGGCAGAAGTCCGGCTCCACCGGCAGGGAGCGGTGGCTGAGGTCGTCGTTGATGCCCACGCTGAAATGGTTCAGGGGGGCCGGTGCGGCCAGGTGGTCCAGCACCGCCTTGACCATCGCCGGCGTGAATTCCTTGGAGGCCAGGCCGTAACGGCCGCCCAGCACCCGCGGCAGGGGCCGGCCGGGGTGGCGGGCCGGCCAGGCCTCGGCCACGGCTGCCACCACATCGAGATAGAGGGGTTCGCCGCTGGCCCCTGGTTCCTTGCAGCGATCCAGCACGGCGATGGCCCGCACGCTCGCCGGCAGGGCCGCCACCAGGGCCTCGCCGTCGAACGGGCGGAACAGGCGCACCGTGAGCAGCCCCACCGGTTCGCCGGCGGCCTGGAGATGCTCGAGGGTTTCGGCGGCGGTGTCGGCCGCCGAGCCCATCAGCAGCAGCACCCGCTCCGCGCACGGGTCGCCGCGGTATTCGTGGAGCCGGTAGTGGCGGCCGCTGAGGGCGGCGAAGGCGTCCATCGCCTCCTGCACATGGGCGGCGGCGGCGGCGTGAAAGGGGTTGCTGGCCTCATGGGCCTGGAAGGCCACGTCGGGATTCTGGGCCGTGCCGCGGATCACCGGGTGGTCGGGGCTGAGGGCCCGGGCGCGGTGCTCAGCGATGCGGTCCGCTGGCATCAGGGCCTGCAGCAGCCCATCGCTGATCGGTGCGACCGTCTGGATCTCGTGGGAGGTGCGAAAGCCGTCGAACAGGTGCAGCACCGGCAGCCGGGCGTTGAGGCTGGCGCGGGCGGCGATGGCGGCGAAGTCACCCGCCTCCTGCACCGAGCTCGAGCAGAGGATCAGGCAGCCGGTGGCGCGGCAGGCCATGGCGTCGCTGTGGTCGCCGAAGATCGACAGGCCCTGGGTGGCCACCGTGCGCCCGGCCACGTGCAGCACCACCGGCGACAGCTCCCCCACCCACTTGTAGAGGTTGGGGATCATCAGCAGCAGCCCCTGGCTGGCGGTGAAGGTGGTGGTGAGGGCACCGGCCTGCAGGGCACCGTGCACGCAGCCGGCAGCCCCGCCTTCGCTCTGCATCTGCACCACCACCGGCACCGTGCCCCAGAGGTTGGGGCGGCCTTCGGCACTCCAGGTGTCGGCCCATTCGCCCATCGCCGTGGCCGGCGTGATCGGGTAAATGGCGATCACCTCGTTGAGGCGGTAGGCCACGCGGGCCACGGCCTCGTTGCCGTCCACCGTGATCGGCGTTGCGGTGGCGATGGGCGTTGCGGTCATGGTTCCGGCTCCTGCTCGTCGGGGGTGTCGTCGTTGGTGTCGTCGTCGTCGTTGTCGTCAAGCACGATCGACAGGGCCATGCCCACGTGCACCAGCACCCGGTCGCCCACCCGGGCTTCGCTGAGGCAGGCCAGGCTCACCTGCTGGCACACGCCGCCGAAATCCACCTCGGCCACCCGCCAGAGGGGATCATCGGCCGGTTCGCCGCCGATGCTCAGAATCACACCTGGAACAGCCAGGCACATGGGGCCTCGCGGGCACCTGTCTGAGTTCTAGCCACCATGGATCAGGATGAAGGTCTTCGCCGGGCACGACCGATGGACTCCATGACCTTCCGGGGCTCGCTGGCGGAGCTGCAGGACCTGGTGGCGGGTCTGGGCGTTCCCTGCCACTGGGAGCACAAGGGCGCATTCGAGCTGGCGGTGTTCGAGGACCCCTCCACCAACCTCCGGCTCAACTGGTGGCCCGACACCGGTGAGCTGCGGCTGGTGGGCGACCCGGAGATCCGCGACGGCATGGTGCGCAAGCTGGCGGCGGCCCTCAACCCCTGAGCAGGGCCGCGATCTGCCCCGCCGCCAGGCCGCCGTCGTTGGTGGGCAGGCGCTCGGACCAGAAGGGCCGCAGCCCCCGCTGCCGCAGGCCGCGGATCAGGCCTTCCAGCAGCAGCCGGTTCTGCAGGCAGCCTCCCGCCAGGACCACCGTTTCAGCCTGCCTTCCGGCCACTGCTGCAGTGGCCGCTGCAGCAGTGGCGGCGCTCTCGACCAGGCCGGTCACCAGTCCGTTGTGGAACCGGGCCGCGCAGAGCTCCGCAGGCCGACCGGCGGCGATGTCGGCCAGCAGGGCCGCCAGCAGGGGCCGCCAGTCGAGATCAGGCAGGGGGTAGGCGCCGGCCCCGGCGGGGGCACGGGCGGCTGCGGCCTGCAGGGCCAGGCCGGCGTGGGCCTCATGGCTGGCCAGCGCCACCAGGCCCAGCAGGGCTGCCACCCCATCGACCAGGCGGCCGGCGCTGGAGCACAGGGGCGAATTGCAGCCCCCGGCGATGGCCTGCTCCAGCAGCTGCCGATCGGCCGCCGCGAAGGCCCGGTCCACCGCCGCCGCCCCCGGGTGGCGCAGCTGGCCGGAGGCGGCCAGCAGCCCCAGGGCGCAGCGGCGCGGTTCGCGCATGGCCCGTTCACCGCCGGGGAGGGGAAAGGGCCGCAGCGAGGCCAGCCGCGTGGCCGTCGCTGCAGCGGCGCCGGCCGCCAGCTGCAGCACTTCGCAGCCCCACAGGGGCACCGGCCCCTGGCCGTAGCCGAGGCCGTCGAGGGCCACCACCAGCAGGGCGTCGTTCAGCAGCCCGTGTTCCACGGCCACCGCCAGCCCGTGGGCCAGGTGGTGGCCCACCTCCCGCAGGGGAGCGCTGCTGCTGGCCGCCACCAGGCCCGGTGCCAGCTGGCGGTTCACGTATTCGGGGTGCCGGTCCACGGCAATGGCCGCCAGCGAGGAGCCATGGCGCTCCAGCAGCTCGCCCACCCCCTGGCGCCAGTGGCGCTGGCTGCGGGCATCGGCCAGGTCGCCCAGGTGGGGGGCGAGCCAGAGCCGATCGCCCAGCGCCAGGGCCGGAGCGCTCTTGAGGTCACCACCCAGGGCCAGCACCGTGGGGCCGCTCGCCGCCAGCGGCAGGGGTTCGGGTGCATGGCCGCGGGCGCGGCGCAGCAGCGCGGGGCGGCCATCGATCAGCTGCAGCACCGAGTCATCGAGGGGGCGGGCGATCGGTCGGTCGTGCACCAGAAAGCCATCGGCCATGCCCGCCAGCCGCTCCAGGGCCTCGGCCGGATCGGTGCAGAGCGGTTCGCCGCTGCGGTTGCCGCTGGTGGGCACCAGCGGGCCGGCGAAAGCGCGGGCCAGCAGCAGGTGCAGCGGCGAAGCCGGCAGCATCACCCCCAGCCCCGGGGCCCCCGGCGCCACCCCGGGCAGGATCTGTTCGTGGGCGCCGTCGGGGCAGTCCAGCAGCACGATCGGTGCCGCCGGATCCGCCAGCGCCGCCCGCTCGGCGGCCCCGGCGACGGCCAGGCCCTCCAGCTGGCTGGCATCAGCGATCAGCAGCGCAAACGGCTTGTGGGGCCGGCGCTTGCGGCTCCGCAGCCGGGTCACGGCGGCGCCATCGGCGGCATTGGCCAGCAGCTGGAAACCGCCCACACCCTGCAGCGCAAGAATGGCGCCCTGGCGCAGCAGGGCCACGGCGGCCGCCAACGGCCTGGCTGACCCGTCGGCGACCAGGGGCGTGCCGGCGGGGTCCAGCAGCTGCAGCCGCGGCCCGCAGGCGGGGCAGCCGATGGTTTCGGCGTGGAAGCGGCGGTCGGCTGGATCCTCGAATTCGGCCTGGCAGGCAGGGCAGAGGCGAAAGGCCGCCAGGGTGGTGTGGGCGCGGGCGAAGGGCTCGGCGGTGGCGATCGAATAGCGGGGCCCGCAGGCGCTGCAGCTGATGAACGGATCGCCATGGCGCCGGTTCGTCGGATCCAGCAGTTCGGCCCGGCAGGCGGGGCAGGGTGCCCGGTCGGCCGCCAGGGCGGGGGCGATCAGGCCGATGCCCAGGGGCCGTGGCGGATCGGCGCTGATCCGCAGCCCCACCGGCGCCGGCCGGCGGGGGGCGTGCCAGCGGGGCTCGAGGGCCTCAAGCCGGGCTGCCGCCGGCAGCTCCCGCGGCAGCCGCTCCAGGAAGGTCTGCAGCGCCGCCCGTTGCCCCTGCAGATCGAGGGCCACGCCGCCGGCCACATTGGCCAGGCGGCCCGCCAGCTCCAGCTCCGTGGCCAGCTGCCACACCCGTGGCCGGAACCCCACCCCCTGCACCACGCCGCGGCACAGCAGCTCGAGGCGGACCATCACCGGCGATCGGCGCCGCTCTCCACAGCAGGGCGGGCCATGGCCCGGCAGTGGCTGACCAGATCGCCGATCCCCGCGCCACTGCGGGCCGATACCGCCAGCACCGCCGCCTGGGGAGCCACGGCGGCAATGGCCCGCCGGGCGGCGGCCCGGTCGAAGCCCACCGCTTCAGCCAGATCCAGCTTGGTGATCACCACCAGATCGGCACTGCGGAACATGGCGGGGTACTTGAGCGGCTTGTCCTCCCCTTCCGTGACCGACAGCAGCACCAGGCGCCGGTGTTCACCCAGCCGGTAGGCGGCCGGGCAGACCAGGTTGCCCACGTTTTCGATCAGCAGCCAGGCCAGCTCCGTCAGGCGGGTGCCCCCGGCTTCCAGGGCATCGAGGCCGCGGGCCACCATCGCCGCGTCCAGATGGCAGGTGTGGCCGGTGGTGAGGGCCACGGCCGGCAGGCCAGCGGCCCGCAGGCGAGTGGCGTCGAGGTCGGTCGCCAGGTCGCCCACCAGCACCGCCATGGCTCCGGCGGAGGGCTGCTCGGCGGCCAGCCGCTCCAGCAGGGCCGTCTTGCCGGAACCGGGGGAGGAGAGCAGGTTGAGCGCCTGCACGCCCGCCCGATCGAAGCGGTCACGGTTGGCGGCCGCCAGGGCGTCGTTGTGGGCCAGCAGGTGCTGTTCCAGCTGCAGCCGGCGGGCTGGCGGTGCTGCTGGTGTGGTTGCTGCTGGTGTGGTCGCTTCTGGGGTGGTCGCTTCTGGGGTTCCACAGGCGCAGGTGCCGCACATGGCCTGGGCTCCGGTGCTGCAGGGGCTTCACATCCGGTCTAGCCACGGTTCGAGGAACCGCAGTGGCTCGGCCATGGTTGCGGAGAAGCCGAGAATCCCCGGGTCGCGGTGGCTGTAGAGCAGGCTGTCGTCGGCGTCGAGCAGAAAGGTGCCGCCCCGCTGGGTGATCCAGCGGTCGCTGGGCACGTAGGTGCGCCAGCGAGCCAGCACCTCCTGCATGTTGCGCAGCCGCACCGTGGCCAGCTCAAACGGCCGCTGGTAACCCTCACCCAGGGCGCTGAAGGGGGCGCCCGCCAGCCGCTGGGGGGCGGTGCGATCGCCGGTGTAGCCGCGCAGCACCTCGGCCAGGGTGCCGGGCGAGCCGATGCCGGCGCACATCAGCAGCAGGGCGGGCCAGGGGCCGCCGGCGGTCTGCAGGCCCGCGTAGAGCCCCAGCCGGCGGTGCAGCTGCGGTTCCGGCTCCACCTGCAGCAGTGGCCGCGGCAGGCCGGTGTAGGTGCAGAAGCGATCGGCGCCGGCGGTGTTGCCGATGGCGATCGCCAGCACGGCGATGCCGGCGGCCTCCAGCCGCGGCAGGGCGGGCACCAGGGCCTGGGCGTATTCGAGGCTGTCGAAATCACCCAGCTGGCTGAGCAGCAGCACCAGCCGCCGCCGGCCTGGCCCCAGGCCGGCGGCGGCCAGGGTGTCGCGCAGGGGTTCGGGGGCGAGCATTCAGGTGAGGGGGGTGAACTGCAGCGGCTGGCGGGGTTCCGAGGCCACACTCCAGAGCGCGCCGCCGAGATCCTGGAGGCCCCGGATCAGGGCTGCGGTGTCGCCGCTGGCGATCCAGGCCGCCTTGAGCGCCGGCACCCCCTCCATCAGCGCCTCGATCGGCACCGCCACCAGCAGGAGGCTGTGGGCACCGGCCGCCCGCCGCAGCGGCGCCTGTTCGCTGCGCTGCCACACCCGCACCAGCAGCTCCAGGGCCTGGCGTTCGCCCGCTTCTCCCGGGCCGGCTCCCGCCGCCAGCGGTTCGCGCAGCGACTGCCCCTGGAGCGGCAGGGCCCGCCGGCCCTCCTGCTCCAGCAGGGCGAGGGCGAGCAGATAGGGGGCAGTGGCCATGGGGGCGGGGCGGTGGTGGGCTCAGCGTGGCGCATCGCCCACCAGCCCATGCCAGTGGCACAGGGGCCCCTGCCCCCCGCCGATCGCCAGCGCCCGCCGCAGGGCACCCTCCACATACGCCTTGGCCGCCTCCACCGCCGCCTCCAGCGCCAGGCCGCGGGCGCGGCCGGCGGTGATGGCGGCCCCCAGGGTGCAGCCGCTGCCGTGGGTGTGGGGCGTGGCCACCGGTGCGTGCTCCAGCCAGCGGCCCGTGCCGGCGGTGGCGCTCAGCAGGTAGTCGCGGCCCCGCAGCTCCGCCAGCCCGCCGCCCTTGACCAGCACCGCCGCCGGCCCCAGGGCCAGCAGCCGCTCGGCGGCCCGCTCCACATCGGCGGCCCCGCTGATGCTGAGGCCGCTGAGCAGGCGGGCCTCATGCAGGTTGGGGGTGAGCAGCTCGGCCTGGGGCAGCAGGCAGCGGCGGTAGGCGTCGATGGCGCCCGGCTCCAGCAGCACCGCCCCGGCCCGCGACACCATCACCGGATCGATCAGCTTGGGCAGGGCCAGGGGGGCAATGGCGGCGGCGGCGGCTTCGATCAGCTCCTGGTTGAGCAGCATGCCCGTTTTCAGGGCCCCCACCGCCAGGTCGCCCACCACGGCCTCGATCTGGGCGGTGAGCGCCGCCGGTGGCAGGCCATCCACCCGCTTCACCCCCAGGGTGTTCTGGGCGGTCACGCAGCTGATCGCCGAGCAGCCGTGCACCGCCAGGGCGGTGAAGGTCTTGAGGTCGGCCTGGATGCCGGCGCCGCCGCCGGAATCACTGCCGCCGATGGTGAGGGCAATGGGGATGGCCATGGGGGAGTCAGCGGCGGGCCCGTCCGTTGCGGCAGCAGCAGGTCACTACCATCGCAGTCGGTCGTCCCTGGAGATCGCCATCGGCCGCCGCAGCCGCTCCAACGCCGCCGGTTTCACCGGAGCCGGTGCCAACGCCACCGGTTTCACCGGTGCGGGCAGCACCCGCCAGCGCGGCGCACCGCCGCCGGGCCCCGAGCAGCAGCTGGTGGAGAAGCTGCGCCGCATCGAGGCCCTGCATGCCCGCCCCGGCAGCGACGGCGAACGGCAGGCGGCGGAGCGGGCCCGCGAGCGCATCCAGGCCCGCCTCAGGCAGCTGGAGGCCGAGGAGCCGCCGGTCGAATTCCGGTTTTCACTGGCGGATCAGTGGTCGCGCCACCTGTTCGTGGCCCTGCTGCGCCGCTACGGCATTCGCCCCTATCGCTACCGCGGCCAGCGCCGCACCACGGTGATGGCGCGCCTGAGCCGGGCATTCGTGAACGAAACGCTCTGGCCTGAATTTCTGGAGCTTCAGGGCACCCTCTCGGCCTACTTCGATGCCCTCACCGACCGGGTGATCGAACAGGCCCTCGAAGTGCGGGCCGGCGAGGCCGAGGAGCAGGCCGAAGCCGCCCCGGCGCTGCCGCCCCAGGAGCACCAGGGGTCGTTGCTGTAGGGCCGGGCCAGCTGCATGCGGATCCTGACCTGCAGATCCGCCCCGGGGTGGTGCACGCCGGCGGCAGCGTCAGGCGGCGGCGTCGGCCGCCTGCTGCTCCGCCGCCGGCAGCGTCAGGGTGAAGCCGCCCCGGTGGTGAAAGTCGGCCTCGGCGGCCGGGTGGTGCAGGGCCCAGTAGCCGATGCCGGCGGTGGCGCCGCCATCGAGCACGGCGGTGATGCCCAGCTCCAGGGGCCGCCCGGCCAGCCCCAGGGGTGCCAGGGGCAGGGCCAACGCCAGTCGCAGCTCACCGGGGGTGCGCTCCACGGCAACAGGCAGGGCGCTGATCGCCGGTTCGGGCCGCAGGCCCTGGCGGTAGCCGTCGAGCTGGTAGAGGTTCCAGTGGCCGCTGGGGCAGAGGTTGAGCTCCCGGTAGCCGCTGCGGCCCGCCTCGGCCATGAACAGCTCCAGGCAGGTGCCCTGCCAGAGGCCATCGCGCCGCTGGGGCCGGGCCGCCGGCTCCGGGATCAGCAGCCGCTCCACCGGGCCTGAGAGCCGGTAGCTGAGCCGCAGCCACTCCGGCTCCCGGGTCAGCTCCACCGCCAGGTCCAGATCCTCCAGCCCGGCCAGCGGCGCAAAGGGCAGCAGCGGCCGCAGGATCCTGCCGGTCATCGCAGGGCCTCCAGCAGGGCCCGGATCTCGCCCTCCTGGGCCTCGATGCTTTCGGTCAGGCGGAACTGCACCCGGGCCCGGTCGAGGTTGTGGCCCGGCCGGCTGCTGCGGAAGTAGACGTCGCCCTCCAGGTGGTCGGTGAGGAACCGCAGCCCCAGCTCAAAGGGCAGCAGCCGGATGGCGTCGTAGAGGTGATCGTGGTCGGCGGGGCTGAGCACCTCGCCCGCCGCCGCCAGGTAGCCCCGCAGGATCGCCCCGGCCAGATCCAGGTCGAAGTGCACCGCCTCCAGGTCGGTGGTGTCCTCGCCGGCCGGGTTGGCGCCGGAGCGCAGGCAGTCGCCGATGTCGTAGTGGAGCAGGCCCGGTTTCACCGTGTCGAGATCGATCAGGGCCACGGCCCGGCCGCTTTCGCGATCGAGCATCACGTTGGTCACCTTGGGGTCGCCGTGGATCGGCCGCGGCAGCAGCCGCCCGGCCGCCCGGGCCTGCTCCAGCACGGGGGCCAGCTCTCGCCGGTCGGCCACAAAGGCGCAGCAGCGCTCGGCCTCCGGGCAGAGGGCCCGGGCCGGTGCGGCCGCCACCGCATCGAACCGCTCCAGGTAGCGGGGGGTGATGTGGAAGCCCTCGAGGGTGTCGGCGAGTTCGTGGGCCGGCAGGTCGTGGATCAGTCCATGGAAGGTGCCGAGCCCCAGGCCCAGCTGGTGGGCCTGCTCCGGACCGTCGATCGTGTCGGGGCAGTGGGCCCCTTCCACGAAGGTGAGCATCCGCCACACCTGGTCGTGCAGCAGCAGGGCATCGGTGCCGTCGCGGGTGGGCAGCAGCTCCGGCAGCTGCCAGTGCCCGTGCCGGCCGCCGGCCGCCAGCCGGCCGCGCACGTGCTCGCCCACCCGCCGGATGTTGGCCATCACCAGAGCGGGCTGCTGGAACACCGCGGTGTTGAGCCGCTGCAGCACCACGCGGCGGCCATCGGCGAGGTGCACCTCAAAGGTGGCGTTGACGTTGCCGTTGCCGAGGGGGGCGACCGCCACCACCGCCGCCGGCAGGGCGAAGCGGCCGGCGATGGCGGCCAGTTCCGCCGGGCTGGCGGTGGCGACACGGCTGGCGGTCACGGCTCAGGGAGGAGGACTCCGATCGTGGCCCGGTTGCCTGCGCTTCCGGGCGCAGCAGGGTCAGCTGTGGAGCCTGTCCACCCCCTGAGGCGAGGGTCAGGCCCCGCCGAACCAGCGGGCCTGCAGCAGGTCGAGGTGGGTCTGCTCATCGCCTTCGCGGGCCTGGCGCACATCGGCCAGGGCCACGCAGAGGCTGTGCAGGTCAGCCAGGGGTTCGGGGGGCCAGCCGGCCAGGGCCTCCACGGCGGCCAGGAACCGCTCCCGATCCGGTGGCAGCAGCCAGCGCAGGGCCAGGGTGATCTCCCCCCGGCTGAGGGGCTCCGCCCCGGGGGTGTGGGGTTGCCGCTCCTGCAGGTAGGTGGCGATCAGCTCCTTTTCGCGGCTCTGCAGCAGGCTGTCGCCGTGGGCCATGGCCAGCAGCACGGCCAGCTCATCGGCCCGCTGGCGCCACAGGGCCTCCAGCCTTCCCTCGCGGCTGCGGGCAAACCGGTCCACCAGCAGCCGGGGCAGATCGGTGATCGTTTCACCGCTGGTCAGGCAGCGGCAGCGGCTGATGCGGTCACTGTGGAATTCGCCATGGCCGCTGATGCTGCAGTGGCCCACCAGGCGGGCCGGGCCGGTGGCCGATGCCAACGCGAAGTAACGCACACTCAGCTGGCGGCTGCGGTACTGGCCGTCGTCGTCGCGGTGGTCGATCTCCAGCTCCAGCTGGATCGGGCTGAGGCTCGGGTCCATCAGGGCCTGGGCAGGGGTGTGATCAGCAATTTGTCGATCCGTTTGCCATCCATGTCCACCACTTCGAATCGGAACCCCTGCCAGTCAAAGCGATCGGTTTCCCGTGGAATCCGTTGCAGCACATGCATCACGAAACCGGCCACGGTGTGGTAGCGGCGTTCCAGTTCGAGATCCAGGATGTCGTGGTCGATCAGTTCCACCATCGCCTCCAGATCCATGCCGCCGTCCACCAGCCAGGAGCCGTCGTCGCGGCGGATGGCGAGGGGGCCTTCCTGATCATCGATCGAGGGCAGATCACCCACGATCCCCTCCATCAGGTCGTTGAGGGTGACCAGGCCGGCGACACCGCCGAATTCATCGCTCACCAGGGCCGCATGGATGCCGCTGCGGCGGAATTCCTCCAGCACCGTGAGCGCTCGGGTGGTGTCGGCCACGAACAGGGGCGGTTGCATCAGCGACTCGAGATCGATGCCGGTCTGGCTCAGCCGGGCCGAGAGCAGATGCCGCAGCCGCACCATGCCCAGGCAGTCGTCCAGACTGCCGCGGGCCACCGGAAAGCGGGAGTGGTTGCTGGCGATCACCCGCTGCAGGTTGTCGTCGATCGGTTCATCGAGATCCAGCCAGCAGATGTCGGTGCGGGGTGTCATCAGGGTCTTGATCGCCCGATCGCCGAGGCGCATCACCCGCTGCATCATGTCGTGTTCGGCCTCCTCGAACACGCCGGTTTCGGCCCCCTGGCGGATCATGGCCCGGATCTCGTCTTCCGACACATCGGGCGTGGTCCGGGCCTTCACCCCGAGCAGCCGCAGCACGGCATCGGTGGAGCGGCTGAGCAGGTGCACCACGGGGGCCGTGAGCCTTGAGAGGCGGGCCATGGCCGGCGCGGTGAGGCAGGCGAGCCGCTCGGGATCGGCCAGAGCGATGCGCTTGGGCACCAGCTCGCCGATCAGCAGCGACAGGTAGGTGATCACGCTGACCACCAGGGCGAAGCTGATGGCCTGGCCGTGGCCCGCCAGCAGCGGCAACCGGTTGATCGCCGGTGCCAGCCGCTGGGCCACGGTGGCGCCCCCCAGCGCGCCGCTGAGGATGCCGATCAGGGTGATGCCGATCTGCACGGTGGAGAGAAATTCATTCGGGTCTGCCGCCAGCCGCAGCACCTCCCGTGCGGAGCGATTGCCCTTCTCAGCCTGTTGTTCCAACCGGTGTCTGCGGGAGGAAACAACGGCAATCTCAGCCCCCGAAAACACACCGTTCGCCAGGATCAGAACGAGGATGAACAGGATGTCCAGGGCCAAGCCTTGGGATGTCTGGGGATGGGCGGAATCTACCGGGAATGGCCGCCGGGGCGCCGGATCAGCACACCTCCAGGGACACCAGCCGCAGGGTGCGGCCGTGGCGCAGCTCGGCGCCGAAGCGCCCGCAGCGGGGGCAGAGATGCTCCAGGCCCGGGGGGAATGGCGCCTGGCAGGAGCGGCAGAAGGCCTCGGCGGGTTCGGCCTCGATCTCCAGGGTCGCGTCGGCGGCGATCGTGCCGGCCATCACCAGCGGAAACGCGAAACGCAGGGCGTCGGCATCCACCCCCGCCAGCTCGCCCACCCGCAGACGCACCGCCGTGATCCGTTCGGCTCCCTCGGCGGCGGCGGCCTTCAGCGCCTGGTGGCGCACCTCCTCCATCAGGCTCACTTCATGCATGGCTGCTGATGCCATGGCCTCACGATCGGTCGTCCCACCACTGCCACAGCAGGGCCTCGGCCCGGGGCAGCCAGCGCCGCAGCTCGGGCGACAGCCCCGTGCCGTGGTCGAAGCGCGCCGCCGGCACCAGCAGTTCCCAGGCCAGCGGCGCTGCCGCCTGCGGCCACAGCAGACCTGCCAGGGCCAGCAGCTGGGGCGGCGCCAGTCCATGGCTCAGCACGGTGGCGCCGGGCTGAGCCGGGTGGGCGTCTGCCGCGGCAAGCCGGCGCAGGCAGGGGCCGGCCGCCGCCGCCGGTGCGGGCGCCAGCCAGGCATCCACGAACAGCACCCGCCGGTTCGCCGCCAGCTCCGCCGCCAGCTCCGGTGTGGGCTGCTGCACCAGGCGCACCACCGGCGACGGCGCCGGCCGCAGCCGCCGGGCCCGCCGGGCCAGCCACCAGCCCACGCCATCGTCGCCCCGCAGGGGGTTGCCGATGCCGATCACCAGCGCTGCGGGGCCGCTCATCGCCGCCGCTCCGCCAGCAGGGTGCCATCGGCGGCCCGCAGCTCCACCTGCAGGGGCATCGCCCCGGCGGCGTGGGTGCTGCAGCTCAGGCAGGGGTCGAAGCAGCGAATGCCGGCCTCCAGCCGGTTGAGCAGGGGCTCGGGCACCTCGGCGGGCACCGGATCGGGCAGGTAGGTGCGGGCGATCTGGGCCACGGTGTGGTTCATGGCCAGGTTGTTCTGACCGGTGGCGATGATCAGGTTCACGGCGGTGAGCAGGCCGTTGTCGTCGACCGTGTAGTGGTGAAAGAGGGTGCCGCGCGGCGCCTCGCTCACCCCCACCGCCTCATTGGCATTGAGGCCGGCGTGGGCCCGCACCCGGCCGCCCAGCAGGGCCGGATCGGCGGCATGGCGCCCGATCTGCTCCAGGCAGGCCACGATCTCCACCAGGCGGGCGTGGTGATAGGCAAAGGAGGACAGCACCACCGGTCCGCCCCCCCGCTGGCGAAACTCCGCCAGCTCGGCATCGGCCCAGGGGGTGCCGATCCGATCACAGGTGTTCAGCCGGGCCAGGGGCCCCACCCGATACATGCCTGCGGGATGGCCCAGCGGCCGGTAATAGGGAAATTTCAGGTAGGTCCACGGTTCCACCGCCTCCGCCAGGAAATCGGCGTAGTGGGCGGCTTCCAGATCGTCGGCCACGATCGCCCCATCGGGGCCCCGCAGGCGCAGGGCGCCATCGCAGGGCTCCCACAGGCCGCCGGGCCCCACCAGGCTGAGAAACAGGCTGGGAAAGTGCCCGAAGCTGTGCTGTTCCGCCTGCAGCGGACCATCGAGCAGCCGCTTGAAGCGCTCCAGGGCCAGGGCCACGGTGGCACGGGCCTCGGGCAGGTGCTCCAGGATCCAGTCGCGGGTCTCCACCGTCATCGGGCTGCGCACACCGCCGGGCACGGCCCAGGCGGCGTGGATGCGGCGGCCGGCCAGCCGTTCGATCAGCTGCTGGCCGAACTGGCGCAGGCGGATGCCGGCCCGGGCCAGCTCCGGCTCGGCCGCCATCAGGCCGAACACGTTGCGCCGGGCCGGGTCGCTCTCCCAGCCCAGCAGGAAATCGGGCGAGCTGAGATGAAAGAACGACAGGGCATGGCTCTGGCTGATCTGGGCCAGGTTGAGCAGGCGCCGCAGGGCCAGTGCCGCCGGCGGCACTGCCACCGCCAGCAGGCCGTCGCCGGTTCTGGCGGCCGCCAGCAGGTGGCTGACCGGGCAGATGCCGCAGATCCGTGCCGTGATGCCGGCCATCTCGGTGAACGGTCGACCCTCGCAGAAGCGCTCGAACCCCCGGTATTCGGTCACGTGGAAGCGGGCGGCCACCAGGTGGCCGCCGTCGTCGAGCTGGAGGGTGATGCGGGCGTGGCCCTCGATGCGGGTGACTGGATCGATCGTGATCGTGCGGGTCATGGCGGTGGCGGCACCTCAGCCGAAACGGAGCTGATCGGGGCCTTCGAGCCGGGGCCAATCGCCGCGCAGCAGCGGCTCAAGGGCAGCACGGATGCGGGCGGCCGAGGGTGGACAGCCGGGCAGAAACAGATCCACGGCGATCACCTCATGCAGGGGCAGCACCCGCGGCAGCAGCTCCGGCACGATGCCGGGTGCCGATGGCAGCTGGCCGCTGCCATCGGCCAGCTGGCGGTAGCCCCGCTCCAGGGCCGCCGCCGCTCCGCCGGCCAGGTTGCGCAGGGCCGGCACGTTGCCGCTGATGGCGCAGTCGCCGAAGCTCACCACCAGCCGGCTCCTGGCCCGCAGCTGGCGGGCCAGCGCCAGGTTGTCGGCATTGGCCACCGCCCCCTCCACCAGGCACACATCCACCCCTTCGGGAAACACCTTGGTGTCGCTGGCGACCGGTGAATAGACCACATCGGCCAGGGCCGCCAGTTCAAACAGCCACTCATCGAGATCCAGCAGCGACATGTGGCAGCCGCTGCAGCCGGCCAGCCACACGGTCGCCAGGCGCGGGCGGGGTGGGGTGTTCATGGTGTGCCCCATTGCCGCTGTTCACGGGCGCGGCGCAGCTGCTGGGCCACCGCGGCCCGGGGGGCCTTTTCGGCGCTGGTGTCGTCGTTGTGGAAGAGGGCGCCGGTGGGGCACACCTCCACGCACTTGCCGCACGATGTGCAGCTGTCCACCGCCCCCCAGGGCTGATCCAGCCCGGCGATGATCCGGCAGTCGGCCCCCCGGCCGGCCACATCCCACACATGGGCCCCCTCGATCTCATCGCACACCCGCACGCAGCGGGTGCAGAGAATGCAGCGGTTGTGGTCGAGCGTGAAGCGCCCATGGGAGGCATCCACCGGCCGCTGGGGATATTGGTAAGGAAAGCGGCTGTGGTCCATGCCCACCGCCACCGCCATCGCCTGCAGCTCGCAGGCGCCATTGGCCACGCAGATGGCGCACACATGGTTGCCCTCGGCGAAGAACAGCTCCACCGCCATGCGCCGCCACTGCTGCAGCTCGGCGGTGGCGGTGTGCACCACCTGGCCTTCGGCGGCGGCGGTCACGCAGGCCGGCAGGGGCCGCGCCGCCCCCTCCACCGCCACCAGGCAGAGGCGGCAGGCACCCACGGGCGTGAGCCCTTCCAGGTGGCAGAGGCGCGGCAGGGCCACGCCGGCGGCGGCGGCGGCCTCCAGCAGGCTGGCGCCGGCGGCCACGGCCACCGCCCGGCCATCGACCGTGAGGGTGAGCACGCTCATGGCCCCTCACCGCCGCAGGCGGCCTCGTAGTCCGCCCGGAACCAGCGCAGGGTGCTGAGCACCGGGCTGGGGGCCGCCTGGCCCAGGCCGCAGAGGCTGGTGGCGGCCACCATGTGGCAGAGGCTTTCCAGCCGCTCCAGGTCGGCCGGCACCGCCCGCCGGGCCGCGAACCGCTCCAGCAGCTGCTGCAGCTGCACGGTGCCGGCCCGGCAGGGCACGCATTTGCCGCAGCTCTCCTGGCGGCAGAAGCGCATGAAATAGAGCGCCAGGTCCGGCATCGCCATGGCGTCGCCCAGCACCACCATGCCGCCGGAGCCCAGCATCGAACCCAGCTCGCGCAGATGCTCGTAGGTGAGCGGTGTGTCGAGCCGGTCGGCGGGGATGCAGCCGCCGGAGGGGCCGCCGGTCTGCACCGCCTTGATCGGTCCGCCGTCTGCGGTGCCGCCGCCCATGGTCTCGACCACGGTGCGCAGGGGCATGCCCAGGGGCACCTCCACCAGGCCGGTGTGGCGCACATCACCCGAGAGCGAAAACACCTTGGTGCCGCGGCTGGAACCGCTGCCCATGGCGGCATACCAGTCGCCGCCCTGCCGCAGGATCGCCGGCAGGGCGGCGAGGGTCTCCACGTTGTTGATCAGGGTGGGGTCACCCCCCAGGCCGTGTTCGGCCGGGTAGGGGGGGCGGGGCCGGGGGGTGCCGCGGCCGCCTGCGATCGAGGCCAGCAGGGCCGTTTCCTCACCGCACACGTAGGCGCCGGCCCCCACCCGCACCTCCAGCTCCAGGTCGAAGCGGCTGCCGGCGATGCCGCGCCCGAGCCAGCCTGCCGCCTGCGCCTGCTCCAGGGCAAGCCGCAGGCGGGCGATCGCCAGGGGGTACTCGGCCCGCACGTACACGTAGCCCCGGCTGGCACCCACCGCATAGGCGGCGATCAGCAGGCCGGCGATCAGGCGGTGGGGGTCGCCCTCCAGCACGCTGCGGTCCATGAAGGCTCCCGGGTCGCCTTCGTCGGCGTTGCAGACGATCCAGCGGCGGCCGGGGGGCTGCAGGGCCACCGTGTCCCACTTGAGGGCGGTGGGGTAGCCGGCCCCGCCCCGGCCCCGCAGGCCGCTGCGGCGCACCTGCTCACGCACCTGCTCCGGGCTGAGGTCCGCCAGCACCCGGGCCGCCACCGCGTAGGTGCCGGCGGCGAGGGCATCGTCGATCCGCTCCGGATCCACCAGGCCGCAGCTTTCGAGCACCACCGGCCGCTGCAGGGCCAGAAACGGCAGCTCGGCGGCAATGCGCTGGCCCGCCAGCACCTGCGGATGCCGCACCAGGTCGGCGGCCTGGTCGGGCTGCAGGTCGCCGTAGAGCTGGCTGCCGGCGGGGCCGTCGTCGGCCACGAGGGGGCCCCGGCCGCAGAGCCGCAGGCAGCCCACCGGCCGCAGCGGCGGTGCGCCGGGCACCGCCGCCAGGGCCGCCCGCAGCTCCTGGCCACCGGCGGCGCGGCAGCCGCTGGCATCGCAGCAGCGCAGCAGCCGGCCGGTCATGGATCGGCCTCCGGCAGGCCGGCGGCGCTGAACCGGGCGGCCAGGGCCGTGGGGTCGCTGAGCGGCAGGTGGCGCAGCAGCACCCCATCCACCGCCAGCACCGGCGCCTGACCGCAGGCCCCCAGGCAGTCGATCGCCGCCAGGGCCCAGCCATCGGGCCCCGGCGGTGCCCCGGCTGGTCGTGCCAGCCGCTGCTCCAGCGCCGCCAGCAGGGCCGACCCGCCGCGCACCCAACAGGCGGTGCCCAGGCAGACCCCACAGCGGTGGCGTGGTGGTGGTGCCAGGTGGAAGAGGTGATAGAAGCTGGCCACCCCCAGCACCCGGCTGGGGGGCAGGGCCAGCTCCCGGGCCACTGCCGCCAGGGCCCAGGGGGCCAGATGGCCTTCGCGCTCCTGCAACCGATGCAGGATCTCGATCAGGGCATCCTGGCGGCGACCGCAGGAGCGCACGATCGCCGCCACATCGCCGCTGGCCTCGCTGCTGGTCTCGCCGCTGGCCTCGCTGGTGTGGGGTGGAGCCATCGGCGGGAGTACCCCTTGGGAATGCCTCTGGATCTGTCCTAGCCACGTCTTGGTGACTCGGCTGGCTGACTCGGCAGGGCGGCTACATTCCACAGATCTCCGTGTTGCCATGAACCCCGTCAAGCGTCTGGCTTCCTCCGCACGGGCCGCTCTGGCCTGGAACGGGCGACCGTTCCGGCGGATCGGGGCACCATCTCCTGGCCCGACCGATGCCTTCGAGGTCCAGCGTCGGCTGATGGCCAAGCTGGCCAGAACCGAGCCAACAATCTTTGATGTCGGCGCCAATAAGGGTCAGACCACAAAGCGATACAGGGCCCTGTTCCCCGATTCTGAAATCTACAGCTTTGAACCGTTTCCCCAGTGCGTTGCCGAGTTGCAGGCCCTGTTCTCCGGCGATCACCGGGTTCACATCGTGCCCAAGGCCGTGGCCCGGGAGAAGGGCGTGGCCACCTTTTATGTGAACCACTTTGACGCCACGAACTCACTGCTGCCAAGGCCGGCAGATGCCAGACGCTATTACCCCAGGTCAGCAGGACACAAGGAATCCATCGAGGTTGATGTGACCAGCGTCGATGCATTTGTGGAGGCGGCTGATGTGCCTGCAGTCGATATCCTGAAATTTGATATTCAAGGTGGTGAGCTCGAGGCTCTGCGGGGCGCCGATCGGGTGCTTCGGTCGGGGGCAACGGCGCTGATCTATACGGAGATGATGTTTATCCCCCACTACGAAGGAGCTCCTCTGTTCCACGAGATCTGGTCATTTCTTCGCGAATATGGCTATTCATTGTTTGATATCTACGATCTGCACAGGGCCCGAAACGGTCAACTTCGTTATGGCGATGCCTTGTTCGTGAGTGAGTCCGTTCGGCGCAGCGTGATCGATCAGTCGCCTGAGGAGCCCTGAGAGGAGTCGTCCGGGGGGCGGCCGCTTCCTCAGGGCCCGAGCCATTCGACCCGGTTGCGGCCCCGGTTCTTGGCGTTGTAAAGGGCGTGATCGGCCCGGCCCAGCAGTGAACTGGGATCTTCGCCGCCGCTGGCCAGGGCGGTCACGCCGATCGAGATCGTGAGCCGCAGCGTGCCGCTGTCAGGCACGGCCACTGCCAGGCCCTCCAGGGCGGCGCGGATCGCTTCAGCCCGCTCGAGCCCTTCGGCCAACGGACAGCCGGGCAGCAGCACCAGAAATTCCTCGCCGCCGATCCGGAACAGCGGATCCCCGCGCCGCAGCCTGGAGCGCAGGCAGTTCACCACGGCCAGCAGCATCGCATCGCCCACCCCATGGCCATGGTGGTCGTTGATGGCCTTGAAGTGATCGATGTCGAGGGCCAGCACCGCCAGCGGCTGCTGCCGCCTGTGGCAGTCGGCGATCGTGCCGGGCAGCTGGCGGTCCAGGGCGCGGCGGTTGAGGCAGCCCGTGAGGGGATCGGTGATCGTCTGCTGATCGAGTTCGGCGGTGAGCTGCTGCACCCGCGCGATCCGTGCATTGATCAGACGGGCCAGGCTGCGCAGTTCATCCACCAGGGAGAGGTGCAGACTGGGCATCAGCTCGGATGAACTCAGCAGGGGTGCCAGCACCCGCTGGAACTCCCGTTCGCAGACCCGGCCCACCCAGGCGCTCAGCAGGGCGCCGCCGATCACCACCAGGGTGGCGGCGGTGAGCATCAGGCTCGACTGGCGCTGCAGGCCCTGGATGCTGGCGGCGGCAGGTTGGACCACCTGCACATCCAAGGCGACTGACTGCCCGCTGAAGCGCTCGTGCACGGTCCAGTAGCCGTTCACCCATGTCTTGAGCAGGGGCCGGCGATCGCGGGGGATGAGGATCTGCAGGCCGGGCTGTTGCACGATGCCCCTGCCGGCCGGTGCATAGTCCTGGTCCAGCCGGCGGAACAGGGCCTGGTTGGAATTGCCGCGCCACCGGTCCCCCTGCCGCACGCGGTAGGCCAGCTGCGACGACTGTGCCAGCAGCAGGCTGTGGTCGAGGGCCTGTTCGGGTGCGCTGGCCACGGCGGCGGCGAGGATCGCCAGGGCCTGCCGCTCACCCCGTTCGGTGGCCCGCTGCAACTGCTGACCCACCAGCATCGTGACCGCCAGGGTGGGCAGCAGCACCGAGCTGATCACCAGGGCCACGATCACGCCCCGCAGGCTCACGCCCTGGCGGTCGCCGCCCCGGGCCCGCCAGGTGCGCGCCAGCAGAAACAGCAGAAAGGCCAGGGTGCTGGCCAGCACGCCGTTGAGGGTCTGCTTCACCGCCACCACCAGCACATTGGCGGCATCGATCTGCAGCACCCCGGCGTAGAAGAGCAGCACCAGGGGGGTGCCCAGCAGCAGCCAGAAGCTGAGGTCCCAGAGAATGATCTCCCCCTTGCTCCCGTCGGCGGGCCCCCGCCGCAGGGCGAGGGTGAGCCACACCAGCTCGGCGCTGAAGATCAGGATCGCCCAGGGATGGCCCCACAGGCCCCAGGTCTGCAGGGCGGCGAGCAGGGCGATGGCGGTGGCGGCCCAGGTGCGCCAGAGCAGCAGGGCCAGCATTGCTGGCACCGAACCCAGCAGCAGGTGAATCCCGAAGAACAGCGGCAGGGGCAGGGCGTTCAGCGCCACCGCCAACCCGGCGAGCAGGGCCAGGACCGCCAGATTCGTGGAGCCCCCCTGCAATGGCCCCAGGTTAGGCACGGTTGGCGGCATCATGGGTCGGTTGGCCATGGTCGATGGCGTGTCCGAGCTGTGGCAGTTGGGCGGTGCGGGCCGACCGGTCGCTGGCGGGCCGCATGGTGTGTGGCCGTTGTGGCCAACCCCTGGGGGGAACGGTGCTGCCGCTGCGCCGCCGCCGCCGGTTCGGCCTGGGCCAGCGCCTGCGGCTGGGTGGCTGGTGCTGGCCGCTGCTGCTGCTGTTGCTTGGTGGGGTGCTGGCCGCGCTGGAGCCGGTGCCGCAGCAGGGCCCGGCCATGTCCGGGCCTGAGGAGGTGGGGCGCCCATGACCCGGCTGGTGATCATGCCCATGGGCGATTCGCTCACCTACGGCCTCGGGGCACCGGGGGGCTACCGGTGGCCGCTGCAGGAACGCCTGATTGCCGCAGGCCGGCGGTTCGATCTGGTGGGTGGCATGGCGCCGGTGCCCGGTGATCCCGGCCCGGACCGCAACCACTGGGGTCGTGATGGCTGGCTGATCAGCGGCGAGTGGGATCCGATCACCGGCCGGCACTACGTGCCGCTGTCGCCGCGGGCGGAACGCAGCCGCCCCTTCAGCCGGCCCCTCAGCGAGGATCTGCCCGCGGCGATCTCGGGCCGTTATTTCTCCAGGCAGGGTGATGATCGCAACGTGCTGCTGCTGCAGATCGGCACCAACGACGTGCTGAACCAGGTGGTGGAGCGGGGCAGCAGCCAGGCCGGAGGCATCGCGGCAGCGGTGCTCAACCGGCTGCAGTCCTTTCTGCAGCTGGTGGACCGCCGGGCCCGGAGCAGCGGCCTTCGCCTGGAGGTGCTGGTGGGAACCCTGCAGCAGCTGGCGCCCACCAACAGCTACGGCATCCCGGTGAGCAACACCATGCGCCGCCAGATCGATGTGGTGAACCGCCGCCTGCCGGCCATGGTGCGCACCAGCGGCCTGAACGGGATCAACGTTCGGGTGGTGCCGGTGGGAGCGGCGGTGGGTGGCCATCTGCTGGATGGCATCCACCCCAATGGCCTGGGCTATGAGCGCATGGCCATGGCCTGGTACCAGGCCATCCGTGATCTGTGAGGGCGAGGCGTGGGCGTCTGAAGCAGCGGCGGCGGGCCGGTGCGGTCAACGGCGGCCGAGCAGCTCCTCCCAGGTGGGGGGCTGGGGGGCTGGGGTGGCTGGGCTGCGGAAGGGAATGGACATGACAGAAACGGCAGATGTATCGACAACGCACCCGCGACAGGGCCATGAAGCGCAGGCCCAGCCACGGTTGTGCTGATGTTGGGTGTTGGGCGTTGCGGCATGGCATGCCGCCGGCTTCTGCTCAACCCATCAACCCTACAGGGTCGGCCTGTGGGCGTCCAGCAACGTGTGCCGACGATCACCGGGCCCGCGGCCGAAGATGGGGCCGGGCCATACCGGCCAGCCCCGACCCCATCCCATGCCCTTCGCGTCTGCCCGCCCCTACACCCTGCTGTCGGTGGGTGCGGCCGTGGCCACGATCGTGCTCAAGGTGGAGGCCTGGCGCCGCACCGGTTCGGTGGGTCTGCTGTCCGACGCCATGGAGTCGGGCATCAACCTGGTGGCGGCCCTGGGGGCCTTCTGGGCCCTCACCCTGGCGGCACGGCCGGCCGACCGGGAGCATCCCTTCGGCCACTTCAAGGCGGAGTATTTCTCCAGCGGCCTTGAAAGCGCCCTGATCGTGGTGGCGGCGCTGGCGATCATCCAGGCGGCGATCGGTCGGCTGCTGCACCCCCAGCCGCTGGAGCACGTGGGCATCGGCCTGGTGCTGTCGCTGGTGGCCACCGCCATCAACGGCGGGGTGGCGCTGCTGCTGCTCCAGGGTGCCCGCCGCTTCGACTCGATCACCCTGCGGGCCGATGCCCACCACCTGCTCACCGATGTGTGGACCTCGGTGGGTGTGGTGGCGGGGGTGGGGCTGGTGCAGCTCACCGGCTGGCGCAGCCTTGATCCCCTGATCGCCATTGCCGTGGCCGTGAACATCGCCATCACGGGCGGCCGGCTGCTGCGCGAAACCGCCTCAGGCCTGCTGGACCGGTCGCTGCCGGAGGAGGAGCAGCAGCGGCTCGATGCCCTGCTGGCGGCCAATGCGGGCGAGGGCATCGCCTTTCATGCGGTGCGCTCCCGGGTGGCGGGCTCCCGCCGGTTCGTGTCATTTCATGTGCTGGTGCCGGGTGGCTGGAGCGTGCAGCAGGGCCATGATCTCTGCGAGCGGATCGAGCGGGAGGTGGCGGCGGCCCTGCCGCGCAGCCATGTGTTCACCCACCTGGAGCCGATCGAGGATCCGGCCGCCTGGGACGACGATGGGTTCCACTGGGAACGGCCCTGATCGGCAGGCGGCCCTGATCGGCCGGGTGGATTTCCTATCTCGCCACCGCCCTTTGCTCGCCACAATGGGCCGATCCGATGGTGCCCCATGCCTTTCAGTGCCAAGACCGAATACGGCCTGGTGGCCCTGATCGAGCTGGCGGCCGCCTACGCCAGCGGTGAACTGCTGGCCACCGGTGAGATCTGCCGCCGCCACGGGATCCCGGAGCGCTACCTCGAGCAGATGCTCACGGCCCTGCGCAAGGCCGGCTTTCTGCGCAGCATCCGTGGTCCGCGGGGCGGCTTTCAGCTCACGCGACCGCCGGAGAAGGTGACCGTGCTGGAGGTGGAGGCCTGCCTGGAGGGCGACGGCTCCAGCGCACGCCAGGGGGAGCGTGATGACCCGGAGTTCCGGGTGCTGCTCAGCCTCGGTGGTCGGCTGGAGGAGGCCCGTGCCGCGATCCTTGGTGCGGTCACCCTCGCGGATCTGCTGGCGGAGCGCGACAGCCTGCGGCAGCTCCAGCCGATGTTCTACATCTGAGGTCGACAGCTGAGTTCTGAACCTGAGTCCCGGGCTGGATCCCGTGGTTTCACGGTTGCGTCTGCCAGGCCTGTGGCCCGAGGCTCTAGGCAGCTGCGGCGCTGGCTAACATGAATCTCAGGCTTGACACCCAGGCCTGGACAGCCGTGATTGCCGGTCTGCTGTTTGCCCTGATCACGCTGTTCAGCTCCTACAGGCACGTCACGATCCCCGGCTATGGAACCATCACCATCGATCAGCAGATCGGCCTATATGTCCTCCTGGCCTCGCTGGCGACGCTGGTTGTCGAGGCTCAACTGGCATCCCGTCGTCGATCTCGAGATCAGAGCGATCGAGCAAGAGCAGATGCAGCAGCTGCTCGAGATCGACGACGAGCGGCTGAGGCAAGAAGACGAGCGGCTGAGGCAAGAAGACGAGCGGATGAGGAAAGTCGACGAGCAGAGGAGGCAAGAAGACGAGCGGATGAGGAAAGTCGACGAGCAGAGGAGGAAAGTCGACGAGCAGAGGAGGAAAGACGACGAGCGGCTGGCCGAGCTCGACGCCAGGCTCTTTGCCATCGTGTCGGGCTCCAGTACCAGCTCGAGCCCAGTCGAGCCCATACCCGACAGGTCCGAGATGTGATCGCTTTGTTGAGGGACTACGGCGACCTGGCCTGAGGTCTCCGTTCATGCCGTTGGCCTCGATGCCGTTGGCTTCGCTTGTCGGGCCGACCAGGCTGAATCGACCGCCAGCACCAGCAGGGGCACGAGCGGCAGCCAGGCCAGCCAGGCGGCCGGTGGCGGGGCCATGGCCACGATGCCGGCGAGGGGTGGCCACCAGAAGAGGGCGGCGGTGAGGGCGATCTCGGCCGCCACACCGCTCCAGAGCAGGCCATTGCCCCACCAGCGGTGGCGTCCCCGACAGGCCAGCACCACGCCGATCTGCCCGGCCACGATCGCCGCGAAGCAGAGGCCGGAGGCCTGCCGTTGCACCAGCTCCAGGGCGGCGGGCGCCTGGTGGTGCAGCAGCAGCGGTGCCAGCCGGCGCAGGCCGGCCAGATCCACACCGGCGGCGCGCCAGGCCAGCAGGTAGGCGGCCATGGCCGCCAATGCTTCGCTGAGGCCCAGCACCAGGTAGGCCCGCAGCATCAGCGGCCGGTCCATCAGGGGCTGGCCCGGGGGCCGGGGCGGCCGGTTCATCACCCCGGCATCGGGTGGTTCGGCACCCAGCCCCAGGGCGGGCAGCAGGTCGGTGCCCAGGTCGACCGCCAGGATCTGCAGCACGTTGAGGGCGGCGGGAATGCGCAGGGCCACCATCGCCATGAAGGGCGCCATCTCGGCAACATTGCTGGCCAGCACGTAGGGCAGAAAGCGGCCGATGTTGGCCACCACGGCGCGGCCATGGCGCACGGCCATCACGATCGTGGCGAAGTTGTCGTCGAGCAGCACGATGTCGGCGGCCTCTCGCGCCACATCGGTGCCGCTCAGCCCCATCGCCAGCCCCACATCGGCGGCCCGCAGTGCCGGGGCGTCGTTGATGCCGTCGCCGGTCACGGCGACCACCTCGCCCAGGGCGCGGTAGGCCCGCACAAGCCGCAGCTTCTGCTCCGGTGCCATGCGGGCGAACACCAGCCGGTGGCGAAAGCGGAGCAGCTGGCCCAGCTGGCCATCGCTGAGCCGCTGCAGGTGCTCGCCTTCGATCACCCGCACCGGATCCACCCAGGCGGCGTGGCTGCCGGGTGCGGGGTCGAGCAGGCCGATCTGGCGGGCGATCGCCTGGGCGGTGAGGCCGGCATCGCCGGTCACCATCGTGACCCTGATGCCGGCCTGGCGGCACTGGCGGATGGCGTTGGCCACCTCGGGCCGGGGTGGGTCGTAGAGGCCCACCAGGCCGAGCAGCTCCAGCCCCTGTTCCAGTTGGTCGGCATCGGCCGCGAGCAGGGAGGCATCACCCGGCCGCCGCGCCACCGCCAGCACGCGGAAGCCCCGACGGGCCAGGTCATCGGCGGCGGCCAGGGCCCGGGGGCGATCGCCCCGGCAGCGGCGGATCACCTCGGCGGCGGCGCCCTTCACGATCAGCTCCAGGTCGCCGGCCGCGGTGGCGACCACCACGGCCATGCGCCGCCGGTGCGAATCAAAGGGCAGCTCCCGCTGTCGCGGTCGCTGGTTGCGCAGCCGGTCGGGGTCGAGGCCCCGCTGGCGGGCGGCGAACAGCAGGGCCGTTTCGGTGGGGTCGCCGATGCCCTGCAGGCCGGCGAGCCCCTGGCTGAGGTGGGCGTTGGAGCAGAGGCAGGCACAGGCCAGCAGCTCAGCTTCAGTCGCTGGGGGCGGCAGCCAGGTGGCCTCCAGGGCCATGCGGTTGGCGGTGAGGGTGCCGGTTTTGTCGCTGCAGATCACGCTCACCGAGCCGAGGGTGTCCACGGCCGAGAGGCGCCGCACCAGGGCCTGGCGGCCCGCCATGCGCCGCACGCTGATCGCCAGCGCCAGGGTCACGGTGGGCAGCAATCCCTCGGGCACGTTGGCCACGAGGATGCCCACGGCGAACACCAGGCTTTCGAGGGGCGACAGACCCACGAACAGCCAGCTGAGCAGAAAGCTCACCAGCGCCAGTGCCACCGCCACGGTGGTGACGGTGCGCACGATGCGGGCCACCTGCCGTTCGAGGGTGCTGGCGCCCCGTTCGGTGCTGGCGGTGAGGCGGGCCACATGGCCGAATTCGGTGTCGGCGCCGGTGGCCACCACCAGGGCCACGCCATGGCCGCTGGCCACGGTGCTGCCGGCGAACACCAGGTTGGCCCGTTCGCGCAGGGGCAGGGGCGGGCCGCTGGCGGCGAGGGGCTGGCCGTGGCGGGCCAGGGGCAGCGACTCGCCGGTGAGCACCGCCAGGTCGAGGGTGAAGCCGGTGGCCTCCAGCAGGCGGGCATCGGCGGGCACCCGCTCGCCCTCTTCCAGTTCGATCCGATCACCGGGCACGAGCTGGGCGGCATCCACCTGGGTGAGGATCCCGTCGCGCCACACCCGCACCTGGCGGGGCAGGGCCTGCTGCAGCACCGCCAGGGTGCGTTCGGCCTGAAATTCCTGCCAGAACGAAAAGACACCGTTGATCAGCACCACGGCCCAGATCGCCCACCCCAGCTGGGGCGTGCCGGCCACCATCGCCAGGCCGCCCGCCAGCCAGAGCAGCAGGGCCATGGTGTGCAGCAGGGGCTCGGCCAGGCGCTGCAGCAGGGGCCGGCGGGGCTGGGGCGGCAGCTGGTTGGGGCCGCAGCGCTGCAGGCGGGCGGCGGCTTCGCTGGCCGTCAGGCCACCGGGGGGGCTGCGGAGGGCGGTGAGCAGCTCGGCCTCAGTGAGGCACCACACCGGCCGCGATGGCGATAACAGCACGGGGTCGCCGGGGGTTACG
>JBKDDA010000064.1:0-9205 GCA_046313055.1 Synechococcaceae cyanobacterium | reverse complement strand
AGCTTGGTGGTGGTGGAGAACTGGTTGGCCTCCAGCTCACCCACGCGGGCCTCGAGGCCATCCACCCGGCCGCGCAGCACGGCGAGCTCCTTCTCGAACTCGGCCATCAGGCGCTTGAGCTCGTCGGTCACCTCGGTGACGCGGTCGAGGCAGGCATTGAGCAGGGCAGCCGCTTCGTAGCGGGTCATGGCCCGGCCGCCCTTGTAGGTGCCGTCGGGATAGCCGGCCACGCAGCCGTAGCGCTCGATCAGGTTGCTGAGTGCCTGATACGCCCAGTCGGTGGGGCGCACATCAGAGAACTGGCTGATGCCGGTGACCTGTTCCTCGCTCTCGGCGGCGAGTGCGGTCAGCGGGGCAGGGCTGGCCAGGCCGCTGGGCCCGATCAGCACGGCGGTGCCGAGCAGGGCGACGGGCCTGAGGCGACGGCTGCTGAGGAGATGGGCGCTGATCATTGAAGGGGCGGCAGGCCGGCGCATTCTGCGGTAACCCTCCACCAAAAGGGTGTTGCTGGAGGCTTTTGTCAGGGTTTGCTCGGCGTTGGCGCTGCGCTGCTCCCCAGGGCGGGGTAGTCGGTGTAGCCGGCGGGGCCGGGGCTGTAGTAGGTGGCCGGGTCGGGGGCATTGAGCGGTGCGCCGCGGCGGAACCGCTCCGGCAGGTCGGGATTGGCCAGAAACGCCGTGCCGAAGGCCACCGCATCCACGGCGCCGGCCGCAATGGCGGCCTCGGCTTCGCTGGCGGTGTAGCCGGTGTTGGCCACCAGCACCCCCCGGTAGTGTTCGCGGACGGAGGTGAGCACATCGCCCTGCTGCCGGCCGAGGAAATCGGCCCGCATCATGTGCAGGTAGGCCAGCGGCAGGTCGTTGAGCCGCCGGGCCAGCCAGGTGGTCAGGCCGATCGGATCGCTGTCGGCGATGTCGTTGAAGCTGTTGAGCGGCGAAAGGCGCAGGCCCATCAGCGGCGTTTCGGCCGCCACCGCCTCCAGCACCTCCAGCAGCAGCCGGGCCCGGTGCTCGAGCGGCCCGCCGTAGGGGCCGCTGCGTCGGTTGGTGCCGTCGCGCAGAAACTGATCCAGCAGGTAGCCGTTGGCGCCGTGCACCTCCACCCCATCGAAGCCGGCGGCCATGGCGTTGCGGGCCGCCTGGCGGAAGCCCTCCACGATCGCCGGGATCTCGGCGTCGGTCAGTTCCCGGGGCACCACGTAGGGCTGCTTGCCCTCCGGGGTGTGCACCTCGTCGCCGGCGATGGCGATGGCACTGGGGGCCACCGGCTGGCGGCCGCCGTTGAGCAGCGGATGGCAGGCGCGGCCGCCGTGCCAGATCTGCAGCACGATCCGCCCGCCGGCCCGGTGCACCGCCTCGGTGGTGAGCCGCCAGCCCTCGATCTGGGCCTGGTTGTGGATGCCGGGCTCGTGCCAGAAGGCCGAGTTGCCCTCCATCGCCATGGTGGCCTCGGCCACGATCAGGCCGGCGCTGGCCCGCTGGCCGTAGTGCTCGGCCATCAGCGGCCCGGGCACATGGCCCTCCTCAGCCCGGCAGCGGGTGAGCGGCGCCATCCAGATCCGGTTGGGCAGCTCCAGCGGCCCCACCTGCAGGGGGGAGAAGAGGTTGGGCATGGCGCGGCGGTGGTGGGCGGATTGGGGTTGCGTTCAGATTCCAGGACGATCCGGTCATCGGAGGTGCGCTGGGCGCTCAAGGCCCGCCCGGCGCCTCGCCTCAATCCCCCGGATCCTCGGCCACCGCCGCTGCCAGCGCCCCTTGCAGCGCCGCCAGCCGCCGGCCGGTCACCCCCAGATCCGAATCCCCCAGCCGCGACACCGAGCGGGCCTGCAGCAGCCCGTGCTGCGGGTCGGCCAGCAGCTCCAGGTCATCCACAAATCCGAACAGGGCGCTGCTGGCGGTGGCGTGCAGATAGGGGCCGCTGCGCTCCACCACCTCGGTGCGGGGCAGGCCCTCGACCACCGGCGCCAGGGCGGCCAGGGCGGCGGCAGGATCAGCCACGGCCCAGTCGGCCCGGGCGCAGTGGGCGGGCGAGGGGCAGGCGGCCAGGCGGCCATCGTGGGCCCCCAGTTCCGGCGGCACCGGCCCCACCAGGTGGAACAGGGCCAGGGGCAGCAGCAGGGCGAGCTGGAGCAGGTGGATCACGGCTGACGGAGGTGCTGAAGGGGCGCAGCAGCAGTCCGGTTCCATCATGCCGGTGGGACCCAGCCTGCGGCCGACCCGGTTGCTCCTATCCCACCGCCAGCGCCGTGAGACTGCCGCTGTAGCCGGTCAGTTCGATCAGGGCGTCGGAGCTGCTGTTGAAGCCTGCGGTGCTGTCGTTGAGCGCGAGAAAGGTGCGCAGTGGTGAGCCCGCTGCCGGCGCCTGGTAGGTGAAGGTGGCCGCCCCACCGGCCGGCAACAGGGCGGGGCTGAGCAGGGTCGTGAGATCCGCCGCCGCCAGGCTGGCTGCGGCCCCCAGCTCCTGCAGGGCCGCGGCCGTCACGGCACTGGGGCCATCGAGGCTGTCAACTCCGATCTGCAGGCCGATGATCCGGTCGATGCCGCTCAGCAGCGACTCATTCAGCGCCGCCCAGCGGAAGCAGTCGTTGCCGGCGCCGCCGCTGAGCTGGTCGGCGCCCGTGCCGCCCGAGAGGGTGTCGTCGCCGGCGCCGCCGTCGAGCTGGTTGGCGAGGGTGTTGCCGCTGAGCTGGTCGTTGAAGGCAGAGCCGGTGAGGCATTCCACGGCCAGCAGGGTGTCGGAGCCGTCGCCGGTGGCCTGGGCGGTGGTCACGGCCAGGCTGACCGTCACGGCGGTGGCCGCCGCGCTGTAGGAGGCGGTGTCGGTGCCGGCGCCACCATCGAGGCGGTCGTTGCCGGCGCCGCCGCCGAGGGTGTCGTTGCCGCCACCGCCCAGCAGGGTGTCGTTGCCGCCGCGGCCGCTCAGCAGGTTGGCGCCGCCGTTGCCGGTGATCACGTTGGCCAGGGGATTGCCGGTGCCGCGGATCGCGGCGCTGCCGGTGAGGGTGAGGTTCTCGACCCCGTTGTTGCTCAGCACCCAGGTGATCGACGACTGCACCAGATCCACGCCGCCGTTGATGAACTCCACCACCACATCGCCGGCATTGTCGACCACATAGGTGTCATTGCCGGCGCCGCCGGCCAGGTCGTCGCCACCGGCACCGCCATTGAGCGCATTGGCGCTGGCGTTGCCCGTGAGCACATCATTGAAGGCCGAGCCCGTGAGGTTCTCGATCGCCAGCAGGGTGTCGATGCCGGCCCCGAGGGTGTTCTGGGGATCCGACACCGCCAGGCTCACCGCCACGGCTGCGGCGCTGGCGGCATAGGAGGCCGTGTCGATGCCGGCGCCGCCGTCGAGGCGGTTGGTGCCGGCCCCGCCGATCAGCACGTCGTTGCCGGCCTCACCCCGCAGCTGGTCGTCGCCGGCGGCGCCATTGAGGGTGTTGGCGCCGCTGTTGCCGATGATCCGGTTGTCACCGGCGTTGCCGTTGCCGGCGATGGCCCCGGTGCCGGTGAGCTGCAGGCTGCGGTAGGCGGCGTTGAGGCTGGTCACCGCCACGGCGGAGATGAAGGTGTCGACCGGGCGGCTGATCATGTCGCCCAGGTCGGCGCCGGCCAGGTTCTGCACCACGCCGCTGGCATCGTTGGCTGTGCTGAGGTCGCGGTAGGTCACCAGCACCGCCTGGCTGGCGGTCACCGCCGAGGCCAGGGTGAGGGTCACGGTGCGGGCCGCTCCGTTCACGCTCACGCCGGTCACGGTCCGGGCGGCCCCGTTCACCGTCACCTCCCAGCGGGCCAGGGCCGGCACGGTGGCGGCCAGGGTCTCGTTGAACCTGAGGGTGAGGCTGGCGCTGCTGATGCTCAGGCCGGTCACGCTCGGGGCCGGCACCGCGGGGGTGAAATTCAGGGCGCTCTGGGGCCCGAAGCTGGCCAGGTCGGTGCCGCCGCTGTCCTCGATCACGTTGCTGCTGTCGTTGGCGCCGCTGAGGTCGGTGTAGGCGAGCGTCACCCCATCGCCGGCGTTCACGGCGCTGCTGAGGGGCAGGGTCACCACGGCAGCGAGGCTGTCCACCGCGGCGGTGCCCACGGTGCGGGCTGCACCATTCACCAGCACGCTGAACCGAGCCGCCGCCGGCACGGTGGCCGCCAGCGGCTTGTTGAATTCCAGCGTCATCTCGGCGCCGTTCACGCTCACACGGCTGAGGCTCAGCACCAGCGGCGCCGGCGTGAGGTTGCTCACCGCCTGGGGGCCGAAGCTGGCCAGGTCGGTGCCGGCGCTGTCCTCGATCACGCCGGTGCTGTCGTTGGCGGCGCTGAGGTCGGTGTAGGCAAGGGTCACCCCGTCGGCGGCCGCCACCGGGCTGGCCAGTTCCAGGGTCACGCTGCGCTCGCCGTTGATCACGGCCCCGGCCAGGCTGCGGGGGCTGCCGTTCACCGCCACCGCGAAGCGGTCGAGCGCCGGCAGGGTGTCGGCGATCGCCTGGTTGAGGGTGAGGGTGAGGCTGGCGGCGTTCACGCTGAGGCTGCTCACGGCCAGCGGCGGCAAGGCTGGGGTGAGGTTGGTCACCGCCAGCGGGCCGAAGCTGGCCAGGTCATTGCTGGCCTGGTCTTCCACCACGCCGCTGCTGTCGTTGGCGGCGCTGAGGTCGGTGTAGGTGAGCGTCACCACGTCGGTGCTGAGCACGGCCGAGGCGAGCTGCAGGCCCACGGTGCCGAAGCCGCTGCCGCTGCCGATCGTGGCTGCCAGCACGGGCCGTTCGATGCCGTTCACCAGCACGCGGAAGCGGTCCAGGGCCGGCACTGTGGTGGCCAGTGGTTCATTGGTGGTGAGGGTCAGGGCCTGGCCATTCACCTCCTGGCTGGTCACCGCCGGCGGCGTGCCATCGGTGAGGTTGGTCACGCTGCGGGCAGCGAAGCTGGCCAGGTCGAGGCCGGCGGCGTCCTGCACCACGCCGCTGGCGTCGTCGAAGTCGCTCAGGTCGGTGTAGGCCAGGGTCACGCTGTCAGCGGCGCTCACCGCGCTGGCCAGGCTGAGGGTCACGGTGCGGGCGGCTGCCGCCACCGTGACCGTGCCGATCCCCCGGGGCAGGCCGTTCACCAGCACGCTGAAGCGACCGGTGCCGGGGGCCGCCGCCCCCAGCACCCGGTCGAGGGTGATGGTGAGCTGCCCCAGGTTCACGCTCAGGCTGCTCACCTGCGGCCCGGCGCTGCTGGAGCTGCCCACATCCAGCCGGGTCACGAAGGCGTCGGCGGTGCCGCTGGTGCCGCCGGCGTTGGCCACGCCGTTGAGGTTGCCGGTGGTGTCGCCCGCCAGGTAGAGAAAGCCGCCGCCATAGGCCACGGCGCGGCCGTTGTCGCTGCCGGCGGTGCCGATCAGCTGCGACCAGACACGGCTGCCGGCGGTGGTCACCTGGCTCACGAAGGCATCGGTGCCGCCGTTGCTGGCCTGGCCGTGAAAGGTGGCGGCGGTGGTGCTGCCGCTCACGTAGAGATAGCCATCGGTGGCGGCCACCAGCCCCAGGCCGCGGCTGCGGGCACCGCTGTCGGAGCCCAGGCCCACCTGCCAGCTGGGGCTGCCGTCGGCGAGCATGCGGCTGAGAAATCCGAGCCCGCTGCCGAAGAACTCCACGCCGGCGTCGCGCAGGCTGCTGAAGTCGGTGCTGTCGCCGGTGGCGACCACGGAGCCGTCGGCAGCCACCGCCAGGGCATTCACGGCGTTGTGGGTGCTGGCGCTGAACAGCCGGGTCCAGAGCCGCAGGCCATCGGCCCGGTACTTGGTGATGAAGGCGTCGTGGGGGCCCACCGGGGTGGCGCCACCCGGCGGCACCCGCGCAGGCCAGGAGGGGGTCTGGCCGTCGAGGCTGCCGTAGGTGTAGCCGCCGATGTAGATCGAGCCGTCGGCGGCCACGGCCACCGCCTGGGCGGCATCGGCCGATGGGGTGCCGAACTGGCGCACCCAGGTGAGGCTGCCGGTGGCGCTGTAGCGGGCCAGAAAGATGTCGGTGGAACCCTGGTTGGGGTTGTCGCTGGGCACCAGGGTGCCGGCGGTGTTGTAGGTGCCGAAGGTGCCGGCGGTGCGGCCCGTGACCAGGATCGAGCCGTCGGCTGCCAGGGCCACCGCCAGCGCTTCGGTGTCGGCCGCCACCCCCTCGGCCGGCTGCAGCAGCCGGCTCCAGCTGAGGCTGCCGTCGGCGCCGTAGCGGCTGAGGAAGCCCTGGGTGCGGAACGAACCGTTCACGCTCGTCTGCCCTGCCACCACCACCGAACCATCGGCTGCCACCACCACGCCCTGGCCCTGCACGTCGGGCGGGGTGGTGCCGGTGCCGGCATCGGTGAGGGTGATGCTGCGGATGCTGCTGCCGGTGCTGCCGGCGTAGCTGTTGAGCAGGCCCTCGTAGGCGCTGGCTCGCAGGGTGGAGTAGAGGGCGGGGTTCACCTCGCCGGCGCCGGTGATCGTGACCGATCCATCGGCCGCGGCGGCCACCCCCAGGGCGCCGTCGCCCCGGGAGCTGCCCGCCAGGCGGGTCCACACGCTCACCGCCGATGCTTCCACCGTCACGGGGGTGCCGGCGAGCACGAGCGTGCGCTGGTCGCGTTCGTGGGCGGCCCGGGCCGATGGGCTGGCGCCGCGCACCAGGGCCGAGAAGATCTCGCCCTCATCGCCCCGGCTGTCGGCGTCGCCATGGAGGCGCCGGTCGATGGCGTGGCCGATCTCCTCGAGGATCACCGCCTCCAGGGCGGCCGCGCCCACCGAAGCGGCCCAGGCGCCGTTGACGATGATGCGCTCGCCGCCGTGGGCCGCCGCCGCGATGTAGGCCGCCTGCACGCCCGTGAGGGCCGGGTCGGTGCTGACCTCAAGGGGGATGGCCCACTGCCGGCCCAGCAGATCCCGGCGCAGGGCCTGGGCCGCCGCCGCCGGGGTGCCGAACGCCTGGCCGAGCACGACCTCGAAGGCCCGTGGATCCGCTGCCCAGGCCTGCAACCGCCGCCAGGCCTGGTGCAGGGCGGTTCTGACGGGCTTGCTGATCCGGCTGGCCATGCAGGGGGACGCCTCGCGTCCGGGGTTTTTCGTCAGCCTCTTTACAGGAGTCGCCCGCGCCTGTCTGTTGCCAGCGGACGGAGATTCGGGACTGGGATTCGGCACCGACCTTCAGGGCCGCTGATCGGCGGGCGGGCCGGCCTGGCCCAGGCGGTTCAGCAGGGCGTCGTAGGCCCCGAAGCCCACCAGATCCCGCAGGCTGGCGAAATCCATCAGGCCGGTGGCGGCCCGGCCGGCGGCCAGCTCCTCCAGGGCGGTCTGCATCGCCTGGGCGGCGGCGGCCACCAGGGTGAGGGGATAGGCGGCGAGGCGGTAGCCCAGGCCGGCCAGCCGTTCCGCCGGCAGCAGCGGCGTGAGGCCGCCCTCGAGCATGTTGGCCATGGGCCAGCCGTTCACCTGGCGACAGAACCGTTCCATTTCGGCTTCGCTGCGCGGCGCCTCCAGAAACAGCACCTCGGCGCCCAGGTCGGCGAAGGCATTGAGCCGCCAGATGGCCTCGTCGAGGGCGCCCCGCTCGCCGAGGCGGGCGGCCAGGGCGCTGCGGGCGTCGGTGCGGGCCACGATCACCAGGTCGGCCCCATCGCGGCGGGCCTCCACGGCGGCGCGGATGCGGCCCAGGGCTTCGGTCCGGTCCACCACCTCGCGCACGCCGGTGTGGCCGCAGCGCTTCGGCGCCACCTGGTCTTCGAGCATGATTCCGGCGAAACCGGCGCGGGCGAACTGGCGCACGGTGCGCTGCACGTTGGCTGGGTTGCCGTGGCCGGTGTCACCGTCGCCGATCACCGGAATCGAGACCGCATCGCAGATGGAGCGACCCTGGTCGAGCATCTCGCCCACGCTGAGCAGGCCGGTGTCGGGCAGCGCCGCCCGGGCGGCCGCCACAGAGAAGCCGCTCATGAAGGTGAGGCCGAAGCCGGCGCGCTCCACCAGCCGGGCTGAGAGGGCATCGAAGCAACAGGGCATCAGCCGGCAGCCGTCGGCGGCGAGCAGGTCGCGCAGGCGGGCGGCGGGGCTGGCCTGGGGGTGGGGGTGGGGGTGCGCAGCCATGGCGGCGGCCTGGGTCCGGTGCTCCTGAGTCTTGCCCCCGTTAGGCTCGCCAGGCCAGGCCCCTGCTGCGTTCTCCGAAGTTCCGATGGACCAGCCGAGGCCCGTCATCGCCGTTCCGGTGCATCGGCCCGAGCCCTCGGCTGATGAGTCGCTGGCCCTGGCGCGCTGCCAGGCGGTGCTGGGCCGCCATCCGATCCGCATCGTGCATCCGGCGGGCATGGACAACTCCGCCTACCGGCGGCTGCTGCCGGCGGCCAGGCCGCTCGAGGTGCCCCCGGGCTGGATGGCCTCCTATCGGGCGTATAACAGAATGTTGGTCAATCCATCATTTTTCAGATTATTTCGTGGCCATAGCCATCTGCTGATTCATGAGCCCGATGCCCTGGTGGTGAGCGATCGGTTGATCCACTGGTGTCAGCAGGAATGCGACTACATCGGCGCCCCCTGGTTTCAGGGATTTTCCCGTTCCACGGCCGATGCCGCCCTCCATGGTGTGGGCAATTCGGGTTTCAGCCTGTTCCGCCTGCAGGCGGTGGAGGCGCTGCTGCACTCAGGGCACCGCTGGTATCCCTATCGGGCCCTGGCGGCCGAAACCCGGGTGATGATCCGCAACCGCCCGCTGGGCCAGGGCCTCGGGGCCATCAAGTCGATGGTCACACCGCTGGTGATGATGGCCATGGGTGTGCGCCGCATTCTTCGGTGCAACTGTGACCTGTATTGGTCCAAGTTCGCCCAGCTGGATGACCCCTGTTTCAGGGTTTCCGATCCCGAAACGGCCATCCGTTTCGCCTGGGAGGCCCATCCGCGTGCCTGCCTGCAGCGGTGTGGGGGTGAGCTGCCGTTCGGCCTGCATGCCTGGGCCCGCTACGACCGGGCGTTTGTGGTGGAGGCGCTGGCGCTGGAGAGCGGGCGCAGCGGCCCGGATCAACCGGGCTGATCAGCTGGGCTGATCCATGGCATGACCAGCGCTGATGGCGGGGCAGCCCGCCCATCTTCACAAACCCCGCAACGATCCGTTACATTGCATGGGGTCGGGCATCCGCCCCTCCCTCCTTCTCCGTTTTCCGTACTCATGACTGCCACTCTCCAGCAGCGCCAGGGCGCTTCTGCGTGGAACCAGTTC
>JBKDDA010000063.1:0-11624 GCA_046313055.1 Synechococcaceae cyanobacterium | reverse complement strand
TTCCCGCCAACGCCGCCACCGGCGTCAACCTCGGAGCACGACTGCGCCTCACCACTGACACTCTCCCCAGCGGCGGCGCCGGTGCAGGCGGCTCCGCCTCCAACGGCGAGGTGGAAGACTATCTGCTCCAGGTCAGCCCGGGCGGACTCACAGTCGCCAAATCCGTTCTTGCCATCCTCAATCCGATCAACCCAGCGGATCCAGGACAAGACACCGGCATCAGCCTCGGTGGAATTAATGAAGTTGGCGATCGCATTGTCTACCAGGTCGCTGTCGGTAATCCCTATCCAGCCGGTGGCTCCAGTTACGCCAACGTCAGTGTGTTCGACCCGCTGGTCAGCCTCAGCCTTGATCCAACCTCAGACCCCAACAGCAACGGCCTGCTTGACCCGCTGGAAACCTGGCTCTACAAGGGCACCCACACCTTCAGCCCAGCTGATGCGGCAGCCAACGCTGCAGACGCCGATTGCCTGCAACAGGTCGAAGATTCCCTGCCCGATCAGGTCCAGATCATGCTGACAACCATCGGGAAAACCTATTCGGAAGATGCTGGGATTGACGACAGCCTGTTTGATATACGCGTGAGCAGTGGCATTGCTCTGCCAGGCAAAACCGCAAATCCATTCCTGAATGGCTGGGCCAATGGCTGGTGCCTCGATCCCGACACAGGAATTCCTTCTAACAATAATTTGATCGCCAACGTTGTCTCAAGTTACGACCTCTCAAACCCAATCCTGACCCAATTGTCCACCTTGATTGACAAACCGGAAAACCTAGACATGGTCAACTGGGTTCTCAATCAAGACTATTCATCGTCGACCCCAGACAACATCACAACATTCAACCAAGACACCATTCAACTCTCAATTTGGAAGTTGATGGATAGAAGTATTTCCAGCAGTGCCCTGTCCCAGATCCCCACCGCCAATGCAGCTGGAGCTGATCGGATCATTGCGGCAGCCACAGCGGCGGTCGGCATCAATGACATCGCTATAGGCTACACACCAGGCTGCGGTGACAAGATAGGAATTATTTTACAAGCGACAAGCTACGCTAATACACCGACCAAAAAAACCGTCTTCCAGCCTGTGCTGATTACCGTGGACATCCCATATCACGGCACGCTCACCAACACAGCATTGGCATCGGCGATCGTCAGCGGCGCGAGCTCTGCGGTTAGTGCCAGTGACAGCGTCAGCACACCATTTAGCATTCCAGCCACAGACATTGACAGCTACGTCTTCAATGGTGTGCTGACAAACAACCTTTTAAACAGGAACGATCTTGTCAAAGGATCCTCTGGAAATGACAGTTTCAGTGGAGCCAATGGCAACGACACATTGATCGGGGGCTCTGGGAATGATGTGCTCAATGGAGGTTCCGGCAACGACCAGCTGACCGGCGGGGTCGGTATCGACACGCTTACCGGTGGCGGTGGAACCAATCAATTCGTCTTCCTGTCCCCGACGGAAGGTGGTGACGCCATCACCGATTTCGCCGCTGGCGTGAACAACATTATCAGCCTTTCCAACACTGGATTCTACGGCGAGCTTGGGAGCCCCGGCCCACTCTCTTCAACCCGATTTGCAACGGGGGCATTCACCACGAATGCACAACGGATCAGTTACTCAGCTGGCACCCTGACCTTCGATTCGAATGGCAGCGATGCCGGTGGCGTAATCGCCACACTAGCAAACCTGATAGGCGCTCCCCTATTGACAACAAGCAACCTGATGGTGACCGCCTGAAGCCCTGCCCCGCCGAGATAGGCCACCCGCATTGACCAGCGATTCGCCCGGCTCAGCCAGCCTCCACCCCGCCCAGGAAGCTTGACCAAACTTGTTGAAATTGGTAAAATCCATAAAATTCGGAATGCTTCCCATGGGATCCAGCTCATCAGCTCCCCGCCACCGTTGGAGATTCTTGGGTTTGCCCAGTCAGGTCGGCCTCGTCCTGGCTGGCCTGGCGGTCGATGCGCTGACACGAACGCCAACTGCAATTGCCGGCCCCTCCAGCGATTGCGTCCAAATCAACAGCGATTCTGCTTATTACACATTTGGCTATTTAACAGACCCAAATTTTACCAATAAGTCCTGCACAATAGGCGACAAGAAACTGAGCATACCCGCCACATTCTCCACCTTCGATGTTGGAGACTACGGAACCAACGGCAACGAACGGTTAGTCTTCAGCTTTGACCCTGTCACGGGTCAACATCAGGTCGTCTTTGATTTTGCCTTTGACGATCTCCTCGACAACGACAACGACAGCGGCAATCCCGGTACGGGCGTCACGGTACCCACTCCTCCGAGTGCCTCCCCTCCTTCACCAGCTGCTTACAGTTACACGCTGGAAATCGTGAATTCACCCAATACCTTTGCGACCTTCAGTACGGGCTCCATCTCCGCAGGAACAGTGAGCGGCAGCACCACTCCAGGATTGGTCACTGGACAGACCAGCCTGCAGGTCACCAACGAGTTCTACGGATCATCCACAGTCAGTATCACCAACACCTTCAGCCAGGCCACACCGATTCCGGGACCATTGCCCGCCCTCGGACTTGGGCCTGCCTTTGTGGCTTCGCGACGACTCCGCCAACGGCTGAGGCGTGGGCAGGCACTGCAATAGGCCAGTGACAGCCGAATCACCAGGCCAGGCTGCGGCTCAGAAGTCACGCTCCAGCACCGTGGTGCGGGTGCCATCAGCGAGCCGCAGGCCACCGCTGCCGTCGAGCCCCAAGGGCTGCCAGAGCTTGCTCCGGTAGGCCACCGGCTCGCTCGGCAGCCAGAGAAGGGCCTCAGCGGCCCGGCGAACCAGCTCACGCTGACCCGCCAAGGCCATGGCCACCTCCAGGCTGCGCAACACCAGGGGCGCCAGCCGTTCAGGGCGGGCCAGCAGGGGGCCGATCCGGCCGGCCAGTGCGGTGGCCCCGGCCGGTACCCGGTTGCAGCCGTTGAGCCCGAGACCCAGACGCGCCCAGCGCACCGTGCTGCCCCGTTGGCGCAAGCGGGGCAGCAGGCCGGCCAGCTTGAGCGGCGGGCCGGCGCCATCAAGCAGCAGCAGATCGTTGGGCCACTTGAGCCGCACCGGCAGGCCCAGGCCATCGAGCTCCCTGGCCAGGGCAACCGCCGCCGCCAGACCGGGCGACGCCACTTGCAGGGGCGGCCCCGGCCAGGGAAGGGCGGCACTGAGCCAAACGCCACCGGCGGGCGACAGCCACACCCGCCCTCGCTGGCCGTGGCCGAAGCGCTGGCGGGCGGCGAGCACCACCCGGGGCCGCTGCAGACGCTCAGGCGTGTCGGGGGTGGCCAGCCAGCGATCCAGCTCCTGCTCGGTGCTGGCGCACACCGGGCACCAACGCAGCTGCCAGTGGGGCAGAGAGGCCCCGCCCCCCAGCCGCCGACGGTGGGCGCTGATCCGGCCGATCACAGCGCCGCGAGCCAGGGACCGAGGCGGCCGGCGGCCGCCTCCAGCCGGTCGCTGGGGTGCACGAGGGCCAGCCGCTGCCAGCCTTCGCCCGCGGGACCGAAGCCATTGCCGGGGGTGAGGCACACGCCGGTGGCCTCCAGCAGGGCGGCGGCGAAGGCCTCCGAATCCAGACCCCGGGCCCGGGCGGCCGGCGGCAGCGGCAACCAGAGGTAAAGGGCCATGGAGGGGCAGGGGGCAGGCCAGCCCTGGGCCGCCAGGGCGGCCAGCATGCGGTCGCGGCGGTCGCGATACACCGGCCGCAGCCGATCGGGCCAGTCGGCGGCGTGTTCAAGGGCGGCGATCGCCCCGGCCTGCAGGGCCAGCGACTGGTTGAAATCGACCACCCCCTTGAGCTGGCGCAGGGCGGTGATCAGCCAGTCGGCACCGATGGCGAAGGCCAGGCGGTAACCGCCGAGGCACCAGGCCTTGGAGAAGGAGAAGAACTCGATGCCGATCTCGCGCCAGCGCGGGTGACGCAGCAGGGCCGGCGCCTCGCCGTCGAGGGCCAGGTCGAGGTAGGGGTTGTCGTGGGCGAGCACCACATCGTGCTGCAGGGCCCGCTCCACGGCGGCATCGAGCCAGGCCTGGCAGCCGGTGGTGGCGGTGGGGTTGTGGGGAAAGCCAAGCACCATCAGCTTGAGCTGCTGCCACTGGCTGTCGCTGAGGTGCTCAAACGGGGGCCGCCAACCCTCCCCGGCCAGCAGGGGCAGCAGCTGGGGCTGGGCCGAAGCCAGCCGCAGACCGCCCATGTGGGAGGGGTAGTAGGGGTCGAGCAGCAGGGCCCTGTCGCCGGGGTTGAGCACGGCCAGGGGCAGGTGGGCGGTGCCCTCCTGGGAGCCCACGAGCAGCAGCACCTCCCGGTCGGGATCCACCGCGACATCGAAGCGGCGGCGGGCCCAGGCGGCCACGGCCTCCCGGAAGGGGGCGGTGGCGGCGTGGAGGCAGTAGGAGGCGCTGCCGGGCCGGCGCAGGCCGGTGGCCATGGCATCGAGGGCGACCGCCGGCGGCTCCAGGTCGGTGGAGCCGAGCGAGAGGTCGATCAGGGGAGGCAGGCCACCGGTGGCGGCACGGCCGGCGTAGGTGACCTTGCGGCTGTCGTTGCGGGCGAAGACCCCGCTGCCGAGGCCGGCAACGCGCTCAGAGATGGGCATCCAAAAAGGCCTGCAGCTGGGGCCGGGCCAGGGCGCCCTCATGGCGGGCCACCTCGGCGCCATTGCGGAAGAGCAAGAGGGCGGGCAGGCCCTGGGCCCGGCAGCGATCGCGGGCGGCGGGATTGGGATCGGCCTCGAGCTTGCCCACGGTGAGGCGACCGGCGTAGGCACCGGCAGCCCAGGCCATCAGGGGGGCCATCAGCCGGCAGGGGCCGCACCAGGTAGCCCACACATCCACGAGCACGGGCCCGGGCACCGCCAGCACACAGGCGTCGAAGTTGGCATCGGTGAGGGTGAGCACGTCTGACTGGGCCTGGGGAGTGGCGGCGGTTTCAGCGCTCACGGGTTCAATGCTGCGGTCGAACGACCATTGTAGGAATTCAGCTGTAGGAATCAGAGCCGATCAATCGACCGGCGCAGCTCCTCGAGCTCGGCATCCACCTCGGCCACCTTCACCGGTTCCAGCTGGGGGGCCGGGCCGTTGTCAGCGGGCAGGGCGATCGGGGTTCGGCCACCTTCAAGCCGGTTGCGCAGGGCGGCCAGCTCGTCGTCCACATCGGTGCCCTCCAGGGCGGCGAACTGGCTTTCGAGGTCGGCGCCGGCCAGTTCGGCGGCGGCCTGGCTGCGGGCCTCCATGGTGAGCACCTTCTCCTCCATCCGCTCGAAGGCCGCCATGGAGTTGTCGGTGCTGAGGCCGCTCACGGCACTCTGCAGCTGCTCCTGGGCCTGGGCCGCCTGGGCCCGGGCCTTGAGCATGTCCTTCTTGGTCTTGGCCTCGGCGATCTTGCCCTCGAGGGCCACCAGGGAGCGCTTGAGGGTGTCGACCTGGCCTGCCTGGGAGGCGATCTGGGTGTTGAGGGCGGTGGCGGTGTCCTGGAAGGTCTTGCGGCGCGAGAGGGATTCACGGGCCAGGCCCTCCTCTCCCTTCTTGAGGGCCAGCTCGGCCCGCTCATACCAGGTGCGGGCCTGGGCGGCGGCCTGGTCGGCCTGATTCTGCAGACGCTTCTGGCTGGCGATGGCGGTGGCCACGGCCTGCCGCAGCTTCACCAGGTCGGCCTGCATGTCGGCGACCGACTGGTCAAGAATCTTGGCCGGATCCTCGGCCTTGCTCACCAGGTCGTTGAGGTTGGCGCGCAGCAGGCGGCTGAGCCGATTGAAGAAACCCATGGATCCGGTGCGGGAGGGGGGTCGGGCTGACCCCGAAGTTACCCCTATCCGAGCATCTCCGCCGTGGGCCACGACAGCCCCTGCGGCAGCGGATTGCCGCACCACCTGGCTGATTCCTGGTGCCTCTGACTACGCTGGCGCCATGGATCAGACGGGCGGAGGGGATCGGCGCCGGCGGCGCCCTGCGGTGCGATCGCGGCGGATCGGCTCGATCACGGTGCTGCTGCCACCGGAACGACCAGCGGCGGAGGCGCTGGCCAGCTGCCTGGAAAGCGTGCAGAACGGTTGGGAACGGGACGGGCAGATGGCAGCCCTGTGGCGGGCGTGGCCGGGCATCGCCGGACCCCAGCTGGCCCCCCATTGCCGGCCCCTGCGTTTCCAGGGGGGGGTGCTCACCGTGGGGGCGGCGCCCGGGGCCTGGCTGCAGGCCCTGCAGTACAACCGCCACCAACTGCTGGGGGCCCTGCGGGGTGCGGGCTTCAGCGTGCGGGACCTGCGGCTGGAGCAGCACCACGGCCGGGCGACCGCCACCCCCGGCGGCGCCGCCGAAGCGGCGGTGTGGGCGGCCCATCCCAGCCGGGTGGATGTGCATGGGCTGGGCCGCTGTCCGGCGTGCGGGGCCCCGGCCCCGGCGGGGGAGCTGACACTCTGGGGCCACTGCAGCTTCTGCCGGCGGATCAACCTGTCATGAGCCGTTGGCGGCGGCGCTGTCGAACAGGTGGCGCCAGGCCAGCTCCTGCACACCGGCCTCGGCGGTGCCCTCCAGCGGAAAACCGCCCAGAAAATCCTTGTCGGCCGTGGGCTCGTAGGGACCCTGCTTGAGTTCGAACATCACCGTGTCAGGGGTGAGGGCCACCAGGGTGTGGTACTGGTCTTCCGCCAGCTGAATGCCCCGCACGGGGCCGGCGGCCTCCAGCCGCTCCAGGCGGGTCACCGCACCGTGGCCGTCGAGCAGCAGCAGGCCGATGGCGCCCTGCAGCACCACAAAACATTCGAAACCGCTGCCGGGTCTGTCGCGGCTATGGCGGTGCGGCCGCACGTAGGTGCCGGGCTGGAGCACGTTGAGGAAACGCTGCACCAGGTCGTTTTCCTGGTGCAGGTTGTGGTTGCGCCGCAGCCGGGGCAGCTGGCGCGCCTCGGCTGCCACCGCATCGAACAGCGCCTGATCAATCCGCTGCACCGCCTGCTGGGTGGAGGCAGGCGCCGGGCTGGCGTGGGCACTCATCGGAGACGCAACCGGATGCAGATCACCTTATTGATTCCCACTCTGATGGCAGGTGCTGCTGTCTGGATGCGGCCGACCGACGGCAGCGCTCAGGCGAGCTCGCCACAGATCGCGGCAAAGGCCGCCGCCGGGTCTGCAGCGGCGCTCACCGGCCGGCCCACCACCAGCTGGCTGGCACCTGCGGCGATGGCCTCGGCAGGGGTGAGCACCCGCCGCTGGTCGCCCGGGGCGCTGCCGGCCGGGCGGATGCCGGGGGTGACCAGGGCGAAGGGCCGGGGGTGGGCGGCCCGGAGGGCGGCCACCTCCAGGGGCGAGCAGACACACCCCCCGATGCCGGCGGCGGCGGCCAGGGCCGCCAGCCGGGGCACATAGGCCGCCAGGGGTTCGGCGATCGCCAGCTCGGCGGCGAAGCGGGCCGGATCCCAGCTGGTGAGCACGGTGACCGCCAGCAGGGTGGGGGGCGGCAGGCCGGCGGCGGCGGCCCCCTCAGCGGCGGCGGCGGCGGCGGCGGCCAGGGCCTCGGCGCCGGCACAGGCATGCACGGTGATCAGGCCGGCGCCGAGGCGGGCGGCACTGCGGCAGGCCCCGGCCATGGTGGCGGGGATGTCGTGGAACTTGAGATCCAGAAACACCTGCAGGCCGCGATCCCGCAGCTGTGCCACCACCGGTGGACCGGCCGCACTGAACAGTTCCAGGCCCACCTTGACCCAGCGGAGATCGGGAACGGCGGCGGCCAGGGCGAAGGCGGAGGCGGCATCAGCCCGGTCGAGGGCCAGGATCAGACGATCAGCCGGAGAGGGTGGGGCGGGGGACATCGGGAACCGGAGCTGGGCAGCAGGCAGGCGGGCCACCACAGACACCGAAAAGGAGCCTTACCACAGAACAAACACAACCAGCCGAACAGCAAGACAATTCCACACAGATTGCCGGTCGCCGTGGGCGAAGCAAGACCGAAATCGGGGGAGACGGCATGCGAAGGATTCGATGCGATTCGCCCGATTTTTTGACTCGGGATGACCGTGCCCAACTCCGCTGGCGGCCTGGCCGGTTCCGCAGAGCGTCGTTCCACGCGACCGTTGATCCCGGGAGCCGTGGTCAACGATGAAACCCTGTCCTTCGCCCAGGCCAGCAGCGGTGTCCGGTTTGTTCTGCAGGAGGCCCAGGACAGGGACAACGGTGAGGCGTTCGCCGACTTCGCCCGATCCATCGAAGATCTGATCGGCAGTTCGTTTGACGACGTTCTCAGCGGCAGCGACGACCACAACGTGATTGATGGTGGTGCCGGCCTCGGCAACGACACCCTCGAGGGCGGCCGGGGAGACGACACGGTCTCCTACGCGGCGGCCGGGAGCGGCGTCACGGTGTCGCTGGCGATCAGCGGACCGCAGAACACCGGCGGAGCTGGCAGCGACCGGCTGAGCGGCTTCGAGAATCTGCGCGGCAGCCGCTTCGACGACATCCTCAGCGGGGATGGGGAGAACAACGAACTCGATGGCGGCGAGGGCATCGACACGGTGTCGTACAGCGGCGCGGCGGCCCGGGTGGTGGTGTCGCTGGCCCTGCAGGGCGAGTCCCAGGCCACCGAAGGGGCCGGCGAAGACCGGCTCAGGGGCTTCGAGAATCTGCGGGGCTCCGCCTTCAACGACGTGCTCAGCGGCGATGGGGGCGCCAATGCCATCGAAGGCGGCGGCGGCAACGACCGCATGCGGGGCGGAGCGGGGCTGGACACGGCCTCCTACAGCGGCGCCGCCGCCGGCAACGACACCCTCAGCGGCGGTGGCGGTGCCGACCGCTTCGTGGTGGGGCCCACACCGGCCGCCGCCGATGCCGATACGGTGACCGACTTCGTGAGCGGCAGCGACCTGCTGGACCTGCGGGCGATCGACGCCGACCCCACAACGGTGACCGATGACGCCCTGGTGTGGGTGGGCCTGCTGGCCAACACCGGTGCCGGCCCGGCTGCGGGGGTGGAGCTGGCATGGCTCAATGGGGTCACAACCCTGGTGGCTGCCGACTGCCTTGTCTGACACCCCGGAACAGCGCCGGCCCGCCGGGGCCCTGGAGCGTGACTGGCTGGCGGTGTGGCTGCCCAGCCACCACCACAGCCCCCTGCCCCTGAGCGAAGCGGCGATGGCCAGGGCCTTCGATGGGCTGGCGGCGATGGGCTTCAACGCCGTGTTCACCGCGGTCTGGAACCGGGGGCTGACGGCCTGGCCCAGCGAGGTGATGGCCCGCCAGGGCCTGCCCCGCCAGGACCCGGCCCTGGCGGCGGCGGCCATCGACCCGCTGGCCACGATGGTGCGGCTGGGGCGGGAGCGGGGGCTGCAGGTGGTGGCCTGGTTCGAGTACGGCTTCGCGGCGGAACCGGCGGGGGAGCCCGGCCCGCTGCTGGCGATCCACCCCCACTGGCAGGCCCGCGACCGGCGGGGGCAGGGCCTGGTGCACGGGGGCCTGCGCTGGCTGAATGGCCGTGAACCGGCGGTGCGCACCCTGCTGCGGGACCTGATGCTCGAGGTGGTGGCCCACTACGGGGTCGATGGGGTGCAGGGGGATGACCGCATCGCCATTCCGCTGCCGGGCCGGGGCGATGCAGCCAGCATCAGCGCCTGGGTGCGGGAGACGGGGGCGGCGATCCGGTCGCTGCAGCCGGGCTGCCGCTGGCTGATGGCACCGGCACCGCCGCCGGTGGGGCTGCGGCAGCTGGGGCAGGATGGCCCGGCCTGGTTGCGCGACGGCAGCGTGGACCTGCTGCTGCCCCAGCTGTACCGCGCCAGCCTGGCCGACTACCGCCGTGCCCTGCAGCAATGCCTGGCGGAGCTGCCGGCAGCCTGCCGGCCCCGGCTGGTGCCCGGGCTGGCGTTGCGGCCCCATGGGCGGCAGGTGGGGGCGGCCATGGTGGCGGAGGTGCGCCGACTGAACCGGGCCGAAGGGCTGGGGGGCCTGGCACTGTTCCACCATGGCCAGCTGCAAGGGGGGCAGCTGGCCAGCCCTTAGGTTCGGTGCATGGGCAGCGACAGCGTGAGCCACAACGGAGCGACCTGGCGGATCACCCGGCTGCCCTCGGCCCGCGACGGGGCCCGGGCCACCAGCCGGGTGCGCCCCTGGTTGAGCCGCAGCGAGGAGGAGGCGCGGCAACGGGAGCAGCTGGCCCGGGCCCGCAGACAGAACGGCATTCCGGCCCCGGAGGAGTGGATGTGGTGAGGGCGGCTCAGGTGCCGGTGGCGGGGGGAACCACCAGGCGCTGATGCACCGTGAGCGAGCGGTCGGCCTGGGTGTCGACCGAGAAGGCCGACCAGGTGGCCGTGGGGTGCCAGCGGATCACGGTGAGGGGCCAGTCAATGCGGCTGCCGGCGTAGGTGAGGCCCACGCAGGTGAGGTGGTTGTCGTCGGCCAGGAGGCTGTAGAGCACGCGGATGCGACCCCGGTCGTAGGCCACGGGCCGGGCGGTGGCCGACTGGGGGGCGGAATCCACGAGACGACCGGGCGCCAGCTGCACGTCGAGGCAGCGCTGCCAGCTCAGAAAGGCGCCGTCATTGGTGGGGTAGAACCAACAGGTTTCGTTGGTGCCATCAGCCAGCGGAAAGCTGTCGAGCTGGTGCCAGTGGGCTGAGCCGTCGCCGGTGGCGGCATAGACGGCGAGGTGGAGGGCACCGGGTTGGAGGTCGGGGATCGTGGCGTCGCAGAGGGGCCGCAGTCCGGGGGCGGCGGCGGCGGTGAGGCGACCGTCGAGCGGTGGATCAGCCGGCAGGGCGAGGAGTTGGCGGCCGCCGCTCACGATCCGCAGGGACCAGGCGGCGGGGATGGCAGCGGCCTGGGCCTGCACGAGCTGGCCCCAGTCGGCCTGGTCGGCGGGGAGGTCACCGGCCGGAGCCAGCACGAAGACCAGTGAAGCGGTGGGGTGGCTCAACCCGGACCGGACAGTTGAATCATTGAAAAAATCTTAAGGCCCAAGCGCCCGCCGCCGTTGGCGAGCGCCGCGGATCGTGGATTCTGAGAAGCCTTCACGGTTCGTTACATCGCGCGCCAACATGGCGGCGCTGATTGCATTTGTGCCGGTTCCATGTCCACCACGATCCTGATCGAGGTCTTTGCCGGCTTTGTGGCGGCCTCCATGGCCCTGTGGTTTGTGGTCATCAGCCCGCGGGTGGCGGCCGCCGACCAGACCGGGGGGGCCGCAGGCCTGCCGGCGGCCCTGAAGGCTCCGCTGCAGGCCTACCTGCTGGGGCCGAACCGCAGGGCCAGCCTGGGGCTGCTGGCCCTGCGGCTGGCGGTGGGGCTGATGATGGTCCACCACGGACACGACAAGCTGGCCGATCCGGCGGGTTTTGCGGCCAACTACGTGGTGCCGCTGCATCTGCCGTTTCCGCTGCTGATGGCCCAGATGGCTGGCTACGCCGAGGTGCTCGGCAGCTGGATGTTGATCCTGGGGGTGCTGGCACCCCTGGGTGCCCTGGCCCTGATCGGCACCATGGCGGTGGCGGCTTACCACCACATCCTCACGTCGGGGCTCAACATCTACGTGCTGGAGCTGGTGGTGCTCTATCTGGGGGGCAGCGTGGCCCTGCTGCTGCTGGGACCCGGCCGCTTCTCGTTTGATGCGGGGATCATGGCGG
>JBKDDA010000062.1:0-53561 GCA_046313055.1 Synechococcaceae cyanobacterium | reverse complement strand
GTGGGAAAGCAGCCCGGGGCCGCGACCAGCCGGGCGCGGCGGATCCGCTCCTCAGACCAGTCCACCAGGCCGTACACCGCCTCGGCACACAGGTCGGCATCGCCGCGCACATGCTCGGTCGCCTCGGCGGCGTAGACCTCCTGCCACTGGGCCAGGGAGCCGTAGCGATAGTCGGCCGAGAGGTCCACCACCTTCACACCTCGCTCAAGCAGCGGTGGCACCAGCGCCGATGCCAGGCCGTTGGGCAGGCTCAACACGGCCAGGTCCGCGGCATCGGCGATCGCCTGCGGATCGGGGGGCGCCACCAGCGGATCACCGGCCAGGGGCAGAAACGGCACCAGATCACTCCAGCGGCGACCGCTGCTGCGGTCGCCGCCGAGAAAGGTCACCTGAAAATGGGGATGGTCCTGGAGCAGCCGCAGGGTCTGCAGCCCCCCGTAACCCGTTGCACCGATCACCGCGACGCGTTGGCTGGCCATGCTGGAGCGGAACGAACGGGGATCGTAACGGGGCCTTATAACTGTTTCGTGCGTGGCATCCTCCCCTGACCCCACCCCTCGCCCAGCCTGCCCCCCGTGCCACGACCGCCGACACCGGGGCGGCCGCCATTCACTTCGATCCGATCGCCGATGCGCTGGCGGCGATTCGCAACGGTGAATCGGTGGTGGTTGTCGACGACGAGAACAGGGAAAATGAGGGCGATCTGATCTGCGCGGCCCAGTTCGCCACTCCCGAACAGATCAATTTCATGGCCACCGAAGCCCGGGGCCTGATCTGCCTGGCCATGGAAGGGGAGCGGCTCGATGTGCTCGATCTGCCGCTGATGGTGGATCGCAACACCGACAGCAACCAGACGGCCTTCACCGTGAGCGTGGATGCCGGCCCCGAAAACGGTGTGAGCACAGGCATCTCAGCTGAGGACCGGGCCCGCACGATCCAGGTGGCCATCCATCCCAGCACCCGTCCAAGCGATCTGCGGCGACCGGGACATGTGTTTCCCCTGCGGGCCCGCCAGGGGGGGGTGCTCAAGCGGGCGGGCCACACGGAGGCCGCGGTGGATCTGGCCCGGCTCGCCGGTCTCTATCCGGCCGGGGTGATCTGTGAGATCCAGAACCCCGACGGGTCGATGGCCCGTCTGCCCGAACTGGCGGTCTACGCCCGCCGCCATGGCCTGCGCCTGATCTCGATTGCCGACCTGATCCGCTACCGCCTCGACACCGAACGGTTCGTGCGGCGCCAGGCCGAAGCCGAACTGCCCAGCAGCTTCGGCCGGTTCCGTGCGATCGGCTATCGCAATGAACTCGACGGCAGCGAGCACGTGGCGATCGTCAAGGGCCATCCCGAAGCGGGCGCCGCCCCCGTGCTGGTGCGGGTGCACTCGGAATGCCTCACCGGCGACGCCTTCGGTTCCCTGCGCTGTGACTGCCGCCCCCAGCTGGAGGCGGCCCTGCGCATGATCGATGCGGCGGGCGAGGGGGTGGTGGTTTACCTGCGGCAGGAGGGTCGGGGCATCGGTCTGATCAACAAACTGAGGGCCTATTCCCTCCAGGACGGAGGTCTCGACACCGTGGAGGCCAACGAACGCCTCGGGTTTCCGGCCGACCTGCGCAATTACGGCGTGGGCGCCCAGATTCTCAGCGACCTCGGTGTGCACCGGCTGCGCCTGATCACCAACAATCCGCGCAAGATCGCCGGCCTGGATGGATACGGGCTGCAGGTGGTCGACCGGGTGCCCCTGGTGATCGATGCCGGCGCCCACAACGCGGCCTACCTGTGGACCAAACGCACCAAGCTGGGGCACCTGATCGATGAGGACCAGCGCCTGGAGAACTGCGGCCTGACCGCCGTGCTGGCCTGGAACGGGACCCTCACAGGGGCGGAGCTGGCCGAACGGCTTGAGCGGCTGCGGCGCCATGGTGAGGGACGGGGGCTGATGCTGGACCTGGAAACCCATCCGCGCCTGCTGGCCCTGCTGGACCAACCGCGCCTGGCCCTGCTGGTCACCGCCCCCCTGGGCATGCACCTCACCGGCGGGGATGTGGCCCACCTGCTGGGGGTGCTGGCCGGATGGCCTCAGACCCGCTCGATCCGGCTGCTGCTGGCTCCCGATGCCCAGCGGGTGGGCCATCCGGCGGCCAATCTGGAACCGGAGAGGCGCTCCCTGGCCGACCTGGGCGGTGGCGCGGACAGCCGCTGTCCATGGCTGCCGCTCACGGCCGGTGCCTATCTGCGATGGGAAGATCCTGCAGCACCAGCCTGAGTGGCAAGCCGATGGCACGACGAGCCAGGATCTGGCTGATTCACCAGAACTTTCCAGGGCAGTTTCTGCATCTTGCCCAGGCCCTCAATGCCCGGGGCGATGAATTGCACGCCATCGGTGCGGTCACGGCCCGGGAGCTGCCTGGCATTCCTCTGCACCGCTACAACCCCATGCCGGCAGGTGGGGTGCCCGACTGCCATCCGTGGGTGGCCGACCAGCAGACCAAGGTGCTGCGGGCCGAGGCCGTCGCCCGCTTGATCCAGGAGATGCTGCAGCGCCTTGACCGACCCGATCTGGTGCTCGGCCATCCGGGCTGGGGAGAACTGCTGGGGCTGGCCGATGTGTTGCCCGGTGTTCCCCTGCTGCATCTGCCCGAGTTCGTGTACCGGTTGGATGGCGCCGATTTCGGCTTCGATCCCGAATTTCCACCCACCGCTCCCTTCAGCCGCACCCGCCTGAACCTGCGCCGCGGCGTGCAGTTGCTCACTCTGGAGAGCCATCCCTACGCGATCATGCCCACCTGGTTTCAGTGGAGCAGCATTCCCGGTCCCTACCGCCGGGGAGTGCAGGTGATCCACGAGGGGGTGGACACCAGCCGCATCAGGCCACCGTCGAGCAGCCATCCCGCTGAATCCATGAAGCTGATGAAGCGCGACATCACGCTCGAACCGGGTGATGAAATCGTGACCTTTGCCAGCCGCAACCTGGAGCCCTACCGGGGGTTTCATGTGTTCATGCGCATGCTGCCGCTGCTGCAGCGGCTGCGCCCCCGGGCCCGCGTGATCATCATCGGCGCCGATGGTGTGAGTTACGGCTCAGCGCCGGCCCAGGGAGGCACCTGGCGCCAGGTGCTGATGGCGGAACTGGAGGGAAAACTGGACATGAGCCGCATCCACTTCGTGGGCAAGCTGCCGCTGCCGGCACTCCACTCGATGCTGCGGCTCACCCGGGTGCACGTGTATTTCACAGTGCCGTTTGTGCTCAGCTGGAGCATGATCGAGGCCATGGCAGCCGGTTGTGTGCTGATCGGCTCACGCACCCCCCCGGTGCAGGAACTCATCCGCGAGGGAGAGAATGGCCTGCTGGTGGATTTTTTTGATGGTGAGGGACTGGCGGAGAGGATCTGTGCCGTGCTGGCCGATCCGGCAGCCCATGCGCCCCTCGGCGCGGCGGCTCGCCGCACCGTGGAACGGGACTATGACCTCAGACGGGTCTGCCTGCCCCAGCAGCTGCGCTTCGTGGATCGCATGCTGAGCGGCCACCCACCCGATCCGGTGGAGCCGCCGCCGGAGCTGGAGGGGTTGCTCCTACCGGGCTAGGCAGGGCCAAACGGCAGCGGCGGTTCACGCCTCGATTGTGACCTGCTTGATGCGGCTGCCGTTGCGGAGGGCCAGCACCACATCCATGTCGGCAGTGCGGCCGAACACGGTGTGTTGCCCATCGAGATGGGGCTGGGCGGCATGGCACAGGAAGAACTGGCTGCCGCCGGTGTTGCGACCCGCGTGGGCCATGGACAGGCTGCCGTCGAGATGCTTGTTGGCGTTGATCTCACAGGGAATGGTGTAGCCCGGGCCACCGGTGCCCGGTCGGCCCGCCGCGCCTTCGCGGCTGTTGGGACACCCTCCCTGGGCCATGAAGCCATCGATCACGCGGTGAAAGGCCAGGCCGTCGTAGAAGCCATCTCTGGCCAGCTTCACGAAATTGGCCACGGTGCCGGGTGCATCGGCATCGAAGAGGGTGATGCGGATGGTGCCGGCATCGGTGTCCATCAGGGCAGTGGTCATCACGGCTGGGTATCTGGCCCCACCGTAGGCGTCAGCTTCCCCTGGGTTAGAACGAACGCAGCGACCCGTGGCCATGAACGCAGCCGGAATCGATCTCGCCCAAGCACGCCTCGGCGTGCTGGGCGGCAGCGGCCTCTACGCCATGGATGGCCTCACCGACGTCGAGGAGATCGCGGTCGAGACCCCCTTCGGCGCGCCATCCGACCGGTTGCGCCTGGGCCGCCTGGGGGATCTGGAGGTGGTCTTCCTGGCACGGCATGGCCGTCACCACAGCTTCACCCCCACCGAGGTGCCCTACCGGGCGAACCTCTGGGCGCTGCGCTCCCTCGGAGTGCGCTGGATCCTCTCGGTGTCGGCGGTGGGATCGCTGCAGGAGCAGCTGCGGCCCCTGGACATGTTGGTGCCTGATCAGTTCATCGACCGGACCCACCAGCGGCCCCTGACCTTCTTCGGTGATGGGGCCGTGGCCCATGTCACGGTGGCGGATCCCTTCTGCCCCAGCCTGGCCGGCGTGCTAGCCGCAGCGGGTCGGCCGCTGATGCCGGCGGGGCGTGACCTGCATGAAGGGGGCACCTACCTGTGCATGGAGGGGCCGGCCTTCTCGACCCGGGCCGAATCGGAGCTCTATCGGAGCTGGGGCTGCCACGTGATCGGCATGACGAACCACAGCGAGGCCCGGCTGGCGCGGGAGGCGGAGATCGCCTACGCCACCCTGGCCATGGTCACCGACTACGACTGCTGGCACAGCGACCACGACGCCGTGACCGTGGACATGGTGATCGACAATCTGCGGTCCAATGCCGAACTGGCCCAGCGGATCATTGCCGCCACCGCAGCCGAGATCGCCCGGCAGCGCCCCGCCAGCCGGGCCCACACGGCCTTGCGCAACGCCCTGATGACCCCCGCCGAGCACGTGCCGGAGGCCACGCGGCGGCGGCTGGACCTGTTCACCAGCCCCTACTGGGGCCCCCACAGGGCTGGTGGGGGGACCTGACGCCGCCCTTCAGGCCGGCCGCACCGCCGCGAGGGTGGCCCGCAGGGAGGGTCCGTGCTGGGCCAGGGCCTGGGCGGCTGCCTCGGCCCCCAGACCGGTGTGCTCCATCAGCAGGGCCACCTTGACCGATCCAGCGGCCTGCCGTAGCAGCTCCGCACCGCGGGAGCGCTCCACGCCGGCCAGATCGCGCAGAATCCGCAGCGCCCGATCCTCCAGCTTGCTGTTGGTGACCGCCACATCGACCATGCGGTTGCCATGCACCTTGCCGAGACGGACCATCACCCCGGTGCTGAGGATGTTGAGGGCCATCTTGGTGGCTGTGCCGGCCTTCAGGCGGGTGGACCCCGTGACCAGCTCCGGGCCCGTAAGCAGCCGGATGTCGATGTCGCAGGGCATGGGCGCCTGGGGGGTCGGCACACAGGCCATGGCGATGGCGAGGGCACCGATGGCCTGGGCATGGTGGAGACCGCCATGCACGTAAGGGGTGGTGCCACCGGCGGCGATGCCCACCAGGGCGTCGGCCGGTGCGAAACCACGGGCCGCCAGATCCTCGCGCCCGGCAGCGAACAGATCCTCCAACCCCTCGGAGCTGCGCAGCAGCGCCGGCGCCCCACCGGCCAGCACGCCCTGCACCAGCTCCGGCGGTGTGCAGAACGTGGGTGGACATTCGGCCGCATCCAGCACCCCCAGCCGGCCGGAGGTGCCGGCACCGAGGTAGAAGAGCCGACCACCGGCCCGCAGACGGGCGGCGATCGCATCGATGGCGGCGCTGAGGGCCGGAGCCGCCGCCTGCACGGCCCGCTGGGGGTCCAGATCATTGCGGCAGAACAGATCCACCAGGCTGGTGGTGTCCAGTTCATCAAGCCGTTCACTGGCGGGATTGGCCTGCTCGGTCAGCAGATGGCCGCGGTCGGGGGTGGCGCTCACAGCAGGCCCTCCAGCTGGCGCCGCAGGGCATCCAGCTCACTGGCTGAGTAGTCGGCAGGGGCCTGGTCAGCGGCAGCGGCGGCAGCGGGTGGTTCGGCCTCACTCCAGCCGCTCACGTCGAGATTCCGCTCCGGCGGAGCGATCAGCAGGCGGTCCTCATCGCTGCGGGGCAGAAAGCCGGCGGGCACGAAGCGGGCCTCGTATCCCGACTGAAGGCAGAACATCTCCATCTCCTCCCGGTCGAGGGCCTCCACCGTGGGCTCGGGGAAGTCCTGGGCTGCCAGCAGCCCGGCATATCGAACGGCATCGTCCGCCTGCTCGAACATCAGCACGATCGTGCGGCCACCCAGTTCAAGGGAATGGATCCCCTCCTGGTCAGTCCCGGCATCAAACAGAAGCACGTGCACCTGCATCAGGGCCGCGGTGGCAACGGATCGCCCAGTCTCTCACCGAGCGACTTGTTCAGCCATCTTCTCGCTCCAGCTGCAGCTCCCGCAGGCGGCGGTAGAGGGCATGGTCCGCTTCAGGCAGATCGGCCGGAACCACGATGCGCACCTGTACCAGCTGGTCTCCCACCCGCTCGCCATCCGCCAGTCCGCGGCCCCGCAGGCGCAGCAGCCGCCCGCTGGAGGACCCGGCCGGCACCCGCAGCCGCACGGGCCCCTCCAGGGTGGGCACCACGGCCTGGCAACCGAGGGCGGCATCCGCCGGCGTGAGGTCGAGGGTGTGCAGAACGCGCAGGCCGTCGATCCGCAGGCCATCGACGGTTCGTACCCGCAGATGCAGAAAGTGGTCGCCCCCTCCGGGGGTGACCCCGGCCAGGCGCAGGCGCCAGCCATCGCCGGCCAGGGGTGGGGTGGCCAGTTCCACCAGGAGCCCGTCGGCCAGTTCCACCTCCAGGCGGGTGCCGTGCAGGGCCTGATCGGGGGTCAGGTCAACGATGGTTTCCAGATCGGCCGCCGCCTGCACCGGCGGTGGCGATGCCGGTGCAGTGGCGACCCGACCAGGCCGACGGGCGGGCTCCTCACCGGCATCAGCAGGGGGAGGGGATGGCTCGGCATCGGCGTGAGCGTTGCTGCCGGTGGCGCCGTGGGTGTCGTCGGGGCTTGGGTCGTCGGTCGAGCCACGACTGCGCCCGAAGAGCACATCGAGATAGTCTTCAAAGTCGGGAAATCCGCGGGCGAACGGGTCGTCGTTCGCAGCTGGGTCCTCAGCACCGTCGGCCCCCTGCTCCCAGGCCAGCCGCCGCCGCGGATCCGACAGCACCGCATAGGCCTCGTTGATCTGCTTGAAGCGTTCCTCGGCAAACGGGTCATTGCCGTTGAGATCGGGATGCCAGCGCCGTGCCTGCTGGCGGAAGGCCCGTTTGAGCGCGGCACCATCGGCACCGGGGGCCAGACCCAGGACCCGCCAGTGATCCACCGCAGCGGAGGCATGGGAACGGCTCACCGCAGCTCCCGCTCGGTCCAGGGGTCATCCACGGGAGGCCGACCGGAGCGCTCACGGTCGTAGCGCTCGCGGTCATCACGGCCTGACCAGTCGTCGCGGCCTGACCAGTCATTGCGGCGGCGGTCGCGGGTCTCCCAGTCGTCCCAGTCATCATCGGAGAACAATTCGTCCTTGATCGAGCCGAGGGTGTTGCGCAGACCCTGCAGGGGACCGGCCTCCGTGCGCCGGTCAGCCATCATGCGGCGGTTCAGGCCGAACAGGGCTTCCTGCAGGCCGCTCACGGCCAGGTCGAGTTCGCCCTCGTCGCCGGCGCTGAGCAGGTCCTGCACATCGCGCAGGGCCAGTTCCACGGCCCGCTGCTGGCGTTCGGCGCCGTAGGGGCCCAGTTCGATCGAGGCCTCTCTCAAGCGGCGTTCGGCCTGGGCCACAAGGCTGAGGGCCCGGTTGCGGCGATCGAGGCGGCGGCGTTCCCGGCGGTCCTCCTCGGCGCGGCGCTCCGCCTCCTCCAGCAGGCGGTTGATCTCCTCATCGCTGAGGTTGGACCCACCCTGGATGCTGACGCTCTGCTGGCGACCGGTGGTGCGGTCGGTGGCCGACACCTGCAGCAGACCGTTGGCATCGATGTCGAACGACACCTGCACCTGGGGAACGCCCCGCGGAGCCGGGGGAATGCCACTGAGGCGGAAGCGACCCAGGCTCTTGTTGCCGTCGGCCATGGGTCGCTCGCCCTGGAGGACATGGATCTCCACCGAATTCTGGTTGGATTCCGAGGTGCTGAAGACATCGCTGCGGCGCACCGGGATCGGTGTGTTGCGGGGGATCAGCACCTTCATGGCACCGCCGATGGTCTCCAGTCCCAGGGAGAGGGGGGTGACATCGTTGAGCATCAGGTCCCGCAGCTCGCCCGTGAGAATGCCGGCCTGCACGGCGGCTCCGATGGCCACCACCTCATCGGGGTTGACCGACTGGCAGGGGTCACGGGGGATCAGGGTGCGCACCATCTCCTGCACCATGGGCATGCGGGTGCTGCCGCCCACAAGCACCACATCGTCGATGTCATCGGCCAGCAGTTCGGCATCCCGCAGGGTTGCCTGCACAGGGCGCAGCAGCCGGTCAAGCAGATCGGGGCAGAGCCCCTCGAAGGTGGATCGCTCCAGGGTGGTCTCGATGTGCAGCGGCCCCTCGGCGCCGGTGGCGATGAACGGCAGGGAAATGGGGGTGCTCAGCACCCCTGAGAGTTCCTGCTTGGCCTTCTCGGCCGCTTCAGTGAGCCGCTGAAGGGCCTGCCGGTCGCGCCGCAGATCGAGACCGTGCTCGGCCAGGAAAGCATCGGCGAGCCAGTCCACGATCCGCCGATCCCAGTCGTTGCCACCGAGCTGGGTGTCACCACTGGTGGCCTTCACGTCAAAGACACCGTTGGCGATGCGCAGGAGCGACACGTCGAAGGTGCCACCGCCGAGGTCGAAGACCAGCACGCGTCGCACGGCACTGCGGTCAAAGCCGTAGGCGAGGGCGGCGGCGGTGGGCTCATTGAGAATCCGCTCCACGCGGATGCCCGCCAGCCGACCCGCATCGCGGGTGGCCTGGCGCTGGGCGTCGTTGAAATAGGCCGGCACCGTGATCACGGCCGCCTCCACCTCCTCGCCGAGATAGGTGGCCGCATCGTCCACGAGCTTGCGCAGAATGCTGGCGACCAGTTCCTCCGGCGCGTATTCCCGCTCGGTGACAGGACACACCACACGCACGTTGCCATCATCGTTGGCACGCACGGTGTAGGGAACCGTGAGGCTGCCCTCATCGAGTTCGTCCCAGCTCCGGCCCACAAACCGCTTGAGGTTGGCGAAGGTGTTGCGCGGGTTGAGCACCAGCTGGCGGCGGGCGAGCTGGCCCACAAGCAGTTCCCGCTCGCGGTTGTAGCCCACGACCGAAGGGGTGGTGCGGCCTCCCTCGGCACTGGCGATCACCGTGGGCCGCCCACCCTCGAGCACCGCCACCACCGAATTGGTCGTTCCCAGGTCGATTCCGACGATCCGGCCCATGAAAACCGCGATGGAGACCCGACATTACCGGCCTGCCATCAGGTTAAACCCCCCTTAATGGCCCGCGGCCATCATGGGTGGCGAAGAGTGGCCGGGGCGCACCACCGCCCGGCCGCCTCGCCGACCCCCCGACCGCATGACTCCAAGCCTGCCGCCACCCGATCACCGGTCAGAAGCCTTCACCCTGCGGCGGCGACCGGCGGGCGAGAAACTCGTGGACACGGGGTTCCGCAATCTGACCATCGGCCTGGCATCCCTGGTGGCCGTGACCCTGCTGGGCATCATTCTCACCATCCTGTTCGGGGCGAGAGAGGCGATGGCGAGCTTCGGCCTGTCGTTTCTCACCACCTCGGCCTGGGACCCTGTGAACGGGTCCTACGGAGCGCTGGTGGCGATCTACGGCACCCTGGTCACCGCTGTGCTGTCGCTGCTGATCGCCATCCCACTGGGTGTGGGCACGGCGATTTTCATCACCGAGGATCTGATCCCCGGCTCCATCCGGGAGGCCATCGGTCTGATGGTGGAGCTGCTGGCAGCGATCCCCTCGGTGGTGCTGGGCCTGTGGGCGATCTTCGTGATGGAGCCGGCCATCAGGCCAGTGCTGGAGTTTCTGCACAGCACCCTCGGCTGGCTGCCCCTGTTCAGCACCCCGCCTCAGGGTCCGGGCACGACCCCGGCGATCCTCATCCTGGTGGTGATGATTCTGCCGATCATCACGGCCATCTCCCGCGATGCCCTGCGGCAGGTGCCGATCGAGCTGCGCCAGGGGGCTTACGGGGTCGGCACCACCCGCTGGGGGGCGATCTTCAACATCATTCTGCCGGCGGCGATCTCGGCGATCATCGGGGGCGTGATGCTGGCCCTGGGCCGGGCCATGGGGGAAACCATGGCCGTAACGATGATCATCGGCAATTCTCTCAATTTCAGCCTTTCGCTGCTGGCGCCAGGCAACACAATCGCCTCCATGCTGGCCAACCAGTTCGGCGAGGCCGACGGCATTCAGGTGTCGGCTCTCATGTACGCCGCCGTGGTGCTCATGCTGCTGACCTTTGCAGTCAACGTTCTGGCGCAGTGGATCGTGCGCAAGCTCAGCCTCCGATACTGAACCCATGCCATCCCCATCGCTCGTCACCAGCAGCTTCGATCGGCAGCCGCTGTTTCTCAACCCACAGCTCCGCCGCAACCGGCTGAACCGCCTGTTCACCGGCGTGGCCGGTTTGTTTGCCGCCATTGCCGTGGCGCCTCTGTTTCTGGTGATCTTCCACGTGCTGTGGAAGGGATTCCGAACCCTCAGCCCCGCCCTGCTGACCCAGCTGCCACCTCCGCCCGGCCTCGAGGGGGGTGGCATTGGCAATGCGATCGTCGGCACGGTTGTGGTGACCCTGATCGCCTCACTGATTGCCATTCCAGTGGGTGTTGGTGGGGGCGTTTTTCTGTCTGAATATTCAACCGGTGGCTGGTTTGCTCAGTTCATCCGCTTTGGCAACGACATTCTCGCGGGAGTGCCATCGATTATTTCTGGTGTTTTTGTTTATGGAATCGTGGTGGCCACCAGAATCTTCCTTGGTCAGAGCTACAGCGCCCTGGCCGGAGGCATGGCCTTGGCGATTTTGATGCTGCCCACGGTAATCAAGACCACAGACGAGGGCCTGAAGCTTGTGCCCCAGGAATTACGCTGGGGTGCCATCGGTGTGGGTGCTTCAAAATTTGTGACCACCACCAAGGTGGTTCTCCCAGCAGCGTTCACACCCATCGCCACCGGTGTGGTGCTGGCCATTGCCCGGGCGGCCGGCGAAACCGCACCCCTGATCTTCACAGCCCTGTTTTCCGCATTCTGGCCAGATGGAATTCTGAATCCCATTGCGACGATGTCAGTACTGATCTTCAATTTTGCAATCATGCCCTATGAGGCACAGAATGAACTCGCCTGGGCCGCATCATTTATTCTCGTGATCCTCATCCTGGCGGCCAATCTCTTGGCGCGCTGGCTGAGCAGATTGCACACTCTCTAAGTTCAGATTTTATCGATATTATCTCTCACCTACACAGCCTTCCCTCGAGATACTTTCACTAGCACACCATCGCCCCCGAACCATGACCCACACGTTCTCCCGACCGGCCAACCAGGCCAAAGCCACCGACACCTGCATTTCTCTTCAGGATGTGACGATCTCCTATGGCAGTTTTGAAGCCGTCAGGAATGTCTTCATGGATGTACCGATGGGCAAGGTCACCGCTTACATCGGACCTTCCGGTTGCGGCAAATCAACGGTGCTGCGGTCGCTGAACCGAATGAACGACCTGATACCAGGCTGCAAACTGAGGGGGCGGGTGATCTTCGATGGTCACGACCTTTATGACCCCCGCGTGGACCCAGTCGAGGTGCGTCGGCGGATCGGCATGGTTTTTCAGAAACCCAACCCTTTCCCCAAGTCGATCTACGAAAACATTGCCTTTGGAGCTCGAATCAACGGCTACAAGGGCGATATGGATGAGCTCGTGGAACGATCTCTTCGCAAGGCGGCCGTGTGGGATGAATGCAAGGACAAGTTGGGTGAAAGTGGCTTCTCCCTGTCTGGTGGACAACAGCAACGGCTATGCATCGCACGGGCGATTGCCACCGAACCGGAGGTCATCCTGATGGATGAACCCTGTTCAGCACTGGATCCGATCTCAACCTTGAAAGTGGAGGAAACCATGCATGAGCTGAAGCGCAGCTACACAATCATCATCGTGACCCATAACATGCAGCAGGCGGTGCGGGTTGCGGACATGACAGCCTTCTTCAACGCTGAAGCCGTTGAGGGCGGCACCGGCAAGATCGGCTACCTGGTGGAATATGCGCCAACGGAACGGATCTTCAACGCACCCGAACAGCAGGCCACCCAGGACTACGTGACCGGCCGGTTCGGTTGACCCAGGTGACGTCTGATCAAGGGTCAATGAACGGAGAGGGAGGGATTCGAACCCTCGATAGAGTTGCCCCTATACAGCATTTCCAGTGCTGCGCCTTCGACCACTCGGCCACCTCTCCAAACAACCCCAGGGTTCTGAGGCGATCCGTCACCGGACCCAGCCAACCTAGCAGCCACTCCCCTGGCCAGGAAGCACTTCAGCGCCCCTCGGAGCCCTAGGCTGCGGCCCATGGTGCGCACCTACCCGATCACGGTTCACTGGCGCCAGACCGGCCGCACGATCCGGCTGGATGTGCCAGAGGGACAGAGCATTCTGCAAAGCTTTGAAGCCCAGGGCGAGTCGCTGCCCTTCAGCTGCCGCAACGGCTGCTGCACCACCTGCGCCGTACGGGTGCTGCACGGCACCATCGACCAGCGGGAGGCCATGGGGCTGTCGAGGGCCTTGCGGGAACGGGGCTACGGATTGTTGTGCGTGGCCCGCGCCGAAGGCCCGCTCGAAGTGGAGACCCAGGACGAGGATGAGGTGTACGAGCTGCAGTTCGGCCGGCACTTCGGCCGGGGCCGGATCCGCCCGGGCCTGCCCCTCGACGATGACTGAAAGGTCGCCCCACCCGCCATTCCGTGCCATGAATTCAACCACCAGCGCATCGGACCGGGCCGCAGCCGCCAGCGGCCTGTCGGCGGCCGAGCTGGCCGAACTGGCGGATGTGGCGCGGGGAGCCGCCACCGCCGGTGGTGAACGACTGAGCCACCACTTCGGCCGCCTCAACCGCATCCGCGAGAAGGGGCGTGCCGGAGATCTGGTCACCGAAGCGGATGTGGCCTCAGAAACCGCGGTGCTGGAGGTGCTGGCAGGCCGCACGCCCGATGTGGCTGTGCTCGCCGAGGAGAGCGGTCTGCACCAGGGGGAGCGGGATGGGCTCCAGTGGTGCGTGGACCCCCTTGATGGCACCACCAACTACGCGCACGGCTATCCGTTCTTCGGTTGTTCGGTGGGCCTGCTCTGGCGCAACACGCCCCTGCTCGGTGCCCTGGCCGTGCCGGCACTCGGCAACCTCTACTGGGCGGCACCGGGGCTCGGCGCCTGGTGCGACGACGCACCGATCGCCGTGAGCGGCTGCGATCAGCTGAGCGAGTCTCTGCTGGCCACCGGCTTTGCCTACGACCGCACCAGTCGGCTTGACAACAACTACGCCGAATTCGCCTGGTTCACCCATCGCACCCGCGGGGTTCGGCGGGCAGGGGCCGCAGCCGTTGACCTGGCCTGCGTGGCCGCTGGCTGCCTCGACGGCTACTGGGAACGGGGCCTGTCGCCGTGGGATCTGGCGGCAGGCGTGGTGCTTGTGGAACAGGCCGGCGGTGTGGTCTGCAGCTATGACGGTGGTCCCCTCGACCTGAGCAGCGGCCGGGTGATCGCCAGCAGCCCCGGGCTGGTGCCTTCGCTGGTCAACGGCCTGGGGCAATGCCGCCCCCTCAGCGGCTCCAGCTACGGCGCCACCGAACTCGATCGCTGACGGGGCGGTCCATAGGATCGGCCACGATCCGAACCTGCCCGACCCCATGGCCCTGCAGCCCGCCGCCGGAACCCGGGACCGCCATCCAGGGGAGGTGCGCAACCAGCGCCGCCTCTGTGAACAGCTGGCCGGCATCTACCGGCTCTGGGGCTATCGGGAGGTCTCTCCCCCCGGGGTGGAGCGCATCGACACCCTGCTGGCCGGTGGCGGCGTGGCCGAGGCCGATGTGGTGAGGCTCGTGCAGGCCGAACCCCTGGGCCTGCGACCTGAATTCACAGCCTCGATCGCCCGTGCCGCCGGCACCCGTTTTGCCGACCGGCCCCGGCCCCTGCGCCTGTGGGCCAGCGGGCCCACATTCCGCCAGGTGGCGAGCGAAGACGGCACGGCTGCCGGCCTGCGGATCCAGGAACAGATCCAGAGCGGAGTGGAGCTGTTCGGCGACGCCAGCGCCGCTGCGGAGCGGGAGCTGCTGCATCTCCTGATCGCTGCCGTGGAATGCCTCGGACTGCAGCACGAGCACAACCCCAGGCTGCTGGTGGGCCACCACGGCATTCTCTCCTCGCTGCTGGACCAGGTGCCCGCCGATTGCCGTCAGGCGGTGCGCCGTGCCCTCACCCAGTTTGATGTGCTCGGCCTCGAAGCCCTGCCCCTGGAGGAGGCGCTCCGGCAACGGCTCTGCCGCTTGATCGGCCTGCGCGGATCGCCGTCCGCCGTGCTCGCCCTGCTGGGCAACTGGCTCGGCCAGGGGCCTGACCTGCAGGCGCTGGCCGGTGTGCTGGCCGCCATCGATGGGCGGGCCCGCCAGGCGGGGATCGTGGTGCAGTTCGATCCCACCTTTCAACCCCATTTCCACCTCTACGACGGTCTCGTGTTCCAGCTCGTGTGCCAGGGGAGCACCGCGCCGGTGGTGATCGCCAGCGGTGGCCGCTACGACGCCTTGGTGAGGCGGTTCAGCGAAACCGCAGCCGATGCCGCGGGCATGGGGTTCGCCTTCGCGATCGATGCCATCAGTGATCTGCTGGAGACAGCACCGGCGGCCGATGAGGGTGCGCCCTGGCTGGTTGCCGGCCAGGCCGGTGTGACCTGGGACCAGCTGGTGGCCCGCATGCTGGTGCTCCACGGCGAGGGGCAGGCCGCCGAACTCTGCAGCCAGGCCTGCAGCTCATCGGCGGAGGCTGAGGCCCTGGCCCGGCGCCGGGGCTGCCGGGGGGCGATCTGGCTGCCGGGGCCGGAGGCGGCTGCCTAAAGTTCAACCTGAACGTTGCCTCACCATGGCCCACACCATCGTCACTGAAATCTGCGAAGGCGTGGCCGACTGCGTGGATGCCTGTCCTGTGGCCTGCATTCACCCCGGGCGGGGCACCAACAAGCGAGGCACGTCCTTTTTCTGGATCGATGCCGACACCTGCATCGACTGCGGTATCTGCCTCCAGGTCTGTCCGGTGTCGGGGGCGATCCTGCCGGAGGAACGCCCCGAACTGCAGAAAGCCGGCTGAGGCGGGTTCGGTCACCCGCCCGTTCTCCCCGTTGAGCGGTCCACCCGCTGATCCCTAGGGTCGGGTCGTACAGCATCGTGTGCCATGGCCGTCCTGGAAGAAAAGGGTCAGATCCAGATCCACACCGAAAACATCTTCCCGATCATCAAGAAGGCGGTCTACAGCGGCCATGAGGTCTTCCTGCGCGAACTGGTGAGCAACGGGGTCGATGCGATCAGCAAACGCCGCATGGCCGCCATGGCCGGAGACGCCAGCGAAGGGGCTGAGGGCCGGATCAGCATCCGCATCGATCGGGAATTGAAAACAATCACAATCTCTGACAACGGTATCGGCATGACCGCCGAAGAAGTGAAGCGATATATCAACCAGGTTGCCTTCTCCAGTGCCGAAGAGTTTCTGCAGAAATACAAAAGCGATAGTGACGCGATTATCGGTCATTTTGGCCTGGGATTTTATTCCAGCTTCATGGTCGCCCGGCAGGTTGAACTGGTCAGCCTGTCAGCCCGCACGGGCGCCGAAGCCGTGCGCTGGAGCTGTGATGGCTCACCGAACTTCAGCCTCGAGGCAGGCGAACGGGCCGAACCGGGAACCGATGTGGTGCTCCATCTGATGGAGGAGGAGCTCGAATACATCGAGCCCTCCCGGCTGAAAACCCTGATCACCACCTACTGCGACTTCCTGCCGGTGGAGGTGCAGCTTGAAGGCGAGACTGTGAACCGGCGGGAGGCCCCCTGGCGGCGCAGTGCACGCGACATGAGCGATCAGGACTACATTGACCTGTACCGCTACCTATACCCATTTCAGGGCGACCCCCTGCTCTGGGTTCACCTCAACACTGATTATCCCTACAGCCTCCAGGGAATTCTCTACTTCCCCATGCTTGGCAACAGGGCCGACTGGGAAAAAGGCGAGATTCGGCTGTACTGCAACCAGGTATTCGTCAGTGATTCCATCAAGGAGGTGGTACCGCGCTATCTGCTGCCTCTGCGCGGTGTGATCGACTCACCCGACATTCCCCTGAATGTGAGCCGTTCGGCCCTGCAGACCGACCGCAGGGTGCGCTCGATCGGTGGGTTCGTGGCCAAGAAGATCGGCGACCGACTCAAGGAGCTGCTGCGCGACAACCCCCGCCGCTACGCGGAGATCTGGGATTCGCTGGCACCATTCATCAAAATCGGCGCCATGGAAGATGAGAAGTTCGCCGACCAGGTGTCCGAACTGGTGCTGTTCGGCACCAGCCATGCTGCGGCTGAGACGCCTGACACGGCTGATGACACGGCTGATGACACGGCTGGCAGCCGCCCCGATCCGATCCCCTCCCCGGCAGGCCGAGCCTTCACCACACTGGCGGGATACCGCAGTCGCCTGGATGGCGAGCACGCCAACCGCATTCTCTACTGCACCGACGAGGCCGGTCAGGCCGGCGCCCTGGCCCTGTGGACCAGCCAGGGTGCCGAAGTGCTGATTGCCGACAATTTCATCGACACCCAGTTCATCCCCTGGCTGGAGCATCGCCATGAGGATCTGACCTTTCAGCGTGTCGACAGTGAACTCGACGATTCCCTGCAGGACAAGGAGACAGAACTCAGCGATGCCGGGGGCAAGGACAGCTCCGAGAAGCTGCGGGACCTGTTCAAGGATGCCCTGGAGAACGACAAGGTGACCATTCAGGTGCAGGCGCTCAAGGGCGACGATGCGCCCGCCGCCCTGATTCTGCTGCCGGAGCAGATGCGTCGCATCAACGACATGGGGGCCCTGATGGAACAGCGCCTGCCGGGACTGCCGGACCACCACGTGCTGCTGGTGAACCGGCGCCACCGCCTGGTGGACGGTCTGCTCAAGCTCTCAGCCGGCTCTGTGATCACCGGCACAGCAGGGGGAGCCTCACCCAGCCGGCAACTGGCCACGGACCTGAGCCGCCACCTCTACGAGCTGGCCCGCCTGGCGGTGGGCGGACTGGAGCCGAACCAGCTGGCCGGCTTCCAGCAACGCAGCGCCGAACTCATGGGGCGCCTGATGGAACGGGGCCTCTGAGCGACTCCGGTTCAATGAACTGCCCAGGGCCTTGATATGCTTAGCCATCGGGCCCTGGCCCTGACTGTCGTTTCTTCACTTATCCATGTCCCGGGTCTGCCAGCTCACCGGCAAGCGTGCCAACAACGGCATGGCCGTCAGCCATTCCCACGTGCGCACCAAGAAGCTGCAGCAGGTGAACCTGCAGGAGCGCCGCCTCTGGTGGGCGGAGGGCAACCGCTTCATTCGGCTGCGGGTCTCCACCCGGGCCCTGCGCACCATCCAGAAAAAGGGGCTCGGGGTGTACGCCAAGGAACTGGGCGTCAATCTGGCCCGTCTCTGACCCGCGGTGAATCGCCGTCAGGCTCTCACCAGGCTGGCCGCGGCACTCGCCGTCGTGACCGTTGCCCCCATGGCCGCCGAGGCCATGGGGGGGCAGCTGCCCGAGCTCGACCAACCTGCACCCGACTTTGACCTGTTGGGCATGGCTCCCGGGGCTGCCGGTGAGGTGCTGGCCACCCGGCTGACCCTGGCCGATCGGCTGGGCCGCTGGACCGTGTTGTACTTTTACCCGCGCGATTTCACCAGCGGCTGCACCCTGGAGGCCCGCGGCTTTCAGCGCGACCTGGAAGCCTTCCATGCCCTGGGTGCCGAAGTGATCGGCGTCAGCGCCGACAGCAGCGAGAGCCACTCCGAATTCTGCGGCAGCGAGGGGCTCCGCTATCCGCTGCTGTCCGATGGGGACGGCGTTGTGAGCCGGCGCTACGGCTCCTGGATTGCCCCTTTTTCCCAGCGGCACACATTTCTGATTGATCCCGAGGGCAGGTTGCGGGCCCGATGGGTGGATGTGAGGCCGGCAGGCCACAGCCGTGAGGTTCTGGCTGTTCTGTCCGATTTCAAAGGCGTGGCACGATCCGAATCCGCTGCATAGCATCGAAGTTGGGAACCACCACTGTCCATCTGCGGCAGGGTGGCCATGTCTCACCTTCGGCTCCTGCTGAGCCGGGTGATTGTCCTTGCCCGCAATTCATCCATGGCCAACACACTTCGCAATGCCTTCTTCGGTCTGTCCCTGGGGGCAGCGATCTGCGCCAGCGGGGCCGCTGACTCAAGAGCAGCCAATGCCGAAACGCTGTACACACTCAACACGGAATGCAGCTTCATGGGCGGCAAAGCCCAACCCTGCACCGTGGAGGCCACACAGAACGGCAAAAGCACTGTTTATCGGCACACGATTGGCAAGACTGTGGTCACAATCCGCGTCAGCGATGATCCCAGCCGCATCGAGCTGATGAACCCGGCAACGGGTCAGTTTGCCACGGTGGGCACTGCCGGGGCACGTTTCTCGGTGAACACCGTTTGTTACAACGGGCTCGACTTCTGTGCCGTCAATCCCAATTACCTGAACAGCATTCGCCAGGAATCTCCCCAGCAGTTTGCGGGTCGAGATCTTGTGCGGGTGCAGATGAATAAAGAAGGCAGGGTTAATCTGATCTGCTACGACGACGGCTGCGAGCTTCTGAAGACCAAATAAACCAATCAAACCGATGACTCCTAACCAGTAACAGCCATGCACAACACAATCAGGAAGGCAGCACCCTGGCTGTTTTCGGCGCTCCTCGCATTGCAGGCGGGCCCAGCCTCCGCCCTTCAATGGCAGCAACCATCCAGCACTGCAGAGGCCCCAACCACCACAACCGCGGATGAGCTGGCCCGTGGCGGCCGCGGTGGCGGTGGCCGCAGCGGGGGTGGCGGCGGCTCCCGCAGTCGCGGTGGCGGTGGCGGTGGCGGCGGGTCGCGCAGCCGCGGCGGCAACAGTGGCTTCCGTGGGGCATCCTCCTCGGGTCTTGGCCGGGGATCCGACCGGCCCAGCGGAGGCTGGAGTGGCAATTCCCAGCGCCATGGCAACCGCGACAGCATCAATCTGGATCGCCGCGGCGGCGATGGTGGCCGCCGCACCGGCACCCGTGGCGATGACCGGCAACGCAACGGCAGCGGCAGCAACCGCAATCGCAGCAACAGCGACTTCAGTAACCGGGATCGCAATAACCGCGACCTCAACAACCGGGATCGCAACAACCGCGACCGCAACTCCTGGGATCGCAACAACCGCGATCGACGTGACAACGACCGCTGGCGGCATGATGCGCGCCGCTGGGATAACGACCGTTGGAACCGGAATTATCGCCATAACCACTGGGACCGGCAGGTCAACATCAACAATGTGAACCTCTGGGGCGGCGGCTGGGCCCGTCCCGGCTGGGGCTATGCCCGTCCATGGAATGTGGGCTGGTACGGGGGCTGGTCATCACCACCGTGGGGCTGGTGGGGGGTGAACGCCGCTGCCTGGGGTCTCGGCACCCTGGCAACGGCAGCCATCATCGACAGTGCCGTTGACAATGCGATCAACAGCGAGCGGACCTACATCGTGGTGCCCGACAGCAGCTACCAACTGCAATACGCCACGATTCAACCCATCAACAACAGTGACGTGGACATCGAGTTCATCGTCACCGATCAGGACCGCTCCTATCAGATGACGGCCGATTGCCGCGACGGCGAACTGAACGGCAACGCTCCCACCTCGGGAGCTGAGGCCCAGTTGCTGAATGCTGCCTGTCAGGTGGCCTTCGGCGAGGCCTCCTGAGCCGACGGGGCCACGAGCCAGCGTGCCAGCAGATCGGCGTGCACGGCCGTGGCCCTTTTCAGAGGTTCGAGGCGCTCAGCGGGAATTCCCCTGCCCAGCTGAGCCTGCCAAGCATCGGCCAGCACTGCCGCCGGGCCAGCGGCATCCAGGTCCGCCAGCTCCAACAGAGGACACGCCAGCCCCTCGGCTGCAGCGGTCACCTTGGGGTCGTAGCTGAGGGCCACGCAGGCAGCACCCGACAGGGCCGCCAGGATCAGGCCGTGCAGCCGCATGGCCAGCACCAGCGAGGCGGATGCGAACAGCTGCTGGCACTCCTCCGGAGTGGAGAGCGGGCATTCGCGGCTGCGCCTGAACAGGTCAGGCGGCACCAACCCCCGCTGCTGGAGCCGCTCCAGCAGACCGGCATCCTGGTCACGGTGAAACGGCAGCCAGATCACCTCGCCATCGGTGCTGGCCGCCAACCGGGCCAGGGCATCGAGCAGCCGCCGCCAGCGGGGCCCATCGAGCAGTTCGCTGTCTCGCCAGCACACCACGATCGGACCGCCCTGGCTTGCCGATCCGCCAGTCGCCGGCAACGACCACACCGGGTCGGCTCCCACCGGCGCCTGGAAACCCCAGGCAGCAGCCATGCGGGCCGAGCCCTGATCGCGCCAGGTGACACCCTGCACCAAGGCCAGAAGCCAACGCACGATCGTTCGGCTGCGGCGGCGCCTCAGCGGTCCGAGACCCTGGGCCCAGAGCAGCACGGGCACACGCCTGGCCCGGGCCGCCAGGATCAGGGCGGCGTAGTAGAGGAGGCTGGTGAAACTGGTGCTGTCCTGCAGGAGGCTGCCACCACCGAGCACCAGGGCATCGCAACGGCTGAGCGCCTGCAGCACCTCCTGAAGGGGGCGGCGGGGGCAGGTGCTCACCCCGAACTGGCGCTCCACCTCCAGCTGGTCCCGGGCGGTGACCACGGGTTGACTGCAGCGGGGCAACTGGGCAAGCAGCGCCCGCAGCAGCAGATCATCGCCGATGTTGTGCTCACCGTAGTAACCGCAGAGCAGGGGGCGCACACACACAGCAGGCAGTGTCCGTACATTACGGGGCCCCGTTTCGGGAATCCGTGCACGCCCTGTCCCTGGCCACCTGGTGGATCCATCTCACATCGGTGCTGGAGTGGATCGCCGCCATCGTGGCCGTTCGCCGCTTCGCGGTCGTTCGGCAGGAACCCCGCTGGCAGTGGCTGGCCCTGGCGATGCTGCCGGCCCTGGTGAGTGCCATGGCTGCCTGCACCTGGCACCTGTATGACAACCCACCATCGCTCGATGGGCTGGTGGTGTTCCAGGCCGCCCTGACCCTGCTGGGCAACACGGCCCTGGCCGCCGCTGCCGTGGCGATCCTGATGGCCGGCAGGCAAGCTGCTGATGGGCCAGCGGTGAACGGCCAAGCCAAGGGGCAGCCATGATCGAAGCCGCAGGCGACTGGCTTGGGCGGCTGGCCACACTGGATCCGGGGCCCCTGTTCGGCCTTTCTCTGGTGCCCTATCTGGTGTTTCTGGGGGTGGGCCGGCGGATACCGGCATTTCCAAGGCTAGCCCTGCGGGGCTTCCAACTCACCCTGGTGTTCGTGGGCCTCACGATCGTGGCCGCCGTGGTGGCAGAACGCCAGTACGGCCTCAAGCTGGCCAATGTGGACCCGCTGCACGGGGCCGCGGAATCGCTGCTGACCGTGTGCAACCTGCTGGTGGCCCTGGGTTTCGGACTGGCGGCGCGGCAGATCAACAAGTCTTAAGGGCCCGGGCCGGATCCCCATGGATCGGGGCAGGGAGCTGAAGATGGGCTGTCGGCTTCCGCACCATGCTCACCCCCCTCCTGGCCCTGGCACCCGCCACTGTCACCTGGTCCCCGAAAGTGGCCCTGGTGATGATCATCTGCAACGTGCTCGCGATCGCCATCGGCAAGGCCACGATTCAGAAACCGAATGTGGGCCTGCAGCTGCCGAGCTCCAGCCTGTTCGGCGGCCTCAGCCACGGCGCCATGCTGGGCACCACCGCCCTCGGTCACATTCTCGGCATCGGCGCCATTCAGGGCCTGGCCGCCCGCGGCGTTCTCTGACCAGCTGCAACCGGCCGGTCAGCGGTCGTGATTCTTCGGGTCGGCACAGCCACGGTGACCGGCCCGATCAATCGTCTGCCGAGCCTGGTGACCTGTGATCAGGCGACCAGGCTCGGCACCGGCTTGCCATCGCGACAGCCTGGAAAGCGGGCCAGGATGGTTTCAGCCATCTGGGCCGGCGTGAGCCCGAGGGCCTCCTTGCTCTGGTCGGCGCTGGCATGGTCCACCAGCATGTCGGGGATGCCGATCCGCAGCACCGGCACCAGCACGTCGGCATCGTTGAGCGATTCCACAACGGCAGCTCCGAATCCACCGGCCAGGGCTCCCTCCTCCATGGTCACCACCCTGCCGATGCGGCGGGCCATGGGTTGGATCAGGGCCTCGTCGAGCGGTCGCAGGAAGCGGGCATTGATCACGGCAGCACGCACCCCCTTCTCCTGCAGCAGGCCTGCGGTGGCCATGGCGGGGTAGACCATGGAGCCATAGGCCACGATCAGCAGATCGTCGCCGTCGGCCAGCAGCTCACCACGGCCGATCTGCAGGGGCTGCCAGCCCTCATCCAGGATCGGCACGCCCTCTCCCTCGCCACGGGGGAAGCGAATCGCCGTGGGTCCGTCGTGATCCAGGGCCGTCACCAGCATGCGCTGCAGTTCGCCCTCATCCTTGGGGGCCATCACGGTGAAATTGGGCACCGCCCGCAGGTAGCTGATGTCGTACTGGCCCTGGTGGGTGGGACCATCGGCACCCACGATGCCGGCCCGGTCCAGCACGAAGGTCACGGGCAGGTTCTGGATGCCCACGTCGTGGATCAGCTGGTCATAGGCCCGCTGCAGAAAGGTGCTGTAGATCGCCACCACAGGCCGCAGGCCCTCGCAGGCCATGCCCGCCGCCATGGTCACGGCATGCTGCTCGGCGATGCCCACATCCACGTATTGATCGGGCAGGGCCTTCTGAAGCAGATCGAGGCCGGTACCGGTGGCCATGGCCGCGGTGATGCCCACCACCCGGGGGTTCTGCTCGCAGATGCGCACCAGGGTCTGGCCGAACACCTTGCTCCAGCTGGGGGGCTTGGGCTTGGTGGAGGGGTAGGCCTTGCCGCTCGCCAGGTCGAAGGCACTCTGGGCGTGGTAACCCACCTGGTCGGCTTCGGCATAGGCATAGCCCTTGCCCTTGGTGGTGGCCACATGCACCAGCACCGGACCCTCGCAGCGATGGGCCGCCTGGAACGTGCGCACCATGGCGGCGATGTCGTGGCCGTCGACCGGCCCCATGTAGGTGAATCCCAGCTCCTCAAAGACCGCACCCACCTTGGGAACGGCGAGGCGCTTCATGCTCTCCTTGAGGGTGCGCAGTTCGGCCGGCAGTTCGCCGTGCAGAAAGGGCAGGTGGCGGATCGCCTCCTCGGCGTTGTCCTGCAGGAACTGCACAGGCTTGCTGAGGCGCATGCGGTTCAGGTGGGTGGACAGGGCACCCACCGGCGGGCTGATCGACATGTCGTTGTCGTTCAGGACCACCAGCAGCCGGGTCTGGGGCAGATGGCCGGCATGGTTGATGGCCTCAAGGGCCATGCCGCCTGTGAGGGCGCCATCACCGATCACGGCCACGCAGCGGAAGTCCTCACCGCGGGCATCACGGGCCAGGGCCATGCCCAGGGCCGCCGAGATCGACGTGGAGGCATGGCCGGCGCCGAAATGGTCGAAGCGGCTCTCGCAGCGCTTGAGGTAGCCCGCCACGCCACCCTGCTGACGGAGGGTGTGGAAATTGGCGTAGCGGCCGGTGATCAGTTTGTGGGGGTAGGCCTGGTGGCCCACGTCCCACACCACCCGGTCGTGATCGAGGTCCAGGGTCTGGTAGAGCGCCAGGGTGAGTTCCACCACCCCCAGGCCTGGCCCGAGGTGACCACCGCTGGTGGACACCACCTCCAGGTGGCGTTCGCGGATCTGTCGCGCGATGGCCTCCAGTTCCGCTGTGCTGAGTCCATGCAGCTGATTCGGATGGCTCAGCTCGCTCAGATGCATGCCCGACCGTCGTCTGTCGGGCAATCTAGGAGCTCCCCTCCTGGCGCCGGAGGCAACGGCGACCGTTTCGGTGACGGCTTGCGACACTGGAGTCATGAGCCACGCCAACGACACCGTCGACGAACAGGTCAGTCCCTACCTGCAGCGGATCCTGCGGGCCCGGGTCTACGACGTGGCCATCGAATCACCGCTGGAGGCGGCGCCCAACCTCTCCCGCCGGCTCGGCAACAGGGTGCTGCTGAAACGGGAGGACCTGCAGCCGGTGTTCAGCTTCAAGCTGCGCGGGGCCTACAACCGGATGGTGGGCCTGAGCACCGCTGAGCTCGAGCGTGGGGTGATCGCCGCCAGCGCCGGCAACCATGCCCAGGGGGTGGCCCTGGCGGGCCAGCGGCTGGGCTGCAGGGCCGTGATCGTGATGCCGGTGACCACCCCGCGCATGAAGGTCAGGTCGGTGGCGGACCGGGGTGCCGAGGTGGTCCTCCACGGTGACACCTACGACGAGGCCTGCGACCATGCCCGCAGCCTGGGGCTGGAGAGAGGTCTCACCTTCATCCATCCGTTTGACGATCCGGATGTGATCGCCGGCCAGGGCACGATCGGCATGGAGATCCTGCGCCAGAGCTCCGAGCCGCCGGATGTGATCTATGTGGCGGTGGGCGGTGGCGGGCTGATCGCCGGCATCGCCGCCTACGTGAAGAGCCTCTGGCCTGAGGTGGAGATCATCGGCGTGGAACCGGCCGATGCCGATGCCATGACCCGCTCGCTGGCCTGCGGCGAACGGGTGCGGCTGGAGCAGGTGGGTCTGTTCGCTGATGGTGTGGCGGTGCGCCAGGTGGGTGAGCACACCTTCGCCCTGGCCCGCCGCTTCGTGGACGCCATGATCACGGTGAGCGGCGACGAGATCTGCGCGGCGATCAAGGACGTGTTCGAAGACACCCGCTCGATCCTGGAGCCGGCAGGTGCCCTGGCGATCGCCGGCCTCAAGCGGGATGTGGCCCAGCGGGGCCTGCGGGATCGGCGCCTGGTGGCTGTGGCCTGCGGGGCCAACATGAATTTCGACCGGCTGCTGTTCGTGGCCGAACGGGCTGAGATCGGCGAACAACGGGAAGCCCTGCTGGCGGGGGAGATTCCGGAACGGCCCGGCAGCCTGCGGCGTTTCTGCGCCCTGCTGGGCCAGCGCAGCCTCACCGAGTTCAGCTACCGGCTGGCGGATCCGAGCCTGGCCCATATTTTCGTGGGAGTTCAGATCAGCGGACCGGCCGACACCCTCGCCCTGACCGCCGATCTGGAAGCGGCGGGGTTCCCCTGTCTGGACCTGAGCGCCAACGAACTGGCGAAACTGCACCTCTGCCACATGGTGGGCGGTCGCCTGCCCGCCAGCGCGGGCACCGCCCTGAAGCTGGGGGAGGAGCGGCTCTATCGGTTCGAGTTTCCCGAACGGCCAGGGGCCCTGATGGCGTTCGTGAGCAGCCTCCATCCCAACTGGAACATCAGCATTTTTCACTACCGCAACCACGGCGCCGACGTGGGCCGGATCGTGGTGGGCGTGCAGGTGCCTCCGAGCGAGACCAAGGCCTGGGGCACATTCCTGGACCAGCTGCCCTATCAGCACTGGGACGAAACCGACAACCCGGCCTATCGCCTGTTCCTGGGGGTGCAGGGCACCGGTGTGCCGGCCCTGGCCGGCACGGACCGGCCCTGATACCTTGCAGCCCAGGGCGAGGGCCATGGACCACTCCAGCGCATCCCCAGGGGCCGCAGACAGCGACCACGAACTGCTGGCGGGCGAGTTGTCGCTGCCCGCCCGCCTCGAAGCGATCCTGTATCTCAAGGGTCGGCCCCTCGGGCTCGATGAACTGGCCCGCATCGCCTCGGTGGCCCCGGAGGACGCCGAACTGGCCCTGATCACCCTGATGGCCGACTACGCCCATCGTGATACGGCTCTCGAGATCCATCAGGAGGGCCAGCGCTACTGCCTGCAGCTGCGGGCCGGCCTGGGGCCGCTGGTGGCTTCGCTCGTGCCCGTGGACCTGTCCACGGCGGCGCTGCGCACCCTGGCCACGATCGCCCTCAAGCGGCGGATCCTCCAGTCCGACCTGGTGGAGCTGAGGGGATCGGGGGCCTATGAACACATCAAGGAACTGCTGGCCCAGAACTTCATCGAGAGGCGACGCCAGAGCGATGGCCGCTCCTTCTGGCTCACCCCCAGCGAGAAGTTCCACCGCACCTTCGCCGTGCGCAACGAGGTGCCGACCGATGACCGGGCTGCATAGAGTCGGATCCTGAAACCCGACCATTTCCATGGACGTGCTCGTCTTCCTGCTGCAGGTGCTGGCCCAGACCCTGAGCATCTACACGCTGATTCTCGTGGTGCGGGTTCTGCTGAGCTGGTTTCCCAACCTGGACTGGAGCAATCCGGTGCTCTCCAGCGTGAGTGCCATCACCGATCCCTATCTCAACGCCTTCCGGGGTCTGATCCCGCCCATCGGTGGTCTCGACCTGTCGGCCCTGCTGGCGTTCTTTGCCCTGCAGATCGCCTCCGGGTTGCTCGGAGGGGCCAGCAGTGCCCTGGCGGGCGGCAGCCTCGGGGTCTGAAGGCGCCAGGGCCGGTTCCGGCCCGGCGGTCAGCCGTCGAGATTCTGTTCCAGGGGCAGCAGCTCGTCGTCGCTGCCGGCGCGGGTGCGCACCGGCGCCCGGAATCCGCGTGCCTTGACGCTGCGGGCCACGAACGGACCTGGTGTGCCGGCCGGAATCGCCAGGCGCAGAGCAAACTCCGAGCGGCCTGGTGGCACATCGCCGATCGAACCCAGGCGGGTGCGGTTCGGCAGCACCGGTTCGCCGCTGGCATCAAGGATGCGGCCATAGACATCGGTGTCGACCACCGGCAGACGGCCGGGGTTGATCACCGTGCCGCGCAGGGCGTAGCAACTGGCCGCTGCGGCGCGCTGCAGCTGCGGCTGGCTGCCCGCATCGGCCACCGGGCAGGGGCTGAGGGAGAGATTCTCCACGGCGAGTTCGGCCGCCTGGGCCGGCAGGGGCGAGACCAGCACCAGGCTGATGAGCAGGAGCAGCACTGCCAGGCCCCGCATCGGGTTGTTGGTCACCGGTCATCCCCACTGCCGCTGATCACGTTACGGGCGGCCCGGCTGGCCAGCTTGTCCAGGTTGGCGGTGGCCACGTCGTCGAGATCGAGGTCCAGTTCCGTTGCCAGCTGGGCCACGTACCAGAGCACATCACCCAGTTCGAGCCGGAGGGCCTCCCGCACGCCGGCGTCGAAGACGCCGCCCCGGTCGCGGATCACCTTCTTAACCTTGTCGGCCACCTCGCCGGCCTCTCCGCAGAGCCCGAGGGTGGGATAGATGGGATTGGTGCCCACACCTGGATAGAGCGCCGTCGCCCGTGATCGGGTCTGGTAGGTGCGCAGGTCCATGGTGCGCTGTGCGGCGGATCAGCGGATGGTAGTTTCCGAGTTTGCTCAGGGTCGCGGGGCCCGGTCGGTCGCATGCGTCGCACCAAGATCGTGGCCACGATCGGCCCGGCCACCGAGTCTCCGGCGGTGCTCCGCCAGCTGATCGAAGCCGGAGCCACCACCTTTCGGCTCAACTTCTCCCACGGCGACCACGCCGACCACGCCACCCGGATCGCCACCATCCGCCAGGTGGCCCACGAGATGGGCGTCCACATCGGCATTCTTCAGGACCTGCAGGGCCCCAAGATCCGCCTGGGGCGGTTCGAGGGGGGCCCGATCACCCTGGCCAAGGATGACCCCTTCACCCTCACATCACGGGATGTGGCCTGTGACCGCACCATCGCCACCGTGACCTACGAGCGGCTGGCCGATGAGGTGATCCCCGGCAGCCGCATTCTTCTCGACGACGGTCGGGTGGAAATGGTGGTGGAGCGGGTCGATGGGCAGGACCAGTGTCTCCACTGCAAGGTGACGGTGGGGGGGGTGCTCTCCAACAACAAGGGGGTCAATTTTCCGGACGTGCAGCTCTCCGTGCGGGCCATGACCCCGAAGGACAAGCGCGATCTGACCTTCGGCCTGCAGCAGGGGGTGGACTGGGTGGCCCTCAGCTTCGTGCGCAACCCCTCCGACATGCGCGAGATCCGTGAGCTGATCCGCAGCCAGGGTCACACCACCCCGGTGGTGGCCAAGATCGAGAAATTTGAAGCGATCGACGCGATCGACGCGATTCTGCCGCTGTGCGACGGCGTGATGGTGGCCCGGGGGGATCTGGGCGTGGAGATGCCGGCCGAGGAGGTGCCGCTGCTGCAGAAGGAGCTGATTCGCAAGGCGAACAATCTGGGGATCCCGATCATCACGGCCACCCAGATGCTGGATTCCATGGCCTCCAGCCCCAGGCCCACCAGGGCTGAGGTGAGCGATGTGGCCAATGCCATCCTGGATGGCACCGACGCCGTGATGCTCTCCAACGAGACCGCGGTGGGTGATTTTCCGGTGGAGGCGGTGGCCACCATGGCCCAGATCGCCCGGCGAATCGAGCGCGACTATCCCCGTCGCACCCTCGACGGCCAGATGGCACCCACCATCCCCAACGCCATCAGCCAGGCGGTGAGCAGCATTGCCCGCCAGCTCGATGCAGCGGCGATCCTGCCCCTCACCAAAAGTGGGTCCACCGCCCGCAATGTGAGCAAGTTCAGGCCCAGCACACCGATCCTTGCGATCACCAGCGATGTGCGCGTGGCCCGCCAGCTGCAACTGGTCTGGGGTGTGAATCCCCTGCTGGTGCCCGAACAGGCGGCCTCCACCAGCACCTTCGGCCTGGCCATGGGGGTGGCCCAGCAAACGGGCCTGCTGCGGGAGGGCGACCTGGTGGTGCAGACAGCCGGCACCCTCTCGGGTGTGAGCGGCTCCACCGATTTCATCAAGGTGGGGATCGTGTCGGCGGTGCTGGGCCGGGGCGAGGGGATCGGCCATGGATCGGTGAGCGGCCGGGTGCGGCTGGCCCACAGTGCCGATGAGGCCGCCCGGCTCGAAAGCGGCGAAATCCTGGTGGTGCGCGAAACCAGCGCGGCCTATCTCGATGGCATCCGCAAGGCGCGGGGGCTGATCGCCGAGGAACAGGGCCGTGAAAGCCATGCGGCCGTGATCGCCCAACGGCTCGGCATCCCCGTGATCGTGGGCGTGGCCAATGCCACGGCCGATCTCCGCCAGGGTGAGATCGTGACCCTCGACGTGCACCAGGGCGTGGTGCACCGCGGGCCGGGCAACCATTCCCAGCTGCCTTACGACAGCATGGGCTGAATCGGACGGCGGCCGTGGCCCCCAGGCTCTCCCCACTGGAAACGGTCACCATGGCCCTCAGCACGCTGAAGGCCAACCGCCTGCGCAGCCTGCTGACCATGCTGGGGATCGTGATCGGCAACGCCTCCGTGATCACCCTGGTGGGGGTCGGTCGCGGAGCCCAGGACCTGGCGTCCCAGCAGCTCAGCAACCTGGGGGCCAACGTGCTGTTCGTGTTCCCGGGCACCAACGACACCCGCCGCCAGGGGGTGGAGCTGCCGCGCAGCCTGGTGCTCGACGACGCCGAGGCGATCGCCGAGCAGGTGCCGTCGGTGCGGCGGGTGGCCCCCCAGATCAGCCTCAGTGAGGTGGTGCAGGCCGGCAGCGTGAGCCTCACGGCATCGGTGTCCGGCGTGACCCAGCACTTCCTGCCGGTGCGCGACTTCGAAGTGGCCCAGGGCCGCTTCGTGAGCGAAGACGACGAACGCAACCTGCGCAATGTGGTGGTGATCGGTCCGGACCTGCGGGACAAGCTGTTTCCGGCTGGAGATGTGCTGGGCCGCAGCCTGCGGATCCGCGACCAGACCTTCGAGGTGGTCGGCGTGCTGAAACCGAAGGGTGCGGTGTTCGGTGCCAACCAGGACGAAAACGCCTACGTGCCGCTGCGCACGATGGTGAGCCGCCTGAGCGGTCGCCAGCAGCGCTTTGGCATCAGCCTCACGATCATCAGCGTGGAAGCGCGCGATGAGCAGAGCACCCGGGCAGCCGGCTTTCAGATCACCAACCTGCTGAGACAACGGCACCGCATCCGCCGGGATGACGACTTCGTGGTGCGCTCCCAGAAGGATGCCCAGACGATCGTGGGCTCGATCACCGGCGGTCTCACCCTGCTGCTCGTGGCCATCGGCTCCATCTCCCTGGTGGTGGGGGGCATCGGCATCATGAACATCATGCTGGTGTCGGTGAGTGAGCGCACGGAGGAGATCGGCCTGCGCAAGGCCCTCGGCGCCCGCAGCGACGACGTGTTGCTGCAGTTTCTGGTGGAGGCGCTGGTGCTGGCCAGCCTCGGCGGGGCCATCGGCAGCGGCATCGGCCTTGGGGCCGTGGCCCTTGCCGCCGCTTTCTCACCCCTGCCCGCCAGCGTGGGGGCCAGCACGGTGCTGCTGACCGTGGGCCTGTCGGGTTCGATCGGGCTGTTCTTCGGCGTGGTGCCAGCCCGGCGGGCCGCCCGGCTGGATCCGATCGTGGCCCTGCGCAGCCTCTGAGCCACCTGCCAATCTTCAGAAAAACGGAAGTCCGGCAAACGGTCGCCGTGGTCACCAATTCCAGGGGGGCCGCAATGACTAGATATGGAGACCTTTCCTTGACAGGCATGTTGGACTGCGGCTACCGGAACGGAAGCGACCGGATGGTCATCGTGCGCTGTGTCGGTCCCGATGAATTCTTCCTGGAGCGGGTGGTGTTCCCGTTCGAGTTGCTGAGCTTCCGCTGCCCGCTGCAGACCCAGGTGGAGATCTGGTCCCACAGCCTGGGGGGAGCCGAACTGGTGGAAACCATCGCTGCCGAGGAGCTGGGCATCGACCCGCCAGCGGAGCAGCCGCTTGATCTGCCCAGCACCACCGGGCCGCTTGAGGAGCCCGCAACCCTGGTGACATCGCCCTGGCTGGAGGCCGGCTGAGTCAACGGGCCCGGTGCGCCGCCCGTTACACTTGTTCAAAATTCAACAGGCCATGAATCAGCGCTGGCGGCTCCTTGTTCTCTGGCTGCTTCCTCTGGGTGTTGCCGTCTTCCTCGGCTGGCAACTCATCGGCAGCGGCGGTCCCTCAGCTCTGGCTCCTTCGCCCTCCACCTCTGCACCTCGCAACAGCGCGATCGCGCCCATGGGCTACGGGCGTTTTCTCGACTATGTGGAAGCGGGTCGAGTCAACTCGGTTGACATCTACAACGGCGGCCGCAGCGCGGTGATCGAAGCCGTGGATCCCGATCTCGACAACCGGGTTCAGCGCCTGCGGGTCGACCTGCCGGGACTCTCGCCTGAGCTGATCAACACCTTCAAGCAACAGGGCATCAGCTTCGACATCCATCCGCCACGCCAGAGCCCACCAGCCCTCGGCCTGCTCGGCAACCTGCTGTTCCCGCTGCTGCTGATCGGCTCGCTCATCTTTCTGGCCCGCCGTTCCTCCGGCATGCCCGGCGGCCCCGGCCAGGCCATGCAGTTCGGCAAGTCCAAGGCCCGCTTCCTGATGGAGGCCGAAACCGGCGTCAAGTTCGACGATGTGGCCGGTGTTGATGAAGCCAAGCAGGATCTGGAGGAGGTGGTCACCTTCCTCAAGACCCCCGAGCGATTCACCTCTGTTGGGGCCCGGATCCCCCGGGGTGTGCTGCTCGTCGGCCCTCCCGGCACGGGCAAGACCCTGCTGGCCAAGGCGATCGCCGGCGAAGCCGGCGTGCCCTTCTTCTCGCTTTCGGGCTCAGAGTTCGTGGAGATGTTCGTGGGCGTGGGCGCCAGCCGGGTGCGCGACCTGTTCAAGCGAGCCAAGGAAAACAGCCCCTGCCTGATCTTCATCGACGAGATTGATGCAGTCGGTCGCCAGCGGGGAGCCGGGATCGGTGGTGGCAACGACGAGCGCGAGCAGACCCTCAACCAGCTGCTCACCGAAATGGATGGCTTCGAGGGCAACAGCGGCATCATCATCATTGCCGCCACCAACCGGCCGGATGTGCTCGATTCGGCCCTGATGCGACCAGGCCGCTTTGACCGCCAGGTGAGTGTGGATGCCCCGGACATCAAGGGTCGCCTCTCGATTCTGAAAGTCCACTCCCGCAACAAGAAGCTCGCCGAAGACGTGTCGCTGGAGATGATCGCCCGCCGCACCCCGGGCTTCACAGGTGCCGACCTGGCCAACCTGCTCAATGAGGCGGCCATCCTCACTGCTCGCCGGCGAAAGGACGCCACCAGCCTGGCCGAGATTGACGATGCCGTGGATCGGGTGATCGCCGGCATGGAGGGCCGACCCCTGACCGATGGACGTAGCAAACGGCTGATCGCTTATCACGAGGTGGGCCATGCCCTGGTGGGCACCCTGGTGCAGGCCCATGACCCGGTTCAGAAGGTGACCCTGATCCCCCGGGGTCAGGCCCAGGGTCTGACCTGGTTTGCCCCCGATGAGGAACAGATGCTCGTGAGCCGTGCCCAGCTGAGGGCCCGGATCATGGGGGCCCTGGGTGGACGGGCTGCGGAAGATGTGGTCTTTGGCCACGCCGAAGTGACCACCGGAGCTGGTGGCGACATCCAGCAGGTGGCCTCGATCGCCCGCCAGATGGTCACACGCTTCGGCATGAGCGATCTGGGCCAGTTCTCCCTGGAAGCTGGCAGCCAGGAGGTGTTCCTGGGCCGTGATCTGATGACCCGCAGCGATGCTTCCGATGCCATGGCCAGCCGTGTCGACGATGCCGTTCGCCAGATTGTGAGCCGCTGCTACACCGAAACGGTCAACCTCGTGCAGGAACATCGCCAATGCATGGACCGCCTGGTGGAACTGCTGATTGAGAAGGAGACCATGGATGGAGATGAGTTCCGTGCCGTGGTGTCCGAATTCGTTGCCGTACCGGAAAAAGAGCGCTTCACCCCTTTCCTCAGTGAAGCGGTGGTGAGCGGCTGAGGTTGATTCCTGCCCCTGGATTCCACCCAGATCAGCTCGACATGCAAAAGCCTCATTCCTTCTGGAATGAGGCTTTTTGTGATGCAGCTGAACTCAGGCCTCAGACAGGCCGCACGGTGCGTTTGTCGATCACCCGATCGATGAGCCCATAATCCACAGCCTCTGCCGGTGACATGAAGAAATCACGGTCGGTGTCTTCTTCAATGCGTGTCAGCGGTTGGCCGGTGCGGTCGGCCAGCTCCGTGTTGAGCTTCTCCTTGAGATAGAGGATCTCATCGGCCTGGATCCGGATATCACTGGCCTGGCCACGGGCTCCACCCAGGGGCTGGTGGATCATGATCCGGGAATGGGTGAGGCTGCTGCGCTTGCCCCGGGTGCCGGCACACAGCAGAAATGCACCCATCGAAGCGGCCAGGCCCACACAGACGGTCTGCACATCGGGCTTGATGTGCTGCATGGTGTCGAAGATGCCGAGACCGTCGTAGACCGAGCCGCCGGGGGAATTGATGTAGAGAAAAATATCCTTATCCGGGTCTTCTGCCTCAAGAAAGAGGAGCTGGGCCACGATCCGGTTGGCGGATTCGGCCGTGACGGGCTCTCCCAGAAAGACAATCCGTTCGCGCAACAGGCGCGAATAGATATCGAAGGCACGTTCTCCGCGGCCCGACTCCTCAATCACAATCGGGATCATCGCTTGCGACGCTGCATCTGACCCGATCCTACCCAGCGGAGGCCCGGGTCGAGCAGGCTCAGACGCTAGGGTCACTGTGAATCGGACCGAATCGTGTGGGCACCGCAGCAACCGTTGCCGACAGCAAACGCGCATTTCATGCCGCCTTCCCCCATGTGATCAGCGCCATCCACCGGCGCATGGTGGATGAGCTGCTAGTGGAGCTGCATCTGCTCAGCCACCAGCGTGGTTTCCAGGCCGACCCGCTGTTCAGCGTGGGCCTGGTGCAGGTGTTCGACGGCTTCAGCCGCGGCTACCGGCCGGATTCGCTGCGGGAGCCGCTGTTTGCGGCGATCTGCCAGGCCAGTGGATTTGATGCCGGCGCCATCCGGCAGCGCTGCGACCAGGCCCTTGGGGCCATGGGCAGCCACAGCCTGGATGCGGTGCGCAGCTGGGTGGAGAACCGTGGCGAGGGCGCACCCCAACCGCTGGCGGAAGCCCTGGCGGCCATTCAACGCCCTGATTTTCACTATTCGCGGTTGATGGCTGTGGGCCTGCTGGCCCTGCTGCAACAGGCCCATGGTGCCGATGCCATGGATCCCCAGGCCCTGCGCCAGGCCGCCCACGAGGTGGGCGAGGCCATGGGTCTGCTCAAGGAGCGGGTCGACAAGGACCTGGGTCTCTACGCCGGCAATCTCGAAAAGATGGCCCAGGCGGTGGAGCTGATGGAGGAAACGGTGGCGGCGGAACGCCGCCGACGTGAACGCCAGCTCAACGGGGAGCCACCGCTGGCGGAGACACCGGCTGGGGAGACGCCGGCGGCGGAGACGGCAGGGGCAGAGACGGCGGCTGGGGAGACACCGGCACTGCCGACGGGACAGGGCTGAGGGGAGCCGGACCGAGCAACAGGTAGCCCTGCAGGGCATGCAGGGGATCCGGGGCTGTGGCCGGGCTGATCCGCCGACTGACCATCCACACCTGATCGGCCCGTTGGAGGACCGGTGGCATGGCCTCAGGCACCAGGCCAGCAGCCGCCATCGCCGCCGGCCGGGATCGCAGCCTGAGCTCACCGGCTGGTGGCAGGCGAACCGGGTCCAGCAGGGTGGCGGAGCCGCTGAGCTGGGGTTCGGGCCCCAGGAACAGCACCAGCTGGGGGGCACGGTTGGCTCCGGTGAGCCAGCGCCAGCCGCCGACCACCCGGCCATCCACAGTGCGCCAGCTGGCGGTGGGCAGGGTGGCGGCGGAAGCGGCAGAACCGGGGCCAGCGCCCACCTCCACCAGTCCCCGCTGCCGCAGGGCATCGCGGATTCTCTCGAGAACCGGCGTCCAGTCGCGGGGCGTGCGTTCTCCCACCAGCTGCAGATCCAGGGCTGCCCGGTAGGGACCCTGGGCGAGGGAGCGCAACCTGAGCCGGAACGGCATCTGCCGCAGCCAGGCCAGGGGTCGCGGGCCGAAGCCGTAGCGCTGCTCAAGCGGCTCGCGGATCATCTGGCGGGCGAGCAGACCCTGCAGCAGCGGCTCGAGACTGCCCCCTTCCAGCTCCAGCAGCAGGTCACTGGCAAGGGGGGTCGCAGCCGCCTGAGCCGCCCGCAGGGCGGCACGGGCGGCCCTGTCATCGGCCGGCAGGGGGGCTGTGCTGCGGCCTGCGGCCTCACCTTCCCAGACCAGGCCTTCAGCATCGATGGCCAGCCCCAGGCAACCGGCCTGGAACGGTTCCAGCAGCGGCACGACCGGCCCGAGGATCACCGCCAGGGCGGAGGGGTCCCAGGCCACGGCCTGGTCCTGCTGCAGCCGCTGCAGGCAGACCCTGCTGAGGCCACGGGGCTGGCGCACCGGTCGGGCGAGGGCCTGCACCAGCAGCTGGCGGGAGAGGGCTTCCGGTGGCACCACCACCAGGTCGTCCACACGCACCAGCAGGGAGGGCAGGGCACCCTCGGGGATGCCGATCAGGCTGGCGGAACTGAGCACCAGGTGGGCGCCGGCCTCGCTGTGGCCGCCCCAGTACTGCCACCAGGAGCGGCGTTGCTGGCGCCAGATGCGGTTGGCGAGGCTCACGCCGAGCCGCTCGCGCCACAGCTGGGGCACCGGCCGCCGGGGGGTGGCCGGAAAACTCTGCACGAGGCTGGCGCCCACCACCAGCCGCTCCAGACCCTGGGCCCGGGGGCGGGGCAGGCGCTGCAGGGCCACGAGCGGGCCGACCAGCAGGGCGCCGACGGCCAGAGCCGTGATCGGCAGCGGCGGCCGCTGGGGCAGGCGCGACTGGGGCAGACGCGGCTGGGGCAGACGCCATCGCCAGCGGGTCGGCAGACGCAGGGCCCGGATGCGGGCCAGAAAACGGCGGCTCATGGTGACGACGGAACCATGCCGTAGAGGGTGGTGCGCTGGCGCACCGCACGGCCCAGACCCTGGGCCGCCCGCCGCAGAGCCTCCGGGCTCTGGCCCGAGCCGCCGCGGGCACCGGCCATGGAGGTGATGTGCTCCTCCATGAGGGTGCCGCCAAGGTCATCACAGCCCCAGCGCAGGGCTGCAGCCGCCACCGGCAGGGTGAGTTTCACCCAGCTGGGCTGGTGGTGCACCAGCCAGTGGTCGAGCAGCAGGCGGGCACGGGCGGTGAGCTGGAGCATGGCCCTGGGGTCGGGCTGGTCCCGGGCCACCCGGGCCCGCAGGCTTGGGGGTGCGTTGGCACCGACGAATGGCAACAGAACGAACTCCGTGAACCCCACGCGATTCTCGGATCTGGCGTGCCGCTGAATCGCGGCAAGGGTGAGCAGGTGGGCCACCCGCTCGGCCTCGGACTCCAGATGGCCGGCCATCAGGGTGGCGGTGCTCGCCAGACCGCGGGCATGCACCTGCAGCATGGCCGCAACCCAGGCCACCGCCGACAGTTTTTCCGGGCAGATCAGCCGCCGCACCCGATCGCTCAGCACCTCGGCGGCGGTGCCGGGCACGGAGCCCAGGCCCGCCTCCTGGAGGCGACCCAGCACCCGGTCCAGGCTGATCTGGTCCTGCTCGGCGATGAACACCAGCTCCTGGGGGGAGAAGGCATGCAGGTGGATGCCGGGTGCGGCCGTGTGCAGATCACGCAGCAGCAGCTCGGCATGGCCCAGGGCGCTGCCTTCAAGGCGGGCCAGGGGGTCGAGGCCCGCCTGCACACACAGCTCGGTGGCACCGGCGGCCTGGGCCTCGGCCGCCCGCTCCAGCAACAGCGGCCGCGACAGGCGGAAATGGCCGGGCTCACCCTCGTCGCGGCGAAAGGCACAGAAGCCGCAGCGGAGCACGCAGCGGTTGCCGGGGTTGAGGTTGCGGTTGACCACGTAGGTGACGGTGTCACCCACCAGCTGCCTGCGGCGGGCATCGGCGGCGCGCCGCAGCCGAGCGGGCCCCGCCGGCCGGGCCGCAAACTGGGCCAGCAGCAGACCCTGGCGGAGCAGCCGGTCTGGAGATCCACCGGCAGCGAAACCGCCCGTGTCGGGGCAGTGCTCAGCCCGGATCTGCTGCGCCACTGCCTCGATTTCGGCGGCAGCGGCAGAGTTGCCGCCGGAAGGCGCCGGTGCGGCCGGATCAGCTGGTGCAGGACTGACCAGCAGACGCTGTGCCAGCTCCCAGGTCCTGGGGCAGTAGGTCAAGGGGGCTCAGCGCGCGGAACGGCGTGGTTTGCCCTGGTCGGTGGCGTGGCGGCGACGGCGGTCGCGCCACTCCACCGCGGAGAGGTAGATCACCCCACCACTGACGAACACCAGCAGGGCGGAGGCTGTAACAGCCAGCAGTGAGTTGGCCGTGATCGGCGGGAACTCAGAAAGGAAGAACGTTGTCACCATTGCGGCCCCAGATCACCATGGCGATCGAAAAGCTGAAGACGGCGGCAAGGGCGGCCCAGCCAACGGTGATCAACATGGAGGTACCAGCAGCACTGGGGAGAAACCGTGCCATCGTACCCAGTGCCGCCACCCCGGTGGTGCCGGTGAGGTCGACGAACCCAGCCATGGCCCTTTCCCCCAGTCCTGCCCGCGTGCGGGAGCGCGTTGAGCAGCCCTATCCGAACGTGAAGGTGGTGGTGCTTGACGATGACGTGAACACCTTTCAACACGTGGTGGAGGTGCTGGTGCGGCACCTGCCGGCCATGACGCCGGACCATGCCTGGGAGCTGGCCCACCGGATCGATGGCCAGGGGTCGGCGGTGGTGTGGACCGGCCCCCTGGAACAGGGGGAGCTGTATCACCAGCTGCTGGGGGGTGAGGGTCTCACCATGGCGCCCCTGGAGCGGGCCTGAGATGGGGCGGGTGGTGGTCACCCACAGCACCTACCTGGAGGGGTTGATTCCCTTGTTGCGCTCACTGGCGATGACGGAGGGGATCGACACCGTGACGCCGGCGGTGATCAGCCGGGTGCGGGGCCGGCAGGCGGGGCTGAAGCTGCGGGTTTCGACCCCGATCCGGGGCGGACACAAGCTGGTGGCCCGGCGGGGAGGCAGCGCCCAGGAGGTGTTCGTGGTCACGGCTCTGAGCCGGGAAGATCTTCAGCAGAGGCTGGACGATCTTCTGGGCCGATGATCTGCACACCGTCGCGGGAATCGACCGCGATCGGAACGTAGAAGCGGGCATAGGCGCCGGCGTCGCGGAACCAGGGGCTGTGATACGAATGAAGATCAACCGGCTGGATCAGCCAGTGCTGGCGCAGGTGCTGCCCGTAGTGGGTGAGGGGCAGCTGGTCGCCCTGCCAGTGCACGATCGCAAAGCACACGGGTCGCAGCCGCCAGCGACCATCGGCTTGGTGCTCGCGATGGAAACGCTCGATGAACACCCGATAGGGCTCATCGTGATCGAGGGGTTCGAGCCAGTGCTTGGCGAAATAGAGCTCCCGGGACCTGGGGTAGGGACCGACCGGGGCCCGGGCCACGAGCCGGTGGCACGCCTCGAGGAAGCTCTGCATGGATGGAACAAGAGGTTGAACCGCTGTGCCGTTGGGCCCCAGTGTTTCGACCTGGAGGAACCAGATGAGGTCCCAGGGGCGGGGCGCCGTTTCCGGCATGAAGCCGGTATACGTTGCCGTCGCTGAAGGGTCCTCGTGTCGAAAAGGGAGTCAGATCAGAAAACTGTGAAAGGCCGTCACCAACACCGCAGTCCGGATTCACTCTAAGGGCAGCGGCTGCGGCAGCGGCCAGATCGCACGCACCTGCTGCAACAGATGCTCGGCATCGCGGCGCCGCTGCTGGGGGTCGGTGGCGTCCAGGGGCAGGGTCACGTGGCCCAGCTTGCGGCCGGGTGCGGCCCCCTGTTTCCCATACCAGTGAACCTGGGCACCAGGCAGGGCCTCCAGGTCACGGCGCCGGTCGCCGTAGTCCGCCGATGGGTCGTCGCCGGCCAGGGTCTCGAAGCCCAGCAGATTCACCATGAGGGCGCCGGCAAGGCGGGCATCGGTGGGGCCGAGTCCACGGCCGGCCACGATCCGCAACTGCTGGCTGAACTGGCTGGTGCAGCAGGCCTCGATCGTGAGGTGGCCGGAATTGTGGGTGCGGGGCGCCAGTTCATTCACAAGCAGGCCGCTGGGTCCGTAGAAGAACTCGATGGTGAGCACCCCCTCGTAGTCGAGGGCGGTCAGCAGGGAAGCCGCCACATTGCGGGCAAAGGCCTCCACGGTGTGATCCACCGGTGCGGGCTGGAGAACCCAGTCGCAGACCCCCTGGTGCTGGTGGGTTTCCACCAGGGGGTAGGTGGCCACGGCACCGGAGGCGTCGCGGCAGGCCACCAGGGCCAGTTCCCGCTCAAAGGCGATGTGCTGTTCGAGGATCCAGTCGTCGGGGTCCACTTCCGCCAGCAGGGATTCGAGGGCGTGCTGGTCGGCGATCGCCCGCAGACCACGGCCGTCGTAGCCGCCCCGGCTGGCCTTGGCCATCAGCGGAAACTGCAGCCAGGCGGGCAGAGTGGGCCTCTGTGGAGCAGCCGGGGGAAACGGCGAGGGTGGCGGATCGGCGCTGGCGCCGGTGCCGGCACCGGATTCGCCGCCCTGGCCGGCGTGGGCAGCGCCCTGATCCAGGGGCGGCCGCAGCACCCGCTCCAGATCACACCAGGGTGGCGAAGGCAGGTTGAGGCGGTCGAGCAACTCGCGCTGGGACCGCTTGCTGACCAAGGGGCCGATGGCCTCCAGGCAGGGCACGAAGCGCACACCCTGGCGCTCGAGCAGGGCCAGCTCGGCCAGCGGCAGCCATTCATTCTCGAAGCTGATGGCACGGCAGCGGCGGGCCAGCTCGGCCGTGCCCGCAGGGTCATCCACGGCCGCGAGCACCACACCGCTGGCGAGCCGTGCGGCGGGATCCGTGGCGCTCGGCGTCTGCACCTGCAGGGGAATGGCCAGCTCACGGGCGGCGCGGGCCAGCATCCAGGCCAGCTGGCCGCCCCCCACGATGCCGATGGCATCAGCCTGGCCAGTTCCCGGGTCAGACCATTGGTCAGTCAGCTGGTCAGTCAGCTGGGCATCGAAACGTTCGGAGACGGTCATGGGTACCGAACGGGGCGCCGCGACAACGTCCACATTGCCATCAGTGGGGCCGGGCCGGGGGATCAGCGGGATCAGAGCTGTTGCATGCCGCGATCCCCCACCAGGGCGAAGCGCAGCAGGCTGAGCACAAGCACCATCAGGAACAGGGCCAGCCCGACCGTGCAGGCGTAGCTGATGTCCAGCTCGGAGAAGGCCTGGTCATACACGTAATACACCAGGGTGCGGGTGGCATCGGCCGGCCCCCCCTGGGTCATGAGGTACACCTCCTCGAACACCTTGGTGGCGCCGATGGCCGACATCACCGACACCAGAATCAGATAGGGCCTCAGCAGCGGCAGGGTGATGTCGAGATGGCGGCGCCAGCCCTCGCTGCCATCGAGGGCAGCGGCTTCGTAGAGATCGGGTGAGATGCCCTGCAGGCCGGCGAGAAAGATCACCATGTAGAAGCCCAGGCCCTTCCAGAGGGTCACCAGCATCACCGCCGGCAGGGCCAGCGGCGGCTGGGTGAGGAAACCGATCGGCTGAAACGAGGAGCCGATCAGGGCCGCCAGCCAGCCGTTGATCAGTCCGTTTTCGGCGTAGAGCCAGCGAAAGGCGATCGCCGCCACCACCAGTGACACCAGCACCGGCGTGTAGAAGGCGGCCCGGAACCAGTGCATGCCCCGCAGGGGGCGGTTGAGCAGCACCGCCAGGCTGAGGGATCCCAGCACAATCGGCGGCACCACCCCCAGCAGGTAGAGCAGGGTGGTGAGGGCCACCCGCAGCAGCATGGGATCGGCCAGCAGGCGGCGCAGGTTGGCCAGCCCCACGAACTGCAGGGGCTCGCTGACATCAAGCCCGGTGCGGCTGAAGACCATCAGCAACGCCAGCAGGGCCGGCAGCAGCACCGAGAGACCGAGCAGCAGCAGGGCCGGCAGCAGAAAGGCCCAGGCGGTGAGACTGCCGGCGTCGGAGAAACGGTCCGGTCTCAAGCGATCCGACATCGGGCAGGCGCCGCTTCAGCTGGCGCCATTGTGGGGGCAGACTCGCCCCAGCGACCCGATCGGACCCCAGCCCCTGATGGCCCATCCGCAGCACGAGGCAGAAAGCAGCCAGACCACCGGTCAGACCACCGGCCAGACCATCGTGGTGGCCCTGGAGCGGCAGCCCTACCCGGTGCGGATCGGGCGGGGGGAGCTGGGGCGGCTCGGTGAGCGGCTGCTGGAGCAGGGGCTGGGGGCCGGCACCCGGGTGCTGGTGGTCACCAATCCCGATGTGGAGGCGCATTACGGCACGGCGGCCCTGGCCAGCCTGCGCCAGGCCGGCATGGAGACCGCCTGCCTGGTGCTGGAGGCGGGAGAGGAGCACAAGACACCGGCCACGGTGGCCCGGATTCACGATGCAGCCCACGCCCACCGGCTGGAGCGCGGTTCGCTGATCGTGGCGCTGGGGGGCGGGGTGGTGGGCGACATGGCCGGTTTCGCGGCGGCCACCTGGCTGCGGGGAATCGCCGTGGCCCAGGTGCCCACCACCCTGCTGGCGATGGTGGATGCGGCCATCGGCGGCAAGACCGGGGTGAACCATCCGGGCGGCAAGAACCTGATCGGTGCCTTTCACCAGCCGCGGCTGGTGCTGATCGACCCCCTGGTGCTCGCCACGCTGCCGGAGCGGGAGTTCAGGGCCGGCATGGCGGAGGTGATCAAATACGGCGTGATCGGCGACCCCGCCCTGTTCGGCGATCTCGAAGCGGCCGCGCTGGGCCGCGATCCAGCACCCCTGGGCAGCATGGAGCGGGTGGGAGCCGCGCTGCTGCAGCGACTGCTGGAACGGTCGGTGGCGGCCAAGGCGCGGGTGGTGGCGGCCGATGAACGGGAGGGTGGACTGCGGGCGATCCTCAATTACGGCCACACGATCGGCCACGTGATCGAAACGCTCACCGGCTATGGCAGCTGGCTGCATGGGGAGGCCGTGGCGGTGGGCATGCTTGCTGCAGGCGAAATCGCCCTGGCGATGGGGCTCTGGACCGGGGAGGATCAGGCGCGCCAGCGGGCGCTGATCGAGGCGGCCGGCCTGCCGCTGCAGATGCCCGCCCTGGATGACGGCGCCGTGCTGGCCTGTCTGCAGGCGGACAAGAAGGTGCGCGCTGGCCGGCTGCGCTTCGTGCTGCCCAGCGCCATCGGCGCCGTGGTGATCCGCGACGACGTGGAGACCGACATGATCCTGGCGGCGATGCGGCGCCTGCAGTAAGGGTCAGCAGGGCTCCAGCAGGCGAAGCAGGCGGGCCGCCAGGGATTCGCCGCTGCGCAGGGCCCCCTCCACCCGCCCGAAACCGGGCAGCTCCAGGTAATCCCCGCAGAAGGCCACGCGGCTCTGGGGGCAGAGGCTGAGATCGGGCGGCAGACCCGGCCGCTCAGGCAGGGCGGCGCCCCAGCGCATCAGCCTGGGGCTGGCATTGTCCATGGCCTGCGCCGGCAACAGACCCGCCATGGCCTGGCTGAGGTTGTCGAGCAGGGCCGCGATCACGGCCTGCTCCTCCTCCAGCCGGGGCGGCGTGCCCAGCACCCGGGCGATGGCGGATCCGGTGCCGTACACGCTGAGAAATTCGGCGGCGAACACCGCGGTGGAGTGGGCCACCACCGCCATGCGGCCGTCATCGAGGTCCTGGATCGACAGGCGCGAGAGGCCCCAGCGCTGCTGGGCCAGGGCGTCGAAACTGAGCAGGCGGAAGGGGAGCCGCCGCCAGGCTTCGGCCTGGGCGGCGCTCGGCACCAGCAGCAGGTTGCTGCGGGGCTGGGAGCGGATCGAGGCGATCGACGCCAGCGCATGGTCGAGCTGGGGATCGGCGAGGCTGCGGGCCGCTGCCCGCAGGGGCGCTTCGGGCCAGTCGAGCAGCAGGCGGGTGCGGGGATGGGCCGGCAGGGTGCTGGCGAGCACCAGCCAATCGGCGCTCAGCAACGGTTGGTCGAGGTGGTCGAGCAGCTGCCAGCCACCACCGGCAAGGGGCACCAGCTGTCGGGCGAGCACCCCGAAGCGCAGGGCCGGCGCTGGCGCCCCGAGCCGCTCTCCCGCCTGCTCCGCCAGCTGCACCAGACCACGGCACAACCGGTCCATGCCGCCCAGGCCGCGATAGAGGCGGCCGCTCAGCAGGGGATCCTCCGAACCTGGGGTGATGGTGCCATCGCTGGCGAGGGTGGCCGTGCCGCCGCTGAACGGCCCAATGGCACCAAGTTCCAGCAGGGGCTCCACCAGGGCCGGGGGCGGTTCGTGAACGATGTTGAACAGGGGGGCGCCATGGTCGAGCCGCAGGCCGTGGTCGTCGCGGGAGCGGCGGGTGGCGGTGCGGCCCCCGGGGGCGCGGCCGCTTTCCACCGCCAGCAACGGGCCAGGCCAGCCGCCGCGCCGCAGGGAGGCCAGCAGCGAGCAGGCACCCACCCCCGCACCGATCACGGCGATGGTCGGTCGGCGGGCCGACCTCATCGGCAAGGGCTGGAGGCTGGGTGCATGGCCTCAATCCTGACCACAAAGCCCCGGCCAGGCTCCCTCCGGTGGCGGTTCCCGCAGAAACAGGGGCGGCCGGTCGTCGGCGCAGGCGACACCGCGGCTGCAGGCGAACCAGCGAAATTCACCCAGGGCGGCCGGATCAACGAGGCGCAGCAGGCTTTCGCGGCGGCTCAGCCGCTCCGCCAGACCCTCGGGCCCCTGGGCCTGCAGCCCGTGGAGCTGCCCGGCCAGACCCAGGGCCAGCAGGGCATGCCCCTGGCGGCAGTGGCCGCGGGGCTGCCAACCGGCGGCCACGGCGGCGGCAGCGAGGCTCTCGAGGCAGAGGTGGCAGGTGAGATCCCAGTGACCGGGCTGCTGGAGCGGGTCGTGGCTGGCCCGCTGGCGGCGGTAAGCCATGAGGGTGCCGTCGCTGCGGGCCGGGGCGTAATAGCGGCGGGCCTCCATCGCGTAATCGATCACCAGCAGCCAGCCCTGATCCAGCCAGGTGGCGCTGTGCTGCAGCCAGGCAGCGAGAGCCGGATGCACCTCGGTGCACCAGCCGGCAGGCCGGCGGCCGGAGAGGAGGCCTGGATCACCGGCCATGGTGGCCAGCAGCGCCAGGTGGCTGAGGTCGGCGGCGGCCAGGGGATCGCCGGGGGCCAGCACCAGCCGTGGCGCAGCCCCCACCGGCTCCTGCAGCACCACGATCTGCCGGCACCAGCGGCCACCATCCCAGACGATCCGCTCCACCGGCAGGGCGTCGAGCACCTCATGGGCCAGCACCACCCCCCGGCCGGGCGGCTGCGGATCGTCGCCGGGGCGGAGCCAGCGCACGGGCAGGGGGCAGTCGGCCAGCAGCACCCGCTGCCGTGCCTCCATGCCACCGTTCGGTTCCAGCAGCAGCAGGGCAGTGCGGCTGGCCAGATGGGGCCAGTGCGCCGCCAGGCCGCGGGCCAGATCCCGGGCCAGGCTGCCTTCGCCCGGCCCCGTTTCAACCAGCAGCAGGGGGCCGGGGCCGAGGGCCTCCAGCCAGCCGGCCACCTGGCGGAGCAGCAGGCTGGCGAAATCGGGGCCGAGGGAGGGCGAGGTGGCGAAATCACCGCGGGGGCCGATGCGCAGGCGACCGCTGCCATAGGCACCGTGGTCGGGATCATGCAGGGCCCAGTCCATGTAGGTGGCGAAGGGCACGGCACCGCCGGCGGCCCGCAGGCGATTGACCAGCCAGGCCGGCAGCTGCCGGGGCAGGGCGTCTGCGGTGCCGGTGTTCAGCACTCGCCGATCAGCAGCAGCGAGATCTCACGGATCCCTTCCTGGCGCAGAAAGATGGGACTGCCGTCCTGAATGCGGTGGGTGATGGTCCACTCCACGGTCAGGTGGGTGGGCAGCTCGGCATCGGCGGGCTCAAAGCGGTGATCGAGGTTGAAGTCCACGTCGTTGATGGCGCCACCGCCCAGATCGCCGACCGACACGGTGAAGCGGCGCAGGGCCAGCACCACGCAGGGGGGTGAGCGAAACGGCCCGTCGCCGATCATCTGCCGGTCGTGCAGCTCGATGGGATCGTCGGGATCGGGGGTGCCGCTGAGCAGATCGAACCGGGCGGATCCCCGCAGGGCGGCGGCCGATCGTGGGTGGATGGAGGCGGCAAAGATCCGCAGGGCCATGGATCAGCAGAACAGCCGGGGTGCCCCGAAGCTACCCGGGGGGGGAGAATGCGAGACCCACTTCCCCGGTCCGATGGTCTGTTGCGAGGCATGCCCTGTCAACGAGCAGCGGCGGCATGGGTTGCTGGGTTGGCCGCTGGGCTGGCTGCTGGTGCTGCTGCTGGTGCTGCTGCCGGGGGCGGGGCCGGCCCTGGCCTACGACAATCCTGACCTGCTGCCGGCCGAACCCACGGCGGTGATCGACCTGGCGCGGGCCCTGACCGATGGCCAGCGAGCGGAGCTCGATACCGAACTGGCGGAGTTTGAGGCCACCAGCGGCTGGAAACTGCGGGTGCTGACCCAGGTGGACCGCACACCGGGGCTGGCGGTGCGCGATTTCTGGCAACTGGATGAACGCAGCCTGCTGCTGATAGCCGATGAACGGGGCGGCAACCTGCTGAACTTCAACGTGGGCGATGCCCTGTTCGCCCTGATGCCCCGCACCTTCTGGGTGGAACTTCAGACCCGCTACGGCAACCAGTATTACGTGCGCGACCACGGGGAAGATGGCGCGATCCTCGATGCCCTCCACGCCGTGAAGGGCTGTCTGAACATGGGGGGCTGTCAGGTGGTGCCCGGTCTGCCGCAGGAACAGTGGCTGCTGACGCTGAGCACCTCGGTGCTGGGCGGCTTGATCGTGGGCTTCGCCGCCTTTCCGCGGGAGGAGGGTCGCACCGTGGAGTGGACCTGGGTGCTGCTGCTTTCGCCGCTGTGGCTGATCCTGTTCGGCGCCCTGGGCCTGGGGCCGGTGCTCACCCGCACCAGCGATATCACGCCGGTGCTGCGCAACACGCTGGCGTTTCTGGGGGCAGCGGTGCTGGCGTATCTGATTGCCCAGCAGACACTGGGCCGGAGCCGCCAGCAGGGCTGACATCAGCGGCGGCTGCGGGGGCCGATCGACTCAAGCCGGCAGGTGAGCGACCCATCGGTGCATGCCGGGGTCTCAACGGCTGCCGGCACAGGCTGCACGGCAACCCGCTGCAGGGCTGCAGAGGTGCGGGCAGCCAGGGGCATGCTGCTCGTTTCGTAGCCCTCGAGCTGGCGCAGGTAGGCCAGGTTGGATTCGTAGAAGCGGCGCAGCTCGTCGTAGCGCTTGACCGGCTGGCCGTAGTAGCTGTGACCGGCGATGGTGGGGAATGACGCCCACTCGGGTGCCAGGCGGGCGGCCAGTTCGGGAGAGAGTTCGCCGCGGTCGGCCAGGTGCAGGGCACCCCGGCGCTGGATCAGAAAGATGGCCGCCTGATCCTGGGATTCGGGGTGGAAGCCCCGCAGACCCGTGGCACGGACCACCATGTCCCAGGTGAAGGGCATGAACTGGTAGGCGCCGGCTGCAGCGCTGGCGTAGCGGCTGGAGTAGTTGACCCGGTTGGGATGGCGCTCGAGGCTCGGGGTGAGGCTGCCGCCGAACATCACGTGGTAGCCGACGTCTTCGCCGTTCTTCCAGGTGCCTTCCGCGTACCTGATGGTGTTGAGCAGGGCGCGGCGCTCAGGTGTGATGGCGAACAGCTGGGGAGCCGCCGGCACCCGGGGCAGGGGGGGCAGCACAGCCACCTGACGGGGGGCCGGGGCTGTGTCCTGCAGGAGATCCCAGGCATCGGCCCGCTCGGTGGCGAGAGCTGGGGTTCCCGCGATCAGGGCCATGCCGGCGGCGGCAACGGAGATCAGGGTGGAGCGCTGAAGGGTGGTCAAACCGTTTCGTTCAGAGGACAGTTGCCGTCGGAAGACGGGGGGCAGGGACGAACGACCTGCCCGAGGGACTTGTGGGAAAGCTGGCTGGTGGCTGGGGCGAGAACGACCCAGAAAGCCACGCCGGCAGGGCCCGGACAAGACCCGAAGTTGGAAGAAAGAATTAACTGGGCGCCAATTTGGCTAACGGAACGCGCGATAGGCATTGATACTGTGACAATCACACAAGCGTCCATCGGTATGAAAAACGACAGGCGCCGTTCGAATCACTGTTCTCAACAGGATTTCAGCGAATTCAATGAACAGATCATCAAACCCGCATCGCTTCAATGATCGGAACTGCTGATCACCCCAGCTGGCGCCTGGCGAATTCCACCAGGCAACGGGCCGCCTGGGCGGCACCATCGGCGGCCAGCGGCCCCTGCAGCGGCGGCAGCAGGGGCTGATCCAGCTGCCAGTCGCCGGCCAGCAGCTGCTGGCGGGAGAGCAGGCGATGGCGGCCGTGGCGGCGCAGCTCGGCCTCGAGCACCGGCCCCTCGGCAAAGCCATGGCGCTTCACCAGGTGAATGCCGATGCGCTGGCTGAAGGCCTCACAGAAGGTGCTGTAGCCCGGCTTGGTGATCACCCGATCCACCAGGGGCATCAGATCGAGGGGCCGGGCCTGGGCCGGCAGCAGCCGGCCATTGGCGGCGGTGGCCAGGGCTGGATCGGAACCGATGAACACATGGTCGGGCCAGCGGGCCAGCAGGGCCGGATCCAGGCCGAAGCCCATACCGCCAAAGCTCACCAGCACGCAGCGCTCACGTTCGGCCGGCAGATCGAGCTGGCGGGCCAGGCTGGCGGGGTCGAGCCGGGGCCGGCTGCAGGTGAGGGCCAGCGCCTGCTCGGGAATGCCCCAGTCCATGGGCAACGCCAGGGGACAGCGCAGCAGCAGGTCTCCCTGCCGGTACTGGCGGCGGCAGTGGTCGGCCCAGTCGAGGAACGGGCCGCCCATGGGCGCATAGATGGCATCCCAACCGAAGCTGGCCAGCCAGACCAGCGGAGCCCCCACCCGGGCGGCAAGCCGGGCGGCGGCGGGTGGCACATCGCCGTACACCAGCACCGGCCCCGGCTGGCGCTGCAGCCAGGCTGCCTCCGCCTCGATCTGCTGCTCCAGGCCAGCTTCCAGCCGATCGAGGGCCGCCAGGGTGGCGCCGGCATCGGCACCGAGGGCATCGGCCTGCACGACCCCCACATCCCAGCGGCAGTGGCGCTGTTCAAAGGCCACCGACCCCAGCGACAGCCTGAGGAATTCGGCAGGCAGGGGGCTGGAGATCACGAGCCGCCAGTGGGGCTGGAGGCTGGCCAGCTCCGCCAGCACAGCACTGCTGCGGGCACCATGGCCGAAGCCATGACCGCTGATGCAGGCAAGGATCAGCATGGCCGGATCAGCATGGCCGCTCCCAGAGCAGCTCTTCATAGAGGAGGGTGCCGCAGGTGCCATACCAGCGATGGCTGACGCGGCAGGGCAGACCGGCCTGAAAGCGGATCCAGCTGAGGTGGTGCAGGCGGCGGCCCTGGCCATCCACGCCGTGGCGGGGCACGCAGGCGGCATTGAGATACACGGTGCCGGATCGATCCAGGCAGAGGCTGCGGCGCTGGCCCTGGCTGCGCCGCAGGGTGTGGTGCATGTGGCCGAACACCACCAGGGGCAGGGGACGCAGGCGGCGGATGGCGGTGATCGCCTGGGCCAGGTCCTGATCGCCCCAGTCGCAGGCCGGCCGTTTCCAGTCGCGACCGCAGGGATCGGCGGCGCCACTGCCCAGGCCGGAGGGGCCGCAATGGGCGAGCAGCAGCAGGGGCAGGGCCGGGTCGGCCGCTTCGGCGCTGGCGACCATGCGCTGCACCGAGGCCTGCAGATCCATGGGGCCGTACACCGAGCGCACCGCCGGCGAGAGGTGGAACCCGCCACCGGCGGTGCCGGGCCGGGCACCCACCACCGCCAGGCCCGGCGGCCGCAGGTGGCGCAGGCCCCAGCCGCAGTGCAGATCACCGAGCAGATCCAGCTGGCGCTGCAGCCGCCGGCCGGAGGCATCGCGGCCGGTGTCGTGGTTGCCGATCACGCAGGCCACGGGCAGGGTCAGGCGCCGCAGCAGGCAGGGAATGCGGTCGCTGCCGTCGCTGAAATCGCCCACGAGCAGCAGAGCATCGGGGGCGAGCCGTTCGATCAGGGCCTGATCGGCCTGGTTCCACTGGTCGTGCAGGTCACCGGCCACCGCGATCTCGAGCACCACCGCCGCGGTGGAAGGGGCCATGCCGCACAGGTTCCTAGGCTTGATGATCCTGACGGAACGAAGGCCCCGCGTGCACGAGCCACCTGCACCGGCCGATCTGGCGGCCGCGATCGACGACCTGCGCCGGCGCCGCAACGCGGTGATCCTGGCCCACTACTACCAGGAGGGTCCAATCCAGGACATCGCGGATTTCATCGGCGATTCGCTCGAACTCTCGCGCCGGGCGGCCGCCACCGATGCCGATGTGATCGTGTTCTGCGGTGTGCACTTCATGGCCGAAACCGCCAAGATCCTCAGTCCACAGAAAACCGTGCTGCTGCCGGATCTGGCGGCCGGCTGCTCCCTGGCCGACGCCTGCCCGGCGGATGCCTTCGCCGCCTTCCGGGCGGAGCACCCAGAGCACATTGTGGTGAGCTACATCAATTGTTCAGCGGCTGTGAAGGCCCAGAGCGACCTGATCTGCACCAGCAGCAACGCGGTGGATCTGGTGAAGCAGCTGCCGGCGGGGCAGCCGATCCTGTTTGCCCCCGACCAGAACCTGGGCCGTTGGGTGCAGCGCCAGAGCGGCCGGGAGCTCACCCTCTGGCCCGGCAGCTGCATCGTGCACGAAACCTTCAGCGAGCAGGCGCTGCTGCGGCTGAAGCTGGAGCACCCCGCCGCCGCGGTGATCGCCCACCCGGAATGCCAGGAACACCTGCTGGATCTGGCGGATTTCATCGGCTCCACCAGCGCCCTGCTGCGCCACGCCGAGGCCTCACCGGCGACCACCTTCATCGTGGCCACCGAGCCGGGAATCCTGCACCAGATGCGGCGCAAGCTGCCCGCCAAGACCTTTCTGGAGGTGCCGGGGGCCGATGGCTGCAGCTGCAATGCCTGCCCCTACATGCGGTTGAACACCCTGGAGAAGCTGTGGCAGTGCCTGGACTCGATGGCACCGGCGATCGAACTGGAGGAAGACCTGCGACTCAGGGCACTGGCACCGATTGAGCGGATGCTGGAGATGAGCCGCTGAGGCGGCCCTGCAGGCGAGCCAGCAGATGGCCGCAGCGGGTGGGCAGCAGGCTGGCGAGGCTGAGGTCGGCGCCGCTGTGGGGATCACTGAAGCTGGCAGGGGGCAGCAGGCAGCGGGCCAGGCAGCGCGGCCAGTCGCGGGGATCGGCGGTGAGCAGCAGCTGGCGCCCCAGGCTCACCAGGGGGTGCCATGGAGCCCATGGGGCCTGGCCGAAGCAGCGAGGCGGCAGGGCCTGACTGATGGTGGCCTGGCGCACCGCAAAGCGGCTGCCGCGGCTGGGCCGGCCGGCGAGGGCGAGCAGATGGGCGCCGCCGGTGGCGTGGTGGGCCACGGCGGCACTCCAGCGCACGAGGCGATGGCGCCGCAGCCGCTGGCAATCGGAGGGCGAGAGACCGAGGGCAAGGCGGTCGATGTCGACCAGGGTGCGCTGCAGCATCCACCAGTCTTTGGCGGCATGCAGGCAGGCCTGCTGCAGGGCATGGCAACGGCCGAAGGTGGCCACCGGCTGGCCCGCCAGATCGATGATCTGGCGTTCGCGCCAGAGGGTGGCGAACGGGGGCATCGCCGAGCGTGGAATGGCCAGCGACCAATGGAGATCCACCTGCACCGCACCCGTTGGGGTGGGGCGACTGAGGAGCAGCTGGTCACCGGTCCAGAGGCAGTAGCGGCCCCGGAGGCCATGGAGCCCACGTGGATAGTGGCCCGGTTCGCGCTGGAAGCCCGCCGCCTCCAGCAATGCCAGGGCCGCGGGCAGGGTGTCGGGGGCGATCAGCAGATCCAGATCACCCTGTCCGCGGCCGGCGGGGTGGCCGGTGGTCTGCTGCGCCAGCACCACCCCCTTGAACACCAGCACCGGCAGGCCGGCCAGGGCAAAGCGGTGGGCCAGTTCGCGGGTGTGGTGGATCAGGGCGAGGGCAGCCAGGGTCTGGCGGCGTGCGGCAGGGGCAAGCGCCGCAGCCAGCTGGGGGTGGTGGGCCAGCACCAGTTCCAGCCGATGACGGCGAATGGCCGCCAGCAGGTCGCGATCGGGAGGCTGCCCGGGCGAAGCAGACGAGCAGGGCGGGCGCACCGGGGCCAGGCTGGCCTCCAGCAGGGGCCTCAGCCGATCAGGCCCAGGCGCAGGGAGCTGGGACAAGGGGCACGTGATCAAAGCTCGACCGGCTGATGCTGCCATGGGAAGCTCATGGTTCAAGGCATGCGACCGGGCATGAGCCTGCATTGGGCGTTTGAGCTGCTCTGGCGCTCGCAGGGACTGGATCTGCTGGAGTTGCCTCAGGCATCGGAATCCACGGCAGCCGCCGCACAGGTCACGGTGCTCGAAGACAGGGCGGTCCACTGGCCGGCCCTGGATCCAGGCCCCCACGACACGGCCTTTCTGCAGATGGCCCGCGGCGATCTGCGGCTCACGGTGGAGGGCATCGGCCGGTTTCGGATCACGGATGACGAGCGCATTGGCTGGCAGCGCGCCGATGCCGGCGTGAGCGATCAGGACATCCGCACCTTTCTGCTGGGTTCGGCGGTGGGGGCGCTGCTGATCCAGCGGGGCATGCTGGTGCTCCACGGCAACGCGCTGGAGAAGAACGGTCAGGCGATCGTGTGCCTGGGCCATTCCGGAGCCGGCAAATCCACCCTGGCCTATGCCCTGATGCAACAGGGCTGGCGCCTGCTGGCCGACGACCTGGTGGCGGTGAATGGGGAGGGGATGGTGCTGCCGGGCATCCCGCGGATCAAGTTGTGGCACGACGCCGCGAAAGCGTTCGGGCTGGATCCCGCGGCCTTGCCGCCGATCCGCGAGGGAATGAACAAATACCTGTTGATGGGGGAGGCCCTGCAGCGGGCGCCACAGGCGGCCGCGCTGCAGGCGGTGTATCTGATCCACCAGCAGCGCCATGGCGTGCCGGAGGAGAAGGGGGCAACCATCCGCAGGATCCAGCGGCAGCAGGCGGCCACGCTGCGCCTGCGCAACCAGGCGTTTCGCCCCCGCTTTGTGCGCGGGCTGGGCCAGGAGGGGGCCAATTTCATGGCCATTGCCAGGCTGCAGAAGCGGGTGCCCCTGGCCACTCTGCCCCTGCCGGCGGGGATCGGGGCGATGCAGCGCTGGCTGGCGGATGAGGATCTGCTCACGGCCGCCGCCCATGCGGAAACGGGCGAAGAGGAACCGGCCCTGGAGCCGGCAGCCTCATGAACGAGCCCGAGCCCTATTGGTATCTGGCCAGTTACCCCAAATCCGGCAACACCTGGTGCCGGGTGTTCCTCACCGAGCTGCGGCGGCTGGCCGGCCTCGATACGGAGGAGACCACAGCAGCGGCAGAAGCCGAGGAGCGTGAGCTGCGGCTCAACCGGGATCTGGCCACGGGCTCGATTGTGAGCAGCCGCCACTGGCTCGATGACCAGCTCGGGATCGACAGCGCCGATCTGCGCTGGAGCGAGCTGGATAAGGTGCGGGGCCGGGTGGGCCATCAGCGGGCGCTGTATGCCGAATGCCTGCGCTACCACAAGGTGCACGATGCATTCACCAGCCCGGATTCGGCTGGCCAGCCGGTGGTGCCCACCGAGGGGTGCCGAGGGGCGGTGGTGATGATCCGCCATCCGGCGGATGTGGCGGTATCGCTGAGCCATTTCTTTTCCTGGCCTGTGGAGCGCTGTGTGGCGTTTTTGTTGAACGAGGAGGCAGCGCTGTGCCGCTCGAGCAAACGGGGCGGCCAGCAGGTGCGCCAGTTCATGGGCAGCTGGGCCAACCATGTGGCGAGCTGGGTGGATCAGCCGCAGATCCCGGTGCTGCTGCTGCGCTACGAAGACCTGCTGGTGCAACCGGAGCCGCATTTCAGCCGGCTGGCCACCTTCCTCAACCTGCCTGCGGAGGAGCCCCTGATCCGGGAGGCTGTGGCCAACACCCGCTTTGCCAAGCTCCGCGCCAAGGAAGACGCCGAAGGTGGCTTTCACGAGCGCCCGCAGGGCTGCGAGCGATTTTTCCGCTCGGGCCGCAGCGGCGAAGGCCGGGAGCAGCTCACGGGCGAGCAGCTGCAGCAACTCGAGGAGGCCTTTGCGGCCACCCTGCATCGCTTTGGCTATGGGGCGGCGGTGCCTCAGTGAGACGAGCGTGGCCCTTCAGAAGCTGCTCTGATGGCGCACCGGGCCGGGATAACGGGCCACCAGCGCATCGGCGGTGATCAGCAGCAGTCCCTCCGATTCCGCCTGGGCCAG
>JBKDDA010000061.1:0-36142 GCA_046313055.1 Synechococcaceae cyanobacterium | reverse complement strand
CGCCCGCCTCACCATCGGCGGCGAAGAGGTGCCCCTGTCGGCCGATGGCACCTTCCGCATCCAGGTGCCCTTCCGCGACGGCCAGCAGCTCTACCCGATCGAGGCTGTGGCCGCTGATGGCGAGCAGAAGCGCTCGATCACTCTGGAGTTCCAGCGCAAAACCCCCCTGGACCAAAGCAACCCCGCTGATCAGGCTGCCAATGAATGGTTCTGAACCCTCCGCCGGCCTGCGGGCCGTTGTGGCTGCCACACCGATGCTGGGGGCCGTGGCCTTCCCGCTGGTCGTGCCCCTGCTGATCCTCAAGGTGAGCATCCAGGCGGGGGTGCTGGCGGCCGTGCTGATCGGCTCTCTCTGGTTTGTGGCCATGCTGCGCACCTCGGAAATGCCTGGCCACGGCTGAAGCCGGCCGCGGCCGCGGTTGGTGGCCCCGGTGGATGGCGCTGGCCGGGAAACCTGGAACAGCTGCCGCCATCGCCATCAGCACCAACCGTTGCCGCCGCCGCCGGCCAGGGGCCGGCCTCCTGCTGGCGGGGCTGCCCCTGTTGCTGTCCGGCTGCGGGGCCGCACCGGCCAGCATCGGCGGGCTGCCAGCCGCCCGCCTGCCCCTGCCCGCCGGCATCACGGTGGCGTTCAACCACAATGGGGCTCAGCGCTACCGCAGTCCGGTGAGCGGCCGCTGGCGCCAGGGCGATGACCTGGAGGCCATGATCCTGGCGGGCATCGCCGAGGCCCGCAGCGAAATCCTGGTGGCGGTGCAGGAGCTGTCGCTGCCCCAGGTGGCAGCGGCGCTCGTGAACCGCCGCCGGCAGGGGGTGAGCGTGAAGGTGGTGATGGAGAACACCTACAGCACCCCCTGGAGCGAGCAGCATGCCGCCGACCTGGTGCCCCACCAGCGCCAGCGCCACGACCAGCTGCGGGCCCTGGGCCAGGGCGATGCGGTGGCGATCCTGCGGGATGGCCACGTGCCCATGCTCGACGACACAGCCGACGGCAGCCGGGGCAGCGGTCTGATGCACCACAAGTTCATGGTGGTGGACCGACGGCTGGTGGTGACCGGCTCCGCCAATTTCACCCCCTCCTGCATCCACGGAGACGCCGACGACCCCCGCACCCGGGGCAATGTGAACCATCTGCTGCGGTTTGACAGTCCGGAGCTGGCGGCAGTGTTCGCCGCCGAATTCGCACGGCTCTGGGGCGATGGCCCCGGCGGAGCAGCCGACAGCCGTTTCGGCACCGGCAAGGGCGGCGGTGGGCCGCAGACGGTGAACGTGGCAGGCACACCGGTGCAGGTGCTGTTCGCCCCCCACCGCCGCCGCGACCCCGACCATGGCCTGCACTGGCTGGAGCAGCAACTGGCCGGCACCCGCCAGCGGCTTGACATGGCCCTGTTCGTGTTTTCGGCCCAGAACCTCACCGATGCCATGGCCCGCCTGCGGGCCCGGCATGTGCGGATCCGGCTGCTGGGGGATCCCGGTTTCGCCAGCCGACCCTTCAGCGAACTGCTCGACCTGCTGGGCGTGAGCCTGCCGGATCGCCGCTGCCGCCTGGAGGCGGGCAACAGACCCTGGCAACAGGTGCAGCAGGGTGTGGGCAGCCCGCGCCTGCCCCGGGGCGACAAGCTGCACCACAAGTTCGCCGTGATCGACGGCCGCAGCGTGATCACCGGCTCGTTCAACTGGAGCCCTTCGGCAGCCCACCAGAACGACGAAACGCTGATCCGGATCGATTCGCCCCTGCTGGCCCGCCACTTCGAAGTGGAGATGGAGCGGCTCTGGCGCGGGGCCGAGCTGGGCCTGGGCGGGCGGCTGCAGCGGCGGCAGGCCCGGGCGCGGCGGGATTGCCCCGGTCTGGCCGCGACTACGATCCGCTGAAGGCCCTTGCGCAGCACACCCCCATGGATCCGGTGCCCTTCTCCCGAATCCATACCCCCCGCCTCGATGCGATCAACCTGATGCTGCGGGATCTCAACACCCGCCATGAGGAGATCCGCCATCGGGCCGCCTTCCGCGGCTGCACCCACGAACTGGAAACCCTGCAGCAGGAGCTGGTGGATTACCTGATTCACAAGAAGCACACCCTGCTCGGCGTGAGCACCGACGACGATCGGCCGGCATCCGGCCCGGCGGCCTGATTGGCCACGGTGGTGGTGGTGGGGGCAGGACCGGCCGGCGCCGCCACCGCCCTGGCCCTCTGCCGCGCCGGCCTGCGGGTGCACCTGGTGGAGGCCAGGCCCGCCGCCTCGCGCCGCTGGCGTGGTGAAGCGCTCATGCCCTCTGGCCTGGAGGCCCTTGATCGGCTCGGCATGCTGCCGCTGGCGGCCAGCGTGCCCCATCGAGCCCTCAGCAGCTGGTGCATGCTGCTTGATCGCCAGGTGTTGTTCGATGCCCCCGAACCGCTGGGCAGCCGCCGCCCCTGCACCCTGGTGGAGCAAACGGCCCTGCTGGCTGCCCTGCGCCAGGCGGCCGAGGGTCAGGCTGCCGCCGGGCGCGGGCCATTGCACTGGCACGGCGGCCAGAACGTGGTCGGGCTGCTGCAGGAGCGGGGCCGCACCTGGGGAGTGGAGCTGGGAGATGGCCAGCGGCTCCGGGCCGATCTGGTGATCGGCTGCGATGGCCGCGACTCACGGCTGCGGCGCTGGGCCAACCTGCCCCTCACCCAGGAGCCATCGCCCCTGCAGCTGCTCTGGTTCGACCTCGACACCCCCGCCTGCGCACCGCTGCAGCCATGGCTGGCGGGCCGCTTCGTCACGGTGCTGGCGCGGTCGGGCAGCTTCGCCCTGTTCAGCTCGGCGGCGGATCGGCTGCAGCTGGGCTGGCTGCGACAGCCCGGCCAGAAACCCACCCCACCAGCGGGCGGCTGGCCCCGGCGCTGGGCCCGCAGCCTGCCGGCGGCCGCCGCCGCTCCCCTGCTGGCGCTCGACCCGGCCAGCATCGGTGAACCCGTGCCCCTGGCCGTGCGGGTGGGCCTGGCCGCCCAGTGGCACCGCCCGGGCCTGCTGCTGCTGGGCGATGCCGTGCATCCCATGAGTCCCCTGCGGGCCCAGGGGATCAGCATGGCCCTGCGCGATGCGGTGGTGGCCGCAGCCCTGCTGGCACCGGTGCTGACCAGCGGCGATGCCGGTCACATCGATGGGGCGCTCCCCAGTGTGGCCACCGCCCGGCTCGGGGAGATCCGCACGATCCAGCGCCTGCAGCGCCAGGAGGCAGGCCGGGGCGAACTGCTGCGGCACCAGGGTCTGGTCCGTGGCTGGCTGGGGCTCAACCGCAGCTGGACCGGACCTCTCCTGCAGCGCCACTGGAGCGGGCAGCAGCGGCGCCTGCGCGATGGGGTGGAGCCCCTGCCGGCGGAGGTGGCCATGATGGGGTGAGCCCATCAGCACCCCGCGCCCACCGCGCCCATGGTCCGCGCCCTCCCCGCCCCGCTCCGCCCAGGCCACTGGCAGCCACTGCTCGCCGGCCTGCTGCTGGCCGGCCTGACGCCGCTGGCCCGGGCCAACCCGGCAGCGGACTTCCCCCCCCGCGACACCTTCCGGGCCCTCCAGCTGGCCGCCCAGAACTGCGGCCGCGACAACGACGCCACCAGCTGCGACCGGGCCCGGAGCGGCGCCGACAGCCTGCTGGATCACCCGAGGCTGCCCGCCCGCTGCAAGGACACGCTCTGGGACATCAGCCAACGGGCCCGGGTGGCACCCCTCAACGATCTGGCGCGCCGCGAGGCGCTCAACCGCAGTGGCGACGACCTGATGGCCTTCTGCCGCCAGCAGCTGCGGACACCGAAACCGGACGCCCCTGCCGCCCCATCGGCCCCGCCAGGTGGCGGTGGCGGCAGGCCAGCGCCCGTGGCGCCGCCGGGGCTGGGCAGCGGCGGCCTGCTCTAGTTGCCTGCACTGAGATCGAGCAGGGCCCGGGCCGCGTCATCCATGAACGGCAGGCTCATCGGCGTGACCACCACCGCCCGGTGGGCCAGGCCACACAGGGGGCTGTCGAGGCGGCTGGCCTCGCAGCTGCTGGAGAGGGTGAGCAGGGCCTGGGTGAGCTTGCCGCGCAGGCAGCTTTCCGCACCCGCCCGGGCCAGCACCGCCTCGGCGGCAGTCCGCGAGCGGGCCACGGCCTCCGGGTAGGGGGCCGGAGCGGCCGCCGCCGGCAGGCCGGCGGCCAGCAGCACCGCCAGGGCGGTGGCGGCGACCACCGGCGGCTGGGGCAGGTCGATCGGGGAAGCGCTCACAGCCCTGGGCACAACACCAGCTCACCGTAATCAGGTCGATCGGCGCTCGCCACGCCGACCGCCGCTGGCCGCGCCGCTGGCCGCGCCGCTGGCCGGAGATAATCCCCCTGCCTGTTCCCCTCGCCCGGGCTTCCGCCATGTCCATGTCCATCCATCAGGTGGCGCTCGAACGCCCGTTCAACGACCAGAAGCCCGGCACCTCGGGCCTGCGCAAGAGCAGCCGGCAGTTCGAGACTCCCCACTACCTGGAGAGCTTCGTGGAGGCTTCCCTGCGGGTGCTGCCCGGGGTGGAGGGGGGCACCCTGGTGGTGGGCGGCGACGGGCGCTACGGGAACATCCGCGCCATCAACACCATTGCCCGCATGGCCGCGGCCCATGGCGTGGCCCGACTGATCGTGACCACGGACGGCATTCTCTCCACCCCGGCCGCCTCCCACCTGATTCGCAGCCACGGCGCCATCGGCGGCGTGATCCTCTCCGCCAGCCACAACCCCGGCGGCCCCGAAGGCGACTTCGGCGTGAAGATCAACGGCGCCAATGGCGGCCCGGCCCCCGAATCGGTCACCGACGCCATCCATGCCGCCACCCTCAGCCTCGACGGGTATCGCATCGCCGAGGCCGATCCCCTGCCCCTTGACCAACCGGGCAGCACGGCCATCGGCACCATGGAAGTGCGCATCCTCGATGGCGTCGAGGACTACGTGGCCCTGATGCAGAAGCTGTTCGACTTTGATCGCATCCGCGACCTGCTGCGCGGCGACTTCCGCTTCGCCTTCGACGCCATGCACGCGGTGACCGGCCCCTATGCCACACGCCTGTTCGAAGGGCTGCTGGGGGCCCCGGCCGGCACCGTGCGCAACGGCCGGCCCCTGGAGGATTTCGGGGGCGGCCACCCCGATCCCAATCTCACCTACGCCCATGAGCTGGCGGAGCTGCTGCTGGGCGGCGATGCCTATGCCTTCGGCGCCGCCTGCGACGGCGACGGTGACCGCAACATGATCATCGGCCGGCGCTGCTTCGTGAACCCGAGCGACAGCCTGGCGGTGCTGACCGCCAACGCCACCCTCGCACCCGGCTATGCCGAAGGCCTGGCCGGGGTGGCCCGCTCGATGCCCACCAGCGCTGCGGCCGATGTGGTGGCCAGGGCCCTCGGCATTCCGTGCTTCGAGACACCCACCGGCTGGAAGTTCTTCGGCAACCTGCTCGATGCGGGCCGCATCACCCTGTGCGGCGAGGAGAGCTTCGGCACCGGCAGCAACCACATCCGCGAGAAGGACGGCCTCTGGGCCGTGCTCTTCTGGCTGCAGATCCTGGCGGTGCGGGGCGAGACCGTGGCCCAGGTGATGGACAGCCACTGGCGCACCCACGGCCGTCACTACTACTCGCGTCACGACTATGAAGCGATCGCCTCCGAAGCGGCCCACGGTCTGTACGACCGGGTGAAGACCCTGCTGCCGGGCCTGCCGGGCCAGGCCTTCGCCGGCCGCACGATCGCCACCGCCGACGACTTCGCCTACACCGATCCGGTGGATGGTTCCACCAGCGCCGGCCAGGGCCTGCGGGTGCTGCTCGACGACGGCAGCCGCGTGGTGCTGCGTCTGTCGGGAACCGGCACCCAGGGGGCCACCCTGCGGGTGTACCTGGAAAGCTATGTGGGCCCTGGTGGCAGCCTCGATCAGGATCCCCAGGCTGCTCTTGCGGACCTGATCGCCGCCACCGACAGCCTGGCCGAAATCCGGCTGCGCACCGGCATGGGCCAGCCCACGGTGATCACCTGAGGGGAGCGTCGCTTTCCCATGGCAGGCGCGGGAGGCGGTGCAACGCCTCCCGCTGGGCTTCGTTCCAGATGCCGGCCATGGCGGCAAGGCTGGCATCGCCGGCCTCGACCCGCAGCTGGCGGGCGATCGTGAGACTGCCGGCAGGAATCACCACCAGCTCGAAGGGGGGACCCACGCTGAGATTGGAGCGCTGGGTGAGCACCTGGGAGATCAGGCAGAGCCGGGAGGCATCCTCGAGGGAGAGGTTGGGATGGCCGATGCTGTCGAGCGGAGGTTTGCCGTATTTGCTCTCGCCGATCTGCAGGTAGGGCGTTTCCGGGGTGGCCATGATGGCGTTGCCCTGGGGGTAGATCAGATACAGGCCGTGGGGTTCGGCGCCGATCTGCCCGCCCAGCAGGAAGGATGCCGCGCCACTGGCCCCCGCCTGCCGCAGCTGCTCCTCGCTCTGCTGCTGCACCGCCACACTCACCCGGCCCACATAGGCAGCTGCCTCGAACAGGTAATCGCAGTGGCGCAGATCCCTGGCGGCCCCATGGGCCAGGTCCACCGGGCGGTCGAGATCACGGCGGATCCAGCTGACCACCGCCTGGGTGGTGGCCAGGCTGCCGGCCGCCAGCAGTACAAACAGGCGATCCGACGACGGCTGGAACACATGCATCTTGCTGTAGGTGGAGATGTGGTCGACCCCCGCATTGGTGCGGGAATCGGAAGCCATCACCAGGCCCCCCTCCAGCCAGTAGCCGATGCAGTAGGTCAACGCCGCCCCCGGCCAGGCCCGTCTGCCGGCAAGCTATCGCGGGTGAGGGCCAGCTGGCGCATGGTTTCGCCATAGGCGGCACCGGCGGCCACCACCAGCAGGGCGGCGGCGAGCGGGTGGACCTGCGGCAGCGTTTCGCCCGGCGCGGCAGCGGCCCGCCGGTGCAGGCTGAGCAGCAGGGCTGCCGCCAGGCAGGCCAGGAGAGCCGAGAAGGCGATCCGCCGCCGGTCCCCATGCCGCTGGCGGCCGGGCCGGTAGCCCGCAGGATGGGGCAGCGGCATCTCAGGCCTCCGGCGGCAGGGGCTCCGTGTCGTGGCTTGCGGGGAACCAGGCGACCTCCAGCTGCTTCATGAGCACGTACATCGATGGCACCACGAACAGACTGAGCAGCGTGGCCACCAGCAGGCCGCCGAAGATCACCGCCCCCAGCGAGCGCTGACCGAGGGCACCGGCGCCGCTGGCGACCACCAGTGGGAAGAAACCGGCCAGGGCCGCCATGGCGGTCATCAGGATCGGCCGCAGGCGGGAGGTGGCTGCTCCCATGGCCGCATCCGCGGCCGACAGGCCCTGTTCCATCCGCTGGTTGGCCAGATCCACGATCAGGATGCCGTTCTTGGCCGCCAGGCCGATCAGGGTCACCAGTCCCACCTGGGCATACACGTTGTTCACCTGACCCCGCAGCACCAGAAACAGCAGGGCCCCCAGCATCGCCAGCGGCACCGTCATCAGGATGATCAGGGGATCGATGTAGCTGCCGTACTGGGCCGAGAGGACGAGATAGACAACCACAATCCCAAGGGCGAACACCAGCACCGCCAGCGAACCAGCCTGCACCTCAGAGCGGGCGAGGGCGGACCAGTCGGAGCCGATGTTGGCCAGGGAAAGTTTCTGAAATGTGCCCAGCAGCGCATCAATCGCCTGGCCGCTGCTGCGGCCGACTGCCTCCACGCCCTGAATCAGAACGGTGCGGTAGAGATCAAAATGGCTGATGATCGGCGGCGCACTGTCCAGGCGAACATTGACCACATTAAGCAGGGGCACCTGGCGACCTTTATCGTCACTGACATAGAGATTTTTGAGATCCTGTACCAGGTCACGATTGCCGCCCTCCGCCTGCACGATCACCTGCCGATACTGTTCATTTTCATAGGTCTGATTCACGAAGCGGCCACCCATCATGGTGCCGATCGTGTCCATGGCTGTGGCATAGTCAATGCCCAGCGAAGCCATGCGGTCGCGGTCCACATCGAGTCGCCACACGGGCGCATCACTCACGAACTGGGTGTAGACATTGGCGAAATTGCCGCTGGCCTGGGCCCTGGTGATCAACTGACCCGCCAGTTCTGCCAGGTCGGTGGGGCTGTAGCCGCCATTGCTGAGGTCATTGAACTGGAACGACAGGCCCCCCTGGGCACTGAAACCGGGCACCGCCGCCGGCGGCTGCGCCATCACCAGAGCACCGGGGATGGTGGCAAAGGCTTTGTTGAGTCGGGTGATGACGGCCCTGGCGGACTGGTCCGCGGCCGTGCGTTCATCGATGGGCTTCAGGCCGAAGAAGAACAGCCCCTGGTTGAGGGAGCCGCCATTGAATCCGGCGCCGGCCACCATCTCACCCGAAACGATCTCCGGCTCCCGGGCGATGATCTCCCGCGCCCTGGCCGCCACCTCCATGGTGGCTTCGATCGAGGCCTGGGGTGGCAGCTGGATGATGCCGAGGCCGTAGCCCTGATCTTCGTTGGGCACAAAACCGGTGGGCACCGCCAGGAAGGCGATGCCTGTGAGGGTGATGCCACCCAGCAGCAGGGCAAGCACCAGGCGCCGCCATCGGATCACCTGGCCCAGCACTCGCCTGTAGCCGCGGGCCAGCCGGTCGAAACCGGCGTTGAATGCCTGGAAGATCGGCATCAGCATCCCACCGATCGCCCCACCCAGCACGGCCAGCAGCAGGGCCAGGGGCCAGCCACCCGCCAGGGCGCCGTAACCACCCCCGAAAATCACACCGATCACGATCCACAGAGGTCCCCGGGGCTCGGTCTTGCCACCACCCAGAAGCAGGGCGGATTGCAGGGGCTTGCCCGTGATCGCATTGAAGGTGGACACCAGGATCGAGAACACGATCGTGAGGGCGAACTGGCGATAGATCACGCCCGTGGCGCCCGGGAAGAAGGCCACCGGCACGAACACCGCCAGCAGCACAAGGGCCGTGGCGAGAATGGCGCCGGTCAGTTCCTTCATGGCATTGGACGCGGCCTGGAACGGCGGATCACCCGCTTCGATGCGGGCCGAAACCGCCTCCACGACCACGATCGCGTCGTCGACCACCAGGCCCGTGGCCAGGATCACGCCCAGCAGGGTGAGCTGGTTGATCGAGAAACCGAAGGCCTTCACGAAGATCATGGCGCCCAGCAGTGCGATGGGCAGAGCCAGGGCCGGCACCGCCGTGGCCTTCCAATCCTGCAGAAACAGAAAAATGATCAGCAGCACCAGCACCACCGCGTCCCGCAGGGCATCGAGGGCTCCCCTGATGGATGCATTGATGAAATCGGTCTGGTCGAACACCTTCTCGAGCACCACACCGGGGGGCAGGGTGCGCTCAAACTGGCTGAGCACCTGATCCACGGCCCTGGCCGTGCTGATGGCATTGCTGCCGGGCAGCTGAATCACACCGAAGCCCACACAGGGGTGGCCACTGCGGGCATTGATCGCCGCCTGATTCAGGTTCTGAAAGCCATACTCAGCCCGACCCACATCCGCCAGTCGGATCAGGCCACCATCGGGACCTTTGGAGAGCACAAGCTTCTCAAAGTCCTCGACTGTTTCGAGAGTTCCCTGAACCAGAATCGGGTAGGTGCTGCGGTTGCGTGGACCGGCTGGAGGTCCACCCACGGCGCCAGCAACAACCACCTGGTTCTGAGACCGCAGAGCATTGACCACATCCTCCGGGCCGAGGTTGAATCGGGTCAGGGCCCCAGGATCCAACCAGAGCCGATAGGCAGGCGCGCTGGCACCGAAGACGGTCACCTGACCCACCCCTTCGGCCCGGGTCAGTGGATACAGCAGGTTGAGCTGAAACAGACCGTTGAGATAGCTCCGTTCGTACTGACCGGCAGTGGAGGTGAGGTTGTAGACCAGCAGATAACTGCTGGCGGTCTGCTGCACCGTCACACCCTGGGCATTGACCTGGGGAGGCAACTGGGGTGAAGCCGTCTGCACCCGGTTCAGCACATTCACCTGATCAATATCGGGATCGGTGCCGGCCTTGAAGAAGACATTGATCTGACTGGCACCCTCACTGGTGCTGAACGAGGTGATGTAATCCATGCCCGGCGCCCCATTGATCTGTTCCTCAAGGGGGCCGGTGACGGCACTCTCCACGGTCAGGGCATCGGCTCCCGGCAGAGTGGCGTTCACCTGCACCGTGGGCGGCGCGATCCCCGGCAGAAACTCGATCGGCAGCAGCGGCAGGCTGATCACGCCCGCCAGCAGAATGAGGACGCTGCACACGGTGCTGAGCACCGGCCGGCGGATGAAGGTATCCGACAGGCTCATGGCGCGGGGGTCCCGCTGCTCACCGCCATGCCACTGCGCAACCGCGCCAGGTTGCCCACGATCACCGAATCCGAGCGACTGAGGCCAGCCTCCACGGGAAAGACCCCGTTCTCGAGCGTGCCCAGCCGCACGGGCACCTGCAGCGCCACCGGCAGCCCGGCCTCCGGTGGCGGCTCCAGGGCCCGGCCCAGGCGACGGCGGGCCTCCTCAGCGCCCACGGCCACGAACACAAAGGTCTTGCCGGCCTGCAGCAACACCGCCTGCTCCGGCACCGCCAGGCTCTGGCGGCGGCCGTACAGCAACCGGGCGTTCACCCGCTGCCGGTTGCGCAGGGCTCCATCGGGATTGTTGAACATCGCCTTCACCAGCAGGGTCTGCCGGTCGCGGTCCAGAGACGGAGCCACGAATCCCACCTGGCCCATGACCCGCAGCTCGGGCCGATCGGGGGCGGTGAGGGCCACCGGCATGCCGGGCCGGATCCGCCAGGCCTGCTCACCCGGCACATCCAGGCGCGCCCACAGCCTGGAGTTGTCGATGATGCTGGTGACCGCTGAGCCGGCCTGCACCACATCCCCCTCCTTGGCATTGAGGTTGCCGACCTGGCCGGCGATCGGCGCCACCACGTTCTTGTAACCCAGGGTGGCGATGGAGGCCCGGAGGCGATCGCGGCTCTGGATCGCCTGGGTCACGTAATAGTCCCGATCCTTGCTGGAGACCGCCCCCTGCTGGTTGAGGAAGATGTAGCGCTCGGCGTTGATCCGGTCCTTGCGGGCTTCGGCGGCATCGGCATCGACCTCCGCCCGCTGCTGCTGCTGATCCAGCACGAACAGAAGCTGGCCGGGCCGGACCCGTTGGCCTTCCACCACAGGCAGGGCCACGATTCTGCCGGCGATCTCCGGTGCCAGCTGCACCTCCCGGATCGCCTCGAGCGTGCTCTGCAGTTCGGAGGATTCGGTGCTGATGAACGGCATCGGATTCACCAACCGCACCCGGGGTGGTTCAGGAGCGGCCACCGGTGCGGCCCGACAGCCCGCCAGCACCATCAGTCCGCAGCAGCCGATACCAAGGGAGAAGCAATCGGCAGCGCGCACAGAGTGATCGATGGCCATGCGCGTCAAACTTAAAAGACCCCCCCGGGGTTCTCAACGGGGCGCCCGCTGCACCGGCACTCCGTCACGAAGATTGACGAGGTTGCCGGTGATCACGGCAGCCCCCGGGGCCAGGCCAGCCAGCACGGGGTAGTGGTCGTTCTGCAGTGGACCGAGGCGCACCGGCACCTGGCGGGCCACCGGGCGTCCGGCCCGATCCACCAGCACATACACAAAACTCTGGCCCGAAAGGCGGGTCACGGCGCTGAAGGGCACGGCCAGCTGGCGCCGCACAGCAAGCACCAGGCGGGTGCGGGCGCGCAGGCCGTTGCGCAGGCGGCCATCGGCATTGGCGACGGCCGCCTTGACCAGCAACGACTGGGTGGCGGCAGCCACGGCAGGATCGATCGAGGCCACCGCCCCCCGGGCCAGGGGCCGGCCGGAGGACGGATCCAGCAGCAGCACGGTCTGACCCAGCCGCACCCTGTCGGAGAGCACCGCCGGCACATCGATGCGGGCCATCAGCCGGGTGTTGCGGATGAGTTCGGCGATGGGATCACCAGCCTCCACCACATCGCCGGGCTTCACCTTCAGGTCGCCCACCACACCGGCGATCGGCGCCCGCAGTTCCCGGAATCCCAGATCGGCCTGGCGGGCCTGCAGGGCCTCCCGCGACGAGATGAACTGCTGGCGGTAGCCGTCGCGTTCCAGGGCGCTGGCGGCCCCCTGGCGCACCAGCCAGTCGTAGCGCCTGAAATTGAGCAGGTTGGTCTCCATCTCGGCCCGCAGGCGGGCCACATCGGCCCGCAGCTGGGCCTGATCGAGCACCACCAGCAGCTGGCCGGCCCGCACCGGATCCCCCTGCCGCACCAACAGCCGCTGGATGCGGCCCGGAGCCTGGGTGGCGAGGTTCACCTCATCCACCGCCTCCAGGGTGCTCACGGTCTCCACCGTGTCACGAAACTCCCGGGCGGCCGCCGGGGCGGTGCGCACGGCCACCGGCGCCGGCGGCGGTTCCACCGGCACCGGGGCGCAGGCGGAGAGCAGGGAGACCAGGGCCAGCACCCAGGCCCCCGGCCAGCGGATGCCTGGAGTCCCCCCTCCCCGGACAGGAACCCTGCCCGTCCGGAGCGGCGGGGGGCTGGCGATCACGGCGGACCCTGACTGGAGCCGGCAGCGTAAGCCAGGCAACCTGCAGGATGGGGACGTGAGCGACCTGTTCAGCCACCAGGGTGAGCGCATCCTGCAGCGGATCGCACCGCTGGCGGAACGGATGCGACCCCGCAGCCTGGATGACTTCGTGGGCCAGGAGGCGATCCTGGGGAAGGGCCGTCTGCTGCGGCGGGCGATTGCCGCCGACCGGGTCGGCAACCTGATCCTGCATGGCCCCCCCGGCACGGGCAAGACCAGCCTGGCGCGGATCATCGCCAACACCACCCGGGCCCACTTCAGCAGCCTCAACGCCGTGCTGGCGGGGGTGAAGGATCTGCGCGGCGAAGTGGAATCGGCCCGCCAGCGGCTGGAGCGGCACGGCCTGCGCACGATCCTGTTCATCGACGAGGTGCACCGCTTCAACACCGCCCAGCAGGACGCCCTGCTGCCCTGGGTGGAGAACGGCACCGTGAGCCTGATCGGCGCCACCACGGAAAACCCGTTCTTCGAGGTCAACAAGGCGCTGGTGAGTCGATCACGCCTGTTCCGCCTCCAGCCCCTGGAGACCGGTGACCTGCGCCGGCTGCTGGAGCGGGCGCTCAGCGACTGCGAACACGGTTACGGCAACCGGCAGGTGCTCCTCGATGCCGCCGCCGCCGAACACCTGCTGGCGGTGGCCGGCGGCGATGCCCGCAGCCTGCTCAATGCCCTGGAACTGGCCGTGGACACCACGCCGGCTGACGAGCAGGGCCGGATCCGCATCGATCTGGCCATCGCCGAAGACTCGATCCAGCAGCGGGCGGTGCTCTACGACAAGCAGGGCGATGCCCACTTCGACACGATCAGCGCCTTCATCAAATCGATCCGGGGCTCGGATGCCGATGCCACCCTGTTCTGGCTGGCGCGGATGGTGGAGGCGGGCGAGAACCCGCGCTTCATCTTCCGCCGCCTGCTGATCGCCGCCGGGGAGGACATCGGCCTGGCCGATCCCCAGGCGATCGTGGTGGTGGAGGCCTGTGCGGCCGCCTTTGAGCGGATCGGCCTGCCCGAAGGCCTGTACCCCCTGACCCAGGCCAGCCTCTATCTGGCCGCCACGGAGAAGAGCAACAGCAGCCTGGGGTTCTTCGATGCGGTGCGCACGGTGCGCCAGGCCCGGCGCCAGGAGGTGCCGCCGCACCTGCGCGATGCCAACCGCGATGGCCAGGCCTTCGGCGATGGGGTGGGGTACCGCTACCCCCACGCCTACGCCGACCACTGGGTGGCCCAGCAATACCTGCCTTCGGCGCTGCAGGGGCAGGTGTTCTGGCAGCCCGGTGCCCTGGGCTGGGAGGGTCAGCGGCGCCAGCGGCTGCAACAGCGCCGGGCAGCCCAGCTGGCCGCGGCCGTGGAACAGGAGGCCGATCAGCCCGGATTGCTCAGCAGCGGACCGGACGATCCGCTGCTGGAACGCTGGCTGCGGAGGCAGGCCGCCGCGGAGGGGGCCCGGCTCGACGGGCTGCGGCGCCGCTTCTGGCAGGGCGCCGACCTGGGCCGGCTGGACCGGGTGCTGGTGCTGCGGGCCCGATCCCTGCTCTGGTGCCTCGATCCCCTCCAGGCCTGCCGGGAGGGTGAAGTGGTGATCACGGTGGCCGATGCCGGCGACCGTGAGCGGGTGGCCGCCCAGGTGCAGGTGCTGGATCCCCTGGTCAGGCCCCGGCTGGTGACGGTGAGCGACGACCGGCCCGAGACCCTGCCCGCCCAGCTCGGATCGGACCGGCGCCTGGAGTGGATCGTGGCCCGCCAACCCTTCCAGGGCCTGCCCGGACCCCTGCTGGAACGATGGCTGGATGCCCTGGGGACCGTGGCGGCGGAGCACTGCAGGCTGCGCCTGCTGCTCAGCCACCCCCTGCATGGACCCGCCGGGGCCCTGCAGGCCGATGGATCACTGCCGACAGCGGAACCGCTGGCCATGGCGGAGCAGACCTGGCTGGCCAGGGACCGGGTCGACGGGGGGCAGCTGCAGGTGCTGCTGGAGGAACGGGGATGGCGCATGGAGGCGCCGATCATCTGGCGGGAAACCCTGGAGCTGACCCTCAGTGATGCCCTGCTGGAGCGCTGGTTCGGGGAAGGGGCGGAGTACCGGAGGATGGCCCTCGCCACTGGGTCAGGCGAGCCGCTGGAGGAGCTGGAACGCCAGCTGCGCCGGCGGCGCGGCGGGAGGTTGCCCCAGCCCCTGGAACACCGGCTGCTGGGCGGCCGGCTTGGGGGCTGAGGCGCAGGCCGGACCCGGCCCGGGCTCACCAGAGACCGCGGACCGGCTCGCTGTAGGCCGGAGCAGGAGCCGGGGCAGTGGTTCTCACCTCAGCCACCGGATCGGCCATCTGATTGGCCTGGATGCAGGCGGGCAGGAAGACGTACCACGAGAGCAGGGAGGTGCACTGGGCCGTTCCCTCCTGGCATCGCCCTTCGGCGCAGATGTTCTGGGCACCGGTGTAGGTATTGCAGAAATCGGCAAGTCGGAAATCAACCGGCAGATTGCGCATGATCCCAGCCGAGGAGATGCTGCCATCGCGGGCATCGGCGATGATCGCCGCACGCAGTGCCTGCACCGCGTAGGTGTTCATGCTCCAGTAAGGGAAGTAGCTCTTGCTGGCGTTCTTGAGAAACTTCACGCCACCATCGGAATAGAGGAAGCGGGTCACTCCCACCAGGTCGACGTTGTAGGTCTTGGTCATGCCACCGCGCACCTCTTCAGCGGTCCAGCCGGAACGGCGCAGGCCGCCGTCGAGGCCGCGGTCGGTGACTTCGCCGCTCTCAAGGAAGGTGTCGAATGCCGCCTGATCGGTGGACCAGACAGCGCCGCCGGTGTTCCAGCGGACCGGCAGATCATTGTCGACCCTGGCGGCGGCGGGCAGGGCAGTGGCAAGCAGGGTGGCGCCGATGGCCACACCAGTGAGCAGACGGGAGATCACAGGTAAACGAAGTTGACTCCAATTGGAAGCTAGGCATCACCGGAGCTTCTGGCAGCCATCCGTAACGGCCGCTGTCGCCCCTAGGCTCTGGGCCGCACGCATGCATCACCGATGGCCCTGCAGATCGGCAATCCCGCCCCCGACTTCAGCCTCCCCGACCAGACCGGCGCCACCGTGAGCCTCAGCGCCCTGCGCGGCCAGCGGGTGGTGATCTACTTCTACCCAAAGGACGACACCCCCGGCTGCACCAAGGAGGCCTGCAACTTCCGTGATCGCTGGAGCGCCTTCGAACAGCACGGCATCAAGGTGCTCGGCATCAGCAAGGACGCCGCCGCCAGCCACAGCCGCTTCATCAGCAAGTACGAACTGCCTTTCACCCTGCTCACCGACGCGGAACCCTGCCCGGTGGCCACGGCCTACGAGAGCTACGGCCCGAAGACCTTCATGGGCAAGGAGTACGTGGGCATGAGCCGGCACACCTTCGTGGTCGATCCTGAGGGAAATCTGGAGCTGATCTACCTCAAGGTGAAGGCCGATGAGATGGCCGACCAGATCCTGCAGGACCTGGGGCTCACCTGAACCCGCCCAGCGGCGGCACCGGTCGCAGTTGCGCCATGGCCCGCAGGCAGAGGTCGGGCTCATGGTGCAGGGTGATGGCGCGACCGCCGAGCCGGGGGGCGATGGCCGGCAGCAGCACGGCCCCATCGCCGCCGGTGAGCCACAGGTGCAGGGGTCCGGGGGGGGCATCGATCACGGCGGCGACCACGGCGGCCGCCAACCCCCGCCTCACACCGCTCACCATGGCGGCCTGCGTGGCTGCCGGCCAGAGCGGCTCAGCAGCCGCAGCGTCGGCAGTGTCATCGGCGAGACCGGGCCGGGGCAGCAGGGCCGTGCCGTCGGCCATGGCCCGCAGCTGCAGCGCCAGCCCCGCCATCAGACGCCCTCCCCGAAAGCGGCCACCGGCATCCACCAGGGTGACGCTGAGCACCGTGCCGGCATCAACCACCAGCACGGCCTCACCGCCACTGCTGACCGTGGCCTGCCAGGCCGCCAGGGCCCGATCAATGCCCAGCCAGGGGGGGGCCCCGGCCAGGGGCACATGCTCCAGGTGCAGGCGCCGGTCGGCATCAAGCCTGGCCTGGGCCGCCAGCGGACCCACCGCGGCCCAGGCGACCAGACCCTCGAGCCGGCCTGGAGCAACGGCTGCATCCGACCCGGGAGCCGGCTCATGCCAGCAGTCGGGCCCGGAGTCTCCCGGGGCAGCCCAGTGCCAGCGACTGTTGCCGATCAGCAGCCAGCGGGGCCGCACGGCGGTCAGATGCCCTCGCCCATCAATCCGGAGAGATGGATGCCGCATTCCTGGTGCACGCCACCGAAGCGAGTGGCCCGGCCGGAGGCCGTGCCGTCGTCGGGGGCACTGGAGTGCCAGTCACCCACGGTGGAATAGCCCAGGTCGAACAACGGATGCTGGGGCAGCTCGTTCTTCACCATGTAGTAATACACATCACGGTTGGTCCAGCTGAGCAGGGGCCTCAGGGACCAGCAGCCGCGAACCTGTTCCAGCAGCTTCATGCCCCGGCGATGGTCGGTCTGGGAGCTGCGTACGCCGCTGGCCCAGCAGGTCACACCCAGATCGCGGAACGCCCGGTCGAGGGGCTCCACCTTGCGGAGCCGGTGATACAGCTCCAGATCGGCCGCATCACCGGTTTCCCACAGCCGGCCATGCAGGGCCTCCATGCGGGCCGGACTCAGCTGGGCCTGGGCCACATGCAGGTCGAGCCCGAGGAGCTCCTGCAGCGTGGCGGCGTAGCGATAGGTCTCGGGAGGCAGATATCCGGTGTCGACCCAGATCACCGGCAGGGAGCAGCCCAGGCGATCGGCCAGCACACTGGCCAGATGCAGCAACACGGCGGACTGGATGCCGAAGCTGGTGGTGAGGGCAAAACCCCGGCCGAAGTGTTCCCAGCCCCAGGCCATGCGCTCGAGGGCGTCAAGCCGCTGCAGATCGCTGAGGGCGGCGGCAGGATCGCCGCCCGGGATGGGGTCGGTGGCCTGAAGAATGGGAGTCGTGCCGACGATGGTCATGATCGCCATCATCGCTTCCCGGTGGCGATGATGGTTAGGGTTCCTTGAATCGACCCATCGCGCAGCTGCCACGCCCGTGAGCGACAACCGCAGCTCCAGCAGCGTCCAGGCCGGCAGCGCCCAGGCCGGCAGCGTGGACGACAGCGCCGCCGGCAACTCCGGGGCTGACGCCCGGATCGTGATCGTGGGCGGTGGCTTCGGCGGCCTTTACACCGCCCTGAGCCTGGCTGAACGCCGGCACCATCCACCGGTGCTGCTGATCGAGCCGCAGGAGCACTTTCTGTTCCTCCCCCTCCTCTACGAACTGCTTTCAGCCGAACTGCGCCCATGGGAGGTGGCCCCGACCCACGCATCCCTGCTGGCGGGCCGGGGGGTGGCCCTGCTGCAGGAGCGGGTGGTGCGCATCGATGCGGTGGCCCGGCGGGTGCACACCGCCAATGGCCAGAGTTTCCGCTACGGGCGGCTGGTGATCGCCACCGGAGCCCGCAGTGAGACCTTCGGGGTCGACGGGGCTGAGGAGCATTGCCTGGGGTTCCGGAGTCTGGCCGACGTGGACCGGCTGCGGCAGCTGGTGCGTGAGCTGATCCGCTCGGGCCGGAGTGGCCAGCGGCTTGCCGTGGTGGGGGCCGGGGCCACCGGCGTGGAACTGGCCTGCAAGCTGGCCGACATGCTGCAGGGCCAGGCCGGGCTGACCCTGATCGAACAGGGGGACACGGTGCTGCCCCTGGCGAAGGCCTTCAACCGGGAGGAGGCCCGGCGGGCCCTGGAACGCCGGCAGGTCAACGTGCGCCTCCACAGTCGCGTGTGTGCCGTGGGAGCCGACCGCCTGCAGCTGCGCCAGGCCGGTGCCGATGGGGAACTGGCCGTGAACGGCACGATCTGGACCGCCGGCCTGCGCATGCAGCCGCCCCTGCTGCAGCCGCCGGCCGCCTGCGACCGGCTCGGCCGGCTGATCTGCTCCCCCGACCTGCGACTGCAGGGCTGCAACGACATCTTCGCCATCGGCGACGTGGCCCATGTGGCCACCGATCCCCAGGACGCCGATGCCCCACCCCTGCCCAGCACGGCCCAGGTGGCCTTCCAGCAGGCCCCGCTGCTGGCCGCCAACCTGCTCCGCTCACTCGCCGGCGATCCGCTGGAACCATTCCGGTTTCAGGATCTGGGCGAAATGCTCAGCCTGGGCCGTGGAGATGCCTGCCTGAGCGGCAGCGGCCTCACCCTGGCCGGCCCCCTGGCTTTCCAGCTGCGGCGCCTGGCCTACCTCACCCGCCTGCCGGGCCGCTCCCACCAGCTGAGGGTGGCCGCCGGCTGGCTGGCGGAGCGCAGTCCATGACCCCCAGGGCGCTGCTGCTCGATGCGATGGGCACCCTGATCGGTCTGCGGTCGCCCCTGGGCAGCACCTATGCGGCCGCCGCCGCCCGCCATGGCCTGACCGTGACAGCGGCGGCGGTGGACCGCGCCTTCCCTGCCGTGCTGCGGACGGCCCCGCCACTGGCGTTCCCCGGGCTGGCGGGACCGGTGCTGGAGCAGGCGGAATGCCGCTGGTGGGGCGATCGCATCGATGCCACGCTGGCTGCCTGCGGCGCCGGCCCCGCTCCGGAAGCCCTGCACCGCGAGCTCTTCGAGGCCTTCGCCGACCCGGCCCTCTGGCGGGTCTACGACGACGTGCCGCAGGCGATGGAGCGCTGGCATCGCCGGGGCCTGCGGCTGGCGGTGGTGAGCAATTTCGATCAACGGCTGCCGGGCCTGCTGGAGGGACTGGGGCTCCGACCCTGGCTGGAAACGGTGGTGATCTCCAGCACCGCCGGTGCGGCGAAGCCCTCGCCGGTGCCATTCCAGCAGGCCCTGGCGGCCCTGGCGCTTGAGGCCGAACAGGTGTGGCACGTGGGCGACAGCGACGAGGATGTGCTTGGCGCCGCGGCCGCCGGCATCCAGGCTGTGCGGATCCGCCGCCGATGAAGCAGACCCTGCTGGCGGGCCGCACCGCCGGCCTGCGCCCGGCCCAGCGGCGACGGCTGGAACGATTGAGCCATCGGCGCCACCCCAGCGACGGGATCGCCGACCCCCTCACCCTCCAACGCCTGGGGGCTGAAGCCCTGGAGCTGGACCTGCCCCTGAGCCTGCTGGTGGATGGGCGTGGCCTCTGTCGCCTGCTGTGGCTGGGGCCACTGGAACGTTCGGGCCCGCTGCGGGAGAGACTGCCCCAATCGGGCAGGCGCCGCGGCGGGCCGCTGACCCTGCTCAGCTGCACCGGTCCTGGCGGCCAGCTGGATCCCGGCGCCGGCGAAGCAATGGTGGCCCTGGACCTGGAGGTGGGCCGCTGGCTGCGCTTTCGTGCCAGGCGGGAGCACGGTGGCCTGTGGCAGGCCCGCCTGCTTGAGGCCCGTGCCGACCAGGAACCGGGCTGGCGCCCCCTGGCCGATGGAGATCTGGAGAGCCTCTGCGGGGAGCCGGCCGATCAGGAGAGCGACCGCAAGAGCGGCAGCAACAGCGGTAGCAAGAGCGGCGGCAAGAGCGGCAGCGGCAGCCGGGCGGCGACGGCCGATGGCCAGGGCTGCGAACGCGTGCTGCTGCTGGTGCTCGACGACGGCGACCGCCGCGAGAGCCGCAGCCACCTGGAGGAACTGGAGGGGCTGGTGCGCAGTGCGGGCTCCCTGCCGGTGGGGGTGATCAGCCAGCGGCGGACGATCTCGCCCCAGACGATCTGGGGCGAGGGCAAGCTGCGGGAAGCCGCCCTGGAGGCCCGCCGGGTCGGAGCCAGCCTGGTGGTGACCGACAGGGAGCTGACCCCAGCCCAGGGCCGCAATCTGGAGCGGCTGCTGGATCTGCCGGTGAGCGACCGGAGTGAACTGATCCTCGACATTTTTGCCCAGCGGGCCGGCAGCGCCGCCGGCAGGTTGCAGGTGGAACTGGCCCAGCTGCGCTACCGGCTGCCGCGACTGCTCGGCCGTGGTCAGAGCCTGTCCCGGCAGGGGGGAGGCATCGGCACCCGCGGCCCGGGAGAAACCCAGCTGGAGAAGGACCGGCGGGCGATTGCCCGCCGCATCGAAACGTTGCAGCGCCAGGTGAAGGATCTGGGAGCCCATCGGGCCCGGTTGCGGCAGCGCCGGGGCGAGGAAGCGCGGCTGGCCCTGGTGGGCTACACCAATGCGGGCAAGAGTTCATTGCTCAATGCCCTGACCCGGGCCGGCGCAGGGCAGGAGGTGCTGGCGGCCGACAAGCTCTTCGCCACCCTGGATCCCACCACCCGGCTGGTGCTGCTGCCGGATCCCCAGGGGGGGCCGCCGGGGCGGCTGCTGGTCACGGACACGGTGGGCTTCATCCGGGACCTGCCGCCCCAGCTGCTGGAAGCCTTCCGCTCCACACTGGAGGAAGCGCTCGATGCCGATGCCCTGCTGCTGGTGGTGGATCTGGGGGATCCCGACTGGCATCAGCACCTGCAGACCGTGCACCGGCTGCTGGACCAGCTGGGCTCCGCTGCGCCGCGGCGGGTGATCGGCAACCAGATCGATCGCTGCCCGGCTGCCGAACTGGAGCGGGCCCGCCGGCTGGTGCCGGACCTCCTGTTCGTGGCCGCCACCGCCGGCCTGGGTCTCCAGCATCTGCGACGGCAGCTCCGGCCCCTGGCCCGGGCTGTGGCACGATCAAAGGTTGACCAAGCCTTCGCTCCCTGTGCCATGGCCCTGCAACTCGGCGATACGGTTCCCGATTTCACCCAGGATTCCCAGCTGGGCCCCATCAACCTCTACGACTTCGCCGGCGACAGCTGGGTGGTGCTGTTCTCCCATCCAGCCGACTACACACCGGTGTGCACCACCGAACTGGGCGAGGTGGCGCGGCTGAGGCCGGAGTGGGAGAAACGCAATGTGAAGACCATCGCCCTCAGCGTGGACTCCGCCGAAAGCCACCGGGGCTGGATCGGCGACATCAACGACACCCAGCACACCAGCGTTGACTACCCGATCCTGGCCGACGCCGACCGCAGGGTGAGCGATCTCTACGGGATGATCCACCCGAACTCGCTCAACAACCTCACCGTGCGCTCGGTGTTCATCATCGACCCGGCCCGAAAGCTGCGCCTGCAGATCACCTATCCCGCCAGCACGGGGCGCAATTTCGCCGAGATCCTGCGGGTGATTGATTCGCTGCAGCTCACCGACAGCCACCAGGTGGCCACACCAGTGAACTGGCAGGACGGTGACGATTGCGTGGTCGTGCCATCGATTCCCACCGAGGAGGCGCGGGGCCGTTTCCCGAAGGGCGTCACTGAGATCCGCCCCTATCTGCGCATGACTCCCCAGCCCAACCGTTGAACGTTCTGGGGCTGATGAGCGGCACCAGCGCCGATGGCGTGGATGCCGCCCTGGCCTGCTTCTCGGGCCCGGCGAGCCGCCCCCGCTGGCGGCTGCTCGCCGTCCATTCCCATCCGTACCCCGCCGAGCTGAGGCGTTCCCTGGTGGCCACGGGCCAGGGGGAGCCCCTCAGCTCGGCGGCCCTGCTGGAGCTGGCGGAAGCGCTCACCGAGCACCACGCCATTGCCGCCCGGGCCTGTGACCCCAGCGGCAGCGCCCGTCTGGTGGGCTGCCATGGCCAGACCCTGTGGCACCGCCCACCCAGCGGAGCCAGGCGGGGGGCCAGCTGGCAGCTGCTGATGGGACCTCTGCTGGCGGAACTGGTGGGAGCACCGGTGATCTTTGATTTCCGGGCGGCCGACCTGGCCCTCGGCGGCCAGGGGGCGCCGCTCGTACCCGCCACCGATGCGGCGCTGCTGGGCCGGATCGACGGCTGGCGAGCCCTGCTGAATCTGGGCGGGATCGCCAACATCACCCTGCTGCCGCCCCGGCGTGGTCCAGACCGCGGTGCCCCCGTGACCGGCTGGGACTGCGGCCCCGCCAACACGTTGCTGGATCTGGCGGTGAGCCGCTTCAGCGGCGGCAGGCTCAACCACGATGCCGACGGCGCCTGGGCTCGTCGCGGCACGATTGTGGAAGCCCTGGTGGAACGCTGGCTGGCGGAGCCCTACTTTCAGACTCCGCCCCCCAAGTCAACCGGTCGGGAATGGTTCGGCGGCGCCGACCTGGAGCGCAGGCTGGCCGATCTGGAGGTGATGGCACCGGACTGGAGCGAGGCCGATGCCCTGGCCACCCTCACCGCCTTCAGCGCCGCGGCGGTGGCGGCCGACCTGGGCCGGGGGGCGCGGCCACTGGAAGTGCTGGTGGCGGGTGGTGGCGCCCGCAACGGCTTTCTGATGGATCAGCTGGTGCGCCGTTGCCGGGGCATGGCGGTGGTGCCGCTGGCCACCGCTGGCATCGGCGAAGAGGCGCGTGAAGCCCTGGCCTTTGCGCTGCTGGCCTGGTGGCACCACCGGGGCCACCCCGGCGCCCTGACCTCGGTCACGGGCGCCAGCACGGCGGCCCGGCTGGGGGTGCGGGCCGATCCCCAGGGGCGCTCAGCCTGGCGGGCGGCGCAGGCGCAGACGCCGGGGGGCACCGCGTAACCGGGCCTGCCCCTGGGATTCACGGCGCTCCAGCTCGGCCCGGAAGCCCTCGGCGGCCTGGGTCGAGGGCTTGCGCCCGCGCTCCAGACGTTCCACCCCGTCCTGGATCAGCACCTTGGCCATGTTGCTCACCGTGCGTGACTCCGCTTCGGCGAGGGTGGCCAGCCGCTCACACAGCTCCTCCGGCAGCACCACCTGGATCCGTGGCGACTTGGGCCGTCCGCTGGAAGAAGTCTGACGGGTCGCCACGGGCCTTGGTTGCGGGTGGGGGCGGGGCTGGCTGAGGTCCGCTCGGATAGGAGCCAGTGTACAGAGTGTGTGCTGGGTAGTATCCAGGAGTAGGCTGCTGGCATGGATCTGCAGACATGGATCTGCAGGCAACGCACCCGGACCCGATGCCCAGCGATCCCTCCACGCCTGCACTCCCCCCCCGGACGCCGCAAGCCATGGCCCGTTCCACCTCCAGCTCGCCCGCGAACACACCGGCCCGCACCGGCACCAGGCGCCGGGCCGGTGCCGGTGCCGCCGCCGCATCCCGCCGCCGTCACGCTCCGGAACGGAGTGATGTGCTGGTCTCGGCCGTGATCAGCACCTACCTGCTGACCCACCTGCATCACGTGCTCCAGCGGGCCGAATACGGCGCCCAGCAGGATGGTCGCGACGCCCTGGCCGCGAATTACGCCCAGCTGCGCAAAGTGCTCTGCCTTGATGCCCGCAGCATGGAGGACGCATCAGCCTCGGGCCTGGAGGAACCGGATCAGACCCGGGCGGCATGAGGAAGGGGCATCGGCCCTGGCCGGCGCCTGACAAATGTGCAACAAGCAGGGGACGAGTGCCCGGGGCGGCAGCCGCTGTTCATAGGGTCGGGAGGCGACCGTTGTGACCCCCATGGACCCCTCAGCCAGCCCCGTGGCCAGCCTCTACGGCAGGATCAGCGGCGACAGCGACCTGACCCAGCAACTGTTCCGCCAGGCCCTCCAGGATCCGGGTGGTGCCCTCGACCGGATCGTGGCCATCGGCGCCGAGCTGGGCCTGGTGGTGTCGCGGGAGGAGGTGAAGGCCTACATCGCCCAGCTGGACGACCCGGCCACCAAACAGTGGCTGCTCAAGGCGCGCGGGGGCCTCTGATGTGCGCCGCGGCAGCCGGCGTCCGCCGGCACCGCCCCCCTCCGCCCAGCTGAAGAACAGCCAGTAACTCACCAGAGCCAGACCTGCCGCCACCACGAGGGCCGTCAGCTGCTCGAATCGCCTGATCATCGGCTCATCATGGCCGAACAGGGATGATGCGGGGAGCCCGCCCCGTCTCCGTGCTCCGACTCGAACGCATCGGCAAGATCTACCCCACCGGAGAGGTGCTGCGCGACATCACCTGGGAGGTGAAGGGCGGCGATCGGATCGGGCTGGTCGGGGTGAACGGGGCGGGCAAGTCCACCCAGCTGCGGATCATCGCCGGCCTGGAAGAGCCCAGCAGCGGCCAGGTGATCCGCCAGGGCGCTCCCCGCATCGCCTACCTGCAGCAGGAATTCGATGTGGATCCCGGCCGCAGCGTGCGTGAGGAGCTGTTCCAGGCCTTCGGGGAGGCAGCCGGGGTGCTGGAGCGCCAACGCCAGGTGGAGCTGGAGATGGCCAGCGAACAGGCCGCCGCGGACGCCGACCATCTGAACCGGCTGATTGACCAACTCGGCCATCTGCAGAGCCGCTTTGAGGCCCTGCACGGCTATGAACTGGATGCCCGCATCGATCGGCTGCTGCCCACGATCGGCTTCACCGCGGAGCAGGCCGAGCAACGGGTGGGGGATTTTTCAGGCGGATGGCAGATGCGCATCGCCCTGGGCAAGATCCTGCTGCAGGAGCCCGATCTGCTGCTGCTGGACGAACCCACCAACCACCTGGATGTGGAGACGATCCAGTGGCTGGAGGGGTATCTGCTGGAACAGGGGGCGGCCCTGGTGCTGATCAGCCACGACCGGGCCTTTCTCGATCGGGTCTGCAACCAGATCGTGGAGACCGAACGGGGCGTGTCCCGCTGCTATCTGGGCAACTACAGCCAGCATCTGGAACAGAAGGCCCTGGAACGCCAGGCCAGCCAGGCAGCCTTCGATCGCCAGCAGAAGGATCTCGCCAGTCAGCAGGCCTACATCGACCGGTTCCGGGCCAGCGCCACCCGCTCCACCCAGGCCAAGAGCCGGGAAAAACTGCTCGACAAGGTGGAGCGGATCGAGGCGCCGCTGGAGAGCCTGAGCGGACCCCGCTTCCGGTTTCCACCCGCACCGCGATCCGGCCGGCTGGTGGCCCGGGTGCATGACCTCAGCCACAGCTATGGCGAGCGCCTTCTGTTTCTGGGGGCGTCGCTGGAGGTGGAACGGGGGGATCGGATCGCCTTCGTGGGGCCGAACGGCACGGGCAAATCAACCCTCCTGCGCCTGATCATGGGGCTGGAGGAACCTGACGACGGCCAGGCTGGACTGGGGGAGCACCACGTGGTGGCCGGCTACTTCGAGCAGAACCAGGCCGAAGCCCTCGACCTGAATCGCACCGTGATCGACACCGTGTTCGAGCAGGTGCCTGACTGGAGCCAGACCCAGGTGCGGGCCCTGCTGGGCAGCTTCGGTTTCAGCAACGACGATGTGTTCAAACCCGCGGAGAAACTCAGCGGTGGCGAGAAGGCCCGCCTGGCCCTGGCTCTGATGCTGCTCACCCCCCGCAACCTGCTGATCCTCGATGAACCCACCAACCACCTCGACATTCCTGCGAAGCAGATGCTGGAGGAGGCGCTGACGGCCTTTGAGGGCGCGGTGCTGGTCGTCTCCCACGACCGCTATTTCATCAGCAGGGTGGCCAACCGCATCGTGGAGATCCGTGACGGCGACCTGGTGGTCTACCGGGGGGACTACGCCTATTACCAGGAGAAAAAACGGGAGGAGGCCGACATGGCGGAGCTCCAACGCAGTCAGCAGCAGCAGGCCGAGCGCCGCGCCGCCAACCGTCGGCGCCAGAAGGAGCGGGAGGCGGCGAAGCGCGGGGAGCGCCAGGGCTGAGCCGGACCAGCCCCCATGGCGATTTGCTGACCATGAGAAGGCACGGTCGCAACCGCTACGCAGCCTTCTGAAACACTTTTTAGCGTTCCATGGTCCGACGACCTTCGCCGAACACGCCATGTCCGACCCCCTCACCCTCAGCCTCGGTCAGCAATTCGAGCTGGAGCGCATGAGCCGTGCCATCGACGCCACCGTCGATCCGGAGGTTCTTCAGAAACTGGCCAAGCAACTGCTGCAGGCCTGGCACAGCCAGAAGGCCGCCACCCAGTGGGTGATGCGGCAGCAACTGGATGCTCCGGCCCGAATCCCCGGCCATCTCGGCCTGAACGGTGGCGAGGCCCCCGGCCATGGGGCTGATTGATCAGGTCCGGGTCAGCGGGAGCTGATCCGGGCCAGGTCGGCGGGGATCACCTCCAGCTTCACGGTGCTGCCATTGCGCAGCACCGTGAGACCCATGGGCCGTCCCACGCCGGTTTTCTCGACGGCAGCCACCAGGTCGGACGGATTTCTCACACCCGCCCCCCCGGCCGCCAGGATCACATCGCCCCGCCGCAGACCAGCCCGCTCGGCCGGTCCTCCGGCCGCCACCGACGCCACCATGGCCCCCGGCTGGGACCGCAGGCCATCGGCCGACTTCACCTCGCTGAGGGCAATGCCGATCATCGGATGGGTGACCCGGCCGCTGGCCACCAGTTCCCTGGCGATGCCACGGACCCGGTTGATCGGGATGGCAAAGCCAAGGCCGGCACCGGGCCCCGTGCGCACCAGAGTGTTGATGCCGACCACCTCACCGTCGGCGTTGAGCAAGGGTCCTCCCGAATTGCCGGGATTGATCGCCGCATCGGTCTGAATGAGATCCAGGCGCCGATCGGTGATCCCCAGCTTGCTGGCGTTGCGGTTAAGGCTGCTGACGATTCCCAGCGTCACCGTGTTGTCCAGACCGTAGGGATTCCCCACGGCGATGGCCCAATCACCCACCTGCAGGCTGTCGGAGTTGCCCAGGGGCGCCACCGGCCAGGGACCGGAGCCCTGAAGCCGCACAACCGCGAGGTCCGTCAGCCGGTCGCGGCCCACCACCGTGCCCTCCACTCGCCGGCCGTTCTCCAGGCCGACTGACACCCGATCAACCTTGTCCACCACATGGGCATTGGTCAGCACGAGGCCATCGGCCTGAAAGATCACGCCACTGCCCTGGCCCCGCTCCGTGCGCTGGGATGGAGGCACCGGGGGCCCGAGACCGAAGAACTGGCGCAGCAGCGGATCGCCCATGCCGGCCTGCGGGCGGGATGCCGTGCTGACCGTCCGGATCGTGTCGATGGTGACCACCGCCGGGCCGGCACGCCGCACGGCCGTGGCCACGAATGACTGGCGTGCGAGCACGGCACCCGCCGCGCCTGCCCGCACCGGAGCTGGCAGCCCGAGCACGGGCAGAACGGCCGGGAGGACGGCCACCGCCAGAAGACCACCGGCCAGGCAGGTGGCGGGTCGCTGGACAGAACGGGAGAAAGGGTCCACGGAACGGGGGAGGACTCACCAGATCCCGACCGTAGGCACGGCACCCCGCCGCAGGAAGGGGGAAAGCCGACCGCCGGCCGCCCGACCAGCCGACTGTGAATAAGTGTTAACGTCTGTTGCAGGTGCACGGGTTCCTGCAGCTCTTGCCGTTCCGCCGCCTTCGATTCCATGGACACCTCCCGCCTGCTGCTGGCCTTCCTGGCCTTCGGTGCCGCCTGCACGTCCCTCTGGGCCTGGATGCTGGCCGCCAGTGGTGAACAGTCCCGCTCCGCGTCCAGAGAGCCCTGACCGGGCCATGATGGATGGACTGCCCCAGCGTGGTCTCTGTTCGCCATGCCCGCCGCCGTTCCACCTCTGCCTGTCAGTTCCATGCCAACCCTGCCGGCAGCCCTGATCTCCCAGATTCTCCCAATCCTCTATGGGAGCTGTTTCGTGCTGCTGCTCTGGCAGGCATTCCGGGTGATGGCCCGGGGCTTCCAGGCCGAAGCATCCGTGCAACGCCCACCCGATCGTTCGCCTCCGGTGGGTGACCGCACCGGCCGGCTCACGATTCACCCCGAACTGCTCGATGCCCAGGGCCAGCTCACCCAGGAGGATCTGCTGACGGTGCGCTTCAGCGCCGATCCCCCGGGTGAGCGTTGAACGGACCCCTGTCCGGCCGCTGAATAGGCTCGCTGGTGTGAATGGGCTGAAGGGCCGACGACTCCATGAGTGACCAGAGAACCCGTGTGGTGGCCGCCGTGCTCCGTGGCCTGAAGCTCCCTCCCCGTTTCCGCCTGCGCATGGTCAAGGAGGATCCGATCCGGTTGGAGCTGAGCCTCACCCCGGCCTACGGCAAGGATCCGGTGCTCGTCGGCATCGTCGAGTCGCAGGACCTGGTCGCCCGTCGCGACCGCGAGGGGCGCATTCCCCGCGACCTGCAGGGCACCTGGGACTGGACCGTGCGCCACGGCAAGGTGAGCACCGGCGGCTGGAACCCTTATCTCAAGGAAGCCCTGCAGACCATGTTCGAAACCGGGCTGCCGGCCATCGTCTACGAAGAGATGACCGGTGAGGCCTACCACCCGGTCGATGGAATCCGACACATCCGCTGAGCCACCGGCCAGCCTGCCGATCGAAGTCCACCTGCCGGCCATCGCGGCGGCCGCAGCGCCACCCGGGGCCACGCTGTTGCTGCAGGCCCCCCCTGGCGCCGGCAAGACCACCCGGGTCCCCCTTCAGCTGCTGGAACTGCTGGCGCAGGAGGGCACGGTGCTCATGCTGGAGCCACGCCGCCTGGCCGCCACGGCCGCAGCCCGGCGGCTCGCCAGCGCGATCGGCGAGCCCGTGGGCCAGCGGGTGGGTTACGCCGTGAGGCTCGATGTGCGCCGCTCCAGTGCCACATGCCTGGAGGTGCTCACGGCAGGCCTGTTTCTCCGGCGGCTGCAGTCCGACCCGGCCCTGGAGGGAGTGGCGGCCGTGATTCTCGATGAATTCCACGAGCGGCGCACCGAGAGCGATCTGGCACTCACCCTGCTGCGGGATGCCCGCCGGCAGCTGAATCCGGCCCTGCGGCTGGTGGTGATGTCGGCCACCCTGGATCTGGAACCCCTGGCCGCCGAGCTCGGAGATGCGGTGATGATCCGGAGCCAGGGGCGTGCCCATCCGGTCAGCATCGACCACCAGAATCCCAGGCCCGATGAACCCCTGGCCCGCCAGGTGCTCAGGGCACTGGAGCACGACTGGCTGCCCCGGCGGCAGGCCGCTGAAACCGTGCTGGTGTTCCTGCCGGGACTCCGGGAGATTCAGGCCTGCCAGCGGTTGATTGAGGCCAGCGACTGGGGATCTCAGCTCGAATGTCGACCGCTGCATGGCCAGCTGAGCCTGGAGGCCCAGACCAGGGCCATCGCGCCGGCCCGCAGCAGCAGCGGCAAGGTGGTGCTGGCCACCTCCATCGCCGAGAGCTCTCTCACGATCGAGGGAGTCAGGCTCGTGATCGACAGCGGGCTCAGTCGCACCAACCGGTATGACCCGCGCCGCGGTCTGCAGGGGCTGGTGACTCAGCCCTCCAGCCAGGCCAGTGCCGACCAGAGGGCCGGCCGGGCCGGCCGGCTCGGACCCGGCCGCTGCCTGCGGCTGTGGTCCCCGGCCGACCGGCTGGGACGCCCCGCCTTCGACGCCCCGGAACTGCTGCAGGCGGATCCCCTGCCCCTGGCCCTGCAGCTGGCGGAATGGGGGGCGGGCCTGGGTGATGGGCTGGAGTGGATCACACCACCGCCCAGGGCCGCGCTGCAGGAAGCCCGGATGCTGCTCCAGCAGCTTCAGGCCCTCGATGCCGACGGCCGGATCACACGCCATGGCCGGTTGATGGCCGATCTGGGCATCCATCCACGCCTGGCCCACATGCTGCTCTCCGCCAGGGATGGGGGCAATCTGGAACTGGCGGTGGACCTGGCCGTGCTGCTGGGAGAGCGGGACCCCCTGGATCGCCAGGAGGTGGGCTGCGACATCGGCCACCGGCTCGACTGGCTGCGCGGCCGCAGCAGCGGTGCGGATCGCCACGGCCAGCGACAACTGATGGGGCGGCTGGCCGCCCAGCTGCGACGGCAGCTGGGGGCCCCGGCGCGCGCCACAGCCAGCGGTGACCCTGCCGCCACCCAGGGCCCCGCCATGGCGGGGCTGATCGGCCTGGCCTATCCCGAGCGGGTGGCCCTGAACCGCGGCCAGGGAGATGGTCGCTTCCTGATGCGCAACGGACGGGGCGCCCGGGTGGCTGACGGTGACCCTCTCGCGGCATGCCAGGCCCTGGTGATCGCCAGCGCCGACGACCAGGGCGCGGAAGCCCGGGTGATGCTGGCCGCCCCCCTCGATCCCACCGAGTTGGCACGCCTCGGTGAGCAGGCGGGGAACTGGATCGGCGATGTCAACTGGGACGACCACGCAGGCCGGGTTCGCAGTGAGCGCCAGCTGCGCCTCGGGGCACTGGTGCTGAAGCGCGAGCCATGGCGTGAGCCGCCATGGGAACGAACCCTGGCCGCGATGCTGAAGGGCCTCCGCCTGCGGGGTGCCGAAGCCCTGCCCTGGAGTGCCGCCAGCCGCCAGCTGCAGCAACGGCTGGTCCTGGCCCATCGCCACCAAGGCAGCCCATGGCCCGACCGCCGGTCGGAGGCCCTGATGGCAGACCTGGAAACCTGGCTGGGCCCCCATCTCAACGGCTGCCTCAGCCTCCAGGATCTGGCGGCCCTGGATCTGGAGGAGGCCCTGTGGGGAGATCTGACGTGGCCGCACCGCCGCGAGCTGGAGCGGCTGCTGCCGCAGGCCCTGCCGATTCCCTCGGGCCGGCAGGCTTCACTCCACTACGGCGACGAGGAGGCCGTACTGGCGGTGAAGCTCCAGGAAATGTTCGGCTGCAACGAGAACCCGCAGTTGCTGGAAGGCGCACTGCCGGTCACCCTGCATCTGCTCTCCCCGGGGGGCCGGCCCCTGGCGATCACCCGCGATCTCGCGGGCTTCTGGCAGGGGGGCTACGGCCAGGTGCGACGGGAGATGCGCGGCCGCTACCCGAAGCATCCCTGGCCGGACGATCCGGCCAGGGCCCAGGCCACCGCCCTGACCAACCGTCAGCTGCGATCGGATCCCCCCAGACCATCGGGAGGCAGCAGATGACCGAATCCGAAGTGGCGAAGGCCCTCCAGAATCCCCTCACAGCCCTCGCCCATGGCCCGATAGGTGCGTGGCAGGCGCCCATGGCAGGCCACCAGCCCCGGCTCGGCATTGCCGACCATCACCCCCTGCAGTCCGGTCTCAAACATGGCCAGATCGTTGAGGGTGTCGCCAGCGGTGACCACCCGCTGGGGATCCACCTCCAGCCAGCCCAGTAGATCCATCAGGGTGGACCCCTTGTTCACGCCAGCCGGCAGCACATCCAGATAGCGCTCATCGGACACCAGGCAATCCACACCATGGGCGGCGATCGCCGCCAGCTCCGCCCGGTCGATCAGGGCCGGATCCACCAGGTAGGCCAGGCGACGATCGGCGGTGACCGGCTGGGGCGTGAGCCAGGCGATCCGGGCCAGCAGCGGTGCCAGCCGCTCGGGGATGCCCTGCCAGCGCCTCTCGATCGGTTCAACCGCCAGGGGCACGGGCCGCAGACTGGCGCCACAGGCCACCGTGCAGCCCACATCGCCGATCACCAGATGGGGGGCTCGCAGACCGGCGTCAGCCTCCTCCGCCAGCAGACGGGCCACCGATCGCAGATCGCGACCGGTGCAGAACACGTGCAGCACCCGATGGCGCTGTGCCCCCAGCCAGGCATACAGGTGTTGACGCACCTCCATGGCCCCGCCCAGCAGCGTGCCGTCCAGGTCGGTGACCAGCACCAGATCAGGGTCGTGGGGCAGATCGCAGGCGAGCTGGGCCTGCAGACGGCGGCGGCGACTGTAAGGAACGGAATCCACGATGTTTGCCAGGTCCGCCAATCGATCCCTGCTTCAGCAATCTCCCATGGATGCCATCCGCAACCGCCTTCCTAGGGTGCAGGCTGCTGCCTGACCACCGCTGGCCCATCTGTATGTCAAGAACCGACGCGATGGCTCCCGCCTGCTGAGCATCGCCCTGATCATCGCCACCGTGGGACTGGTGGCCAGCGACCACCCCATCGGCCGTGGCGTGGCGGCGATCGCCTCGGCTCTGAGCCTCTACTGGTGGTTGCTGTACAGACGTCTGCCGGACTGAGGCCGCTGCCATGACAGAAGGCTCCACAGCTTCCCTTTCTCTGCCGGCCAACCGTGATGGAGCCGCCGCTCCCCTGCCTCGATACTCTGTCAGCGAGCTGAATGGGGCAATCGGCACGCTGCTGGAGCGGGGCTTCGCACCCCGGTTTCTGCTGGATGCCACGATCAGCCGCCCCCAGGTCAAGAAGGGCCACCTCTGGCTCACGCTCACCGATGGCGACGCAACGATCAGCGGCGTGGTGTGGGCATCGCAACGAGCGCGGCTGACCTTCCAACCGCAGGACGGTGATGGAGTCGTGGTGGTGGGCCGGCTGAACTTCTGGGCAGCGCGGGCCAATCTCTGCGTGCAGATCCTGGATGTGAAGCCCAGCCTCTCCGCCGTGCTGCGGCGATTCGAGCTGGTGAGAGCAGCCCTGGCCCCCGAAGGACTGTTCGATGCCGTCCGGCGCCGGCCCCTCCCGAGCCATCCGCGCCGCCTTGCGTTGCTGACCAGCGTGCCCAGCTCAGCTCTGGCCGACATGCTGCGGACCGCCCGCGAACGCTGGCCTGCAGCGGGCATCCTGGTGGTGCCGATCCCGGTGCAGGGCGGCGTGCAGGAGCGGATCTGCCGTGCGATCACCATGGTGGGCGCCCGGGCGACGGATCTGGGCATTGACGTTCTGGTCCTGGCACGGGGTGGAGGCAGCCGCGAGGACCTCGCCGTGTTCGACGAGGCCGATGTGGCGCGGACTCTGGCCAGCTGCCCGATTCCGGTGATCTGCGGGCTGGGCCATGAAGACGACACCACCATCGCTGATCTGGTGGCAGACCATCGGGCGGCCACACCCACCGCGGCGAGCGTGGCCGCCCTGGCGGACCGGGGGGCGGCCACGGAGCATCTGCGGCAGCGGAGAATCCAGTTGGGCCATGTCTTGCGCCATCAGCTGGAGCGGCTTCGGCACCAGCTCGCCGCTCAACGGCAACGCCTGGCCCAGCTCCACCCCCAGCGCCTGCTGCCCCGCTGGCGGGAACGGCTTGAGCAGCAGCGCAGATTGCTGCAGGCCCTCTCACCCAACCACCTGATGGCCCGGGGCTTTGTGGTGGCCCGCGACGCCAGCGGTCGTGTACTGCATTCGATCGGCCAGGTGGCGCCTGGCTCCGTGGTGCATGTGGATCTTCAGGACGGCCGACTGCAGGCCCGGGTGACGGAGATCAACTGCCATACCCTGACTGCGGATCAACAACCAGGGGGGGCAGATGGGCAGACGCCGTAAGGACGACGACGGGGATCCGGCCGCCGAGATGACGTTCCAGCAGGCCCAGACCGCGCTCGAACTGGCCCTGGCCGAACTGCAGGCCAGCGACCTGGATGTGGAAGACATGGTCCGTCTCCACAGGCTGGCCAGCCGCTACGCGGCTCGGTGCGAGGAGGTGCTGGCAGCCGTGGAACAGGACGTGATGCAATGGGATCCCGAGCGTCCGGAGGAGCCTCCGGTTCCGGTGCAGCCATGAGCAACACCATCGAAACGCCAACGCCCGCCAAGGCCGGGAGCCGGCGCCTGCTGCAGTGGCTCTATCTGACACTGGCTGTCGCCGGCGCCGTGCTGCCGTGGATGGCCAACCTGGAGTTCATGCGTCAACAGGGTGCAGGTTTTGACGTGGCCCACTTTGTTCAGATGGCCAATGCCAATCCAGCGGCCGCATCGCTGTCCCGAGACCTGGCCGTGGCCGCCACGGCCGTGACGGTCTGGATGGTGGTTGAAGGTCGTCGACTGGCCATCAAGGGGCTACCGCTGGTGCTGCTGTCCTGCGTGACGGTGGCATTTGCCTTCGGGGCACCGCTTTTTCTCTACCTGCGTGAACGCCGTCTGCAGGAACTGGAAGAGGGTGGCCTTCTCAAGGAGAAGACTCTTCCACTTCCGTTGCCGTAACGGTGATGGTCGTGTCACGGGCGTCGAGTGAGCCGTCGGTGTCGGTGACCGGTGGCGCACCGCAGGCCGGACAGTCGCCCGTGGAGATGGTGATCGTTCCGCAGGCCGGGCAGGTGCGCAGCCGCTGTCGCAGGGACTGAACGCCCACAAAGGCGACGGCAGCACCGGCCAGACCCAGCACGACCAGCAGGGCGGTGAGACCACCCAGCAGATCGAGCACCACTCGCACACTGGCCCCGGGGGCCAGCAGGAGGAGGCCAACCAGGAGGATCCAGAACCAGGGGAGGGGCCGATTCATCACTGATGGAAGCGACGATCCCGTTCCATCCACCGTTCCAGGGCCGCCAGTCCCTCAATGCCGGCCCAGGCCATGAGGACGGCTGCGACGGCCCAGATGCAGAACACGCCCACGCTGATGGCGACCGGCACCACCAGCAGCAGAACGGCACCCAGCACGATTGGTGCGCCCACGGCCGCACAGAGCAGCGCCAGGGAGGCGCCGAGGGGATGGAGACGTGGGGCGAGCTTGCTCACGGGTCAGGGTCAGTCGCTCTTCCATCCTGAACCCACTGGCCCGCCGGAACGATGCGACAAGCGGTGCGGATCGCCACCCAGGGCACGGTGGCCCCGGCGATGGGCCAGGACCACGCAGAGACATTGGCCGTAGTAGAGCAGCGCGCCGATCAGCCAGATCCAGAGCACAACCAGCATCACCCCACCGACCACGCCATAGGCCTGGAAGCTGACCCCAAGGGCCAACAGGGCCCTGCCGAGAACAACGTTGAGGCCGGTGAGTCCCAAGGCAATCAGAAGGGCACCAGGAATGAAGGAACGGGCTGGCACCGGACGGGAGGGGAGGAACCACAACACCAACCAGGCTGCAGCGAAGGCAAACAGCAGAGATGCCAACAGATCTGCCAACGTGGAGATTGAACCAATCCAGCGCAAGGATGGGGGCAATACAGCAAATAGAGTGTCCCTGATCGCCGAAGATCCAAAGACACGGACTGCCGTGAAAAACTGATCAATAACCGCCAGAAGACCAATCACAAATAAAACCATAAAAGCCTTCAGCCTCAGCCATACAAATCGCCTGACCGCCCCCGACCAATGTCCATCTTGAATGTCATAGGGGCGATTCCACCAAAGACGGTCAGCACCGCGCTGCAGGGTGAGGTAAATGTTCCCTGCCGACAAGAGCAGAAAAAACCCACCAAGGAGACCAGCACCGAGCCCCTGCCTGGAAAACCGATCCAGAGCTTCCACAAAGGTGCTCAGCGTCGAAGCCGGCAGCCACTGCTGCATCAGCAACTCAAGGCGAGACCTCAGAATCTGTCCGTCCCCGAGAACTCGTGACAGCCAGGCCAAGGCAATCAGCAAGGCCGGGAAGAACGACTGCAGTGAGTGATAGGCAAAAGCAGCACTCAAATCGACACAATCTGAGCGCAGCCAAAAACGACCTGCCACCCAGAAGTGCTTGAGTCGCCTGGCTAGACGCAACGTGGTGCTTTCAGTTTGGCCAACAATAGAACCACCATGTCAAAGCCCCAAATCAACCCACAAAAAAAGCCACCGCAAGGGTGGCCTGCTGATCCGCTGTCCCACCTCTTGCACAATGCTTCAGGAGGCGAGAAGCAGATCGGGTGATCGGAAAGTTTTATCCTGGCATCGAGCTATTTTCGCAGGGGGCTACCCCCCAACTATCGTCGCCGCTGCTGCGTTTCACATCCGAGTTCGAGATGGGTCGGAGTGGGGCCACAGCGCCATGGACACCAGGAAATCTTTCCTCAGGTGAGCCCTGAGAACTGCATAGGCTTCTCTCCTGCTTTGCTGATCCTATTAGAATCAACACTGCAGAAATGATCTGGAAAGCAAGCTGCCGTTG
>JBKDDA010000060.1:0-5022 GCA_046313055.1 Synechococcaceae cyanobacterium | reverse complement strand
GCCGCAGGGCATCGTCGCCCACGCCCGTGCCGTCCACGGTCACCATCACCCTGTTGATCGCCCGCACATAGAGGTCGTCGCGCACCAGCAGCATCGGCCTGGTGGACAGTTGGAACACGTATTGACTGGCGCTGTTGCTCAGGATCGACTGCAACCTGCCGAGGCCCCTGGATCCCATCACGATCAGGTCCGCATCCAGTTCGTCGGCCACCTTGAGCACGGTCTGCTTGGCGTCTCCGTCTCTGATGTGGGTGGCCACGGCTGCACCGGTGAGGCCAAGGCGCTGCACGGCCTCGCCCAGCAGGCTCTCAGCCCGCTGGCGGTGCTCCTGCAGGTCGGCCGCCGACTGTTCGGGCACCACGTGCAGCAGGTTGATTCGGGCCTGGCGGCAGGGCGGGATCTCGCGAAGCATGCGCACCATGTCTTCGACATTGCCCTTGCCGGAATTGGCGATGAGGAGGTTGCGGAACACTGGCGTGTGGAAGGCTCCTTGGCAGCCTATGGCGCAGTTCCGGCCCCCAGAGCGAAGCCATGCACTCCTTGATCCTCCACCGGCGGGTGTTGCCCCAGCACACCGACCATGCGGGCGTGATGTGGCACGGCGCCTACCTGGCCTGGCTGGAGGAGGCGCGCGTGGAGGCGCTGGCGGCCGCGGGGCTGGCCTACAGCGAACTGTCGGCCCGCGGGCTGGAGCTGCCGGTGGTGTCGCTCTCGATCAGCTACCGCCAGCCCCTGCTGCACGGGGATCTGGTGCAGATCCAGACCCGCATGCTGCCCCGCTGCGGACTCCGATTTCCCTGGCGTAGCCGCTTTCTGGCGCCCCAGGGGCACCTGGCCGCCGAAGCCAGTGTGGAGCTGGTGCTGGTGGACAGCGGCGGTGAGGCCGGAGCCCGCCGGCTGGTGCGCCATCTGCCCGCCGACCTGGAGCAGGCGATCGCCTCGATCATGGCCCGCCACTCCCCTCCCCTGTAGTCTGGTACAGATGTACTGAACGGCTGGTTTTGGGTGAGTTGCTCTCGGTGCGGTTCGCCGCCGGCGCTGCCGGGGCGACCTGCGCATCTCAGCGGGATCGGAGGCTTTGGTGGCTGCTCTGGAGCGGTTGCCCCGGCGTGGCGGGCATCCGTCTGCAGGCCCTGGCCACCCGCTTCCCGGATCTGGCTGAGGCCTGGCTCGCTTCCGCGGACCAGTTGCTGAGCCTGCCGGGTTTCGGCTCGGCCACGGTGGCGGCGATTCTCCGCTACCGCGATCGCTGGGGGGCCTCACCGCTGGCTGCCGCAGCAGCCAGCTGGCAAGGGGGCCGCAGGGTGCTCCTGCCTGGTGATGGCCGCTGGCCCCGGTCCATGGCCCGGCTGGATCGGCCTCCCGTGGCCCTCCGGTGGCAGGGGCGGGGCAGTCTGTGGCCCCTGCTGGCCCGGGGCCAGGCGGTGGCGGTGGTGGGTACCCGTCGGCCCTCGCCCCATGGGCTGTTGATGGCCCGTCGGATCGGCGAAGCGCTGGCCCGCGCCGGCTGGCCCGTGGTCAGTGGCCTTGCGGAGGGCATCGATGCGGCCGCCCATCGCGGCTGCCTTGCCGCTGGTGGAGCCACCGTGGCCGTGCTGGGCACTCCCCTGGAGCGGGTCTATCCGCGCCACCACGCCCGGCTTCAGCATCAGATCGCCCGCAGGGGGCTGCTGATCAGCGAGCAGCCGCCCGGGGCGGTGGTTCAGGCCGGTCAGTTCGCGGCCCGCAACCGCCTGCAGGTGGCCCTCGTGCGTGCCGTGGTGGTGGTGGAGTGCCCCCAGGTCAGCGGTGCACTCCATTCCGCCCGCCTGGCCGAACAGCTGCAGCTGCCGGTGTGGGTGGTGCCTGCCGATGTCGGGCGGGTCTCGGCCATGGGCAGCAATCAGTTGCTGGTCCGTGGGGCGGCGGCGCTGCTCCGGCCGGAGGATCTGGTGGCGGCCCTCCCCCAGCCGCCACCCCTGGCCCCCGGTCCAGTGGCCCCACCGTCGCCGGCCCTGGCCGACCGGGCTCTGCTCGAGGCCGTGGGTCCGGGTGCCCACCTGGCCGACATGGCCCGGCACCTGGGGGAATCGCAGGACTCTCTTGCCCCTCGGCTGCTGGATCTGGAGCTGGCTGGTCTGCTGCGGGCCGATCCAGGTCTGTTCTGGCGACCTGTCTAGGCTGGGCAGCAATGGTTCACCCGGCTGCTGCCATCGCCATGGCTGACCCAGGTCCGGGCCCCATGGCCCCCTCAGCGGAGCAGTTGCTGACCTGGAGGCGGCAGCTGCTCGCCCAGGGCGGAAACCCCTGCGATCTCGACTGGCTGCTGGAGATGGCGGGCGGTCTGGGCTGGCAGTCCCTCCAGGCCCTGCGCCTCCACCCCCAGCGCACGGTGCAGTTGCGTTGTTCCCTGGCCGAGATCGGCCGCCTCTGGGATCTCCACCGTCACCAGCACCAGCCTCTGCAGTATCTGGTGGGCTGTTGCCCCTGGCGGGATCTGCAGCTGACCGTGGCGCCAGGGGTGCTGATCCCCCGCCAGGAAACCGAGATCCTGCTGGAACTCGCCCTGGAGGCAGCCTGCCGGCAGTTCGATGAAAGCCCCCGGCTCTGGGCAGACCTGGGCACGGGCTCGGGTTGTCTGGCCATCGGCCTGGCCCGGGCCCTGCCCGCCAGTCAGGGGCTGGCGGTCGATTGCAGCGCCGAGGCCCTGGCCCAGGCCAGGGCCAATGGCCAGGCCTGGGGTGTCGAAGCCCGGATTCAGTGGCTGGCGGGCCGCTGGTGGGAGCCGTTGCGCCCCTGGTGGGGGCACCTGGAGCTCGTGGTCAGCAATCCTCCCTACATTCCCACCGCCCAGCTGGCAGACCTGGATCCCGTGGTGCGTGACCATGAACCCCATCTGGCGCTCGATGGGGGCGCCGACGGCCTGGTGGCGATCCGCGAGCTGATGGCCGCTGCGGCCACGGCCTTGGCCCCTGGGGGGCTGTTGCTGCTGGAACACCATCACGACCAGAGCCAGGCCGTGCTTGATCTCATCCAGGCGGCCGGGCTTCACTCCATCAGAGCCCACCGGGATCTGGAGGGTCGGCACCGATTCGCCAGCGCCCGGCGGAGGCTGCCATGAGCGGAGCCGCGCCGCTGCTGGCCGCAGAGGCACTCGCGGCCGCCCTGCGTGCCGGCCAGGCGGCGGTGTTCCCCACCGACACACTGCCTGCCCTGGCAGCCCTGCCGGCCCATGCCGATCAGATCTGGCGGCTCAAGGCGCGCCCCCGTGACAAACCGCTCATCCTCATGGCAGCCCACCCGGAGGTGCTGGTGGCCGCCAGCGGTCTCACCTGGCGCAGGGAGTGGTTGGAGGCCGCTGCCCGTGTGTGGCCCGGTGCCGTCACCCTCGTGCTGCCGGCCATCGGGCCGATCGTCGATGCGCTCAACCCGGGTGGTGGCACCCTGGGCCTGAGGGTGCCTGCCGCCGCCCCAGCCCTGGAGGTGCTCCGTTTCACCGGCCCCCTGGCCACCACCAGCGCCAACCGCTCCGGAGAGCCGCCCTGTCGCGATGCCGTCGAGGCTGCGACCCGCTTCCCAACCGTTGCCCGTCTGGGCCCCCTGCCCTGGCCCGGAGGCAGTGGTCAGGCCAGCACGGTGCTGGCCTGGACCGACGAGGAGGGCTGGCGGACCCTGCGGCCCGGTGCCAGTCTGTCGTTGTTGCCGCCGATCGATCCATGCTCGGGCTGATTGTGCTGGTGTGCCTGGTTCTGGCCCTCAGCCAGGGGGTCATCCAGCCCCTGGAACAGCTCCTGGATCCGCTCCTGTCGCTGGGTTGGCTGGGCTGGCTCGTCCTTCTGGCCCTGGGGTGGATGCTGGCCGGTCAGCGTCCCTGACGCCGCTTTCTGTGCACGCGGCCGCTGAAGGGCTGCACACCCACAGACGGCGGCTGTCGCCGCGCCCCATCCTCCGGATCGCAGAACACATGGGCGGCCGCCGTGGCCAGCCAGTCGAGGCAACGCCGCAGTGGATCGGTGTGATGGCCTTCGACCGTCGGACCTGGGAGCGATGCTGTGGTGGGTGCCGTCATCGGGGATGCCTCCGAACTGCCCCCAGCCTGATCGCGCTGGCCACGACTGTCGGCCGGTGCTTCTGCTCATTGATCAGGATGGGCCTCCCGCCGAATCTGTGATGGTTCACCCGGTTCTGAGCGCCAGCGACCGCCTCAAGCTCGATCCCAGCGATGACGCCCTCTTCTACGGCGAGCCGCGTTTTGTTCAGCATCTCGATGCCTCCTTCCGGTCCAGGCTCACCCGCCTCTATCGCGAACGCCTGCCAGCCAATGGCGTGGTGCTGGACCTGATGAGCAGCTGGGTCAGTCATCTGCCCGATGAGATGACCTTCCGCCAGGTGATCGGCCATGGCCTCAACGGCCAGGAACTGGCCGCCAATCCCAGGCTCGATCGCCACTGGGTTCAGAACCTGAATCGCGACCAGCAGCTGCCGCTGACTGACGATTCCGTCGATGCGGCCCTGATCGTGGCGGGCTGGCAGTACCTGCAATGGCCCGAGGCCGTGGCGGCCGAACTGTTGCGCCTGGTGCGCCCAGGCGGCCAGCTGATCGTGGCCTTCAGCAATCGTCTGTTTGTGCAGAAGGCGCCGCGCATCTGGACCGCCGCCAGCGATCACGACCGGCTCACCACCGTGGCCACCGTGCTCACGGCTCAGGGATGGCCCATGCCCGAGTTGCTGGCCGAGCCCACGCCTGCCGCCGGACCGATGGGCTGGTTCGGCGGGCAGGGCGACCCTTTTTTCGCCGTGGTGGCCAGTCGTTCTCAAGCCGGCTAACGGATTTGAACCGATGGCCTTCGCTTTACAAAAGCGCTGCTCTACCGCTGAGCTAAGCCGGCTGGCACCGTGAGTTTATCGCTCCCCCAGGGCCCACAGCATCAGTTCGCTGCGGTTGTGGCAGCCGGTCTTGGCCAGAAGGTGGGATACATGGTCTTCCACGGTGCGATGGCTCACCACCAGCTCAAGGGCAATGGCCCGATTGCTGCGGCCCTG
>JBKDDA010000059.1:0-10934 GCA_046313055.1 Synechococcaceae cyanobacterium | reverse complement strand
TCCCACCACAGCCATCGACAACAACGATGCCCCCTTCCACACCGGCATCGAACCCGACACCGCGACGGTGGCGCGGGTGATGGGGTTCTGAGTCCAGCAACCAGCTGCAGGACCGGCCCAGGAAAACCCGGGGAGAACCCCGGCCGGGGCCGGGGGTTTTGGCGGCCCTGGGCAGCGCTCCGCCCCTGACGTGCCTGTCCCCAGGCTGGGGAAGCGGGGGAAATGGGGAAAAGCCCCTGGATTCAGCATCCGTTTTCCCCGGCACCATGCACCGCCCAACCCTGGTGGCCGCTGGGTTGCCGGCCTGTTTGCCCGGTTTCCCCAGCCCCTTCTACGGCTCCGTTCTGCTTCTTCTTCTCTCAATCCAATGATCAGAAGCAGAGCCGACCAGGGCCGCCCACATCCAAGCTGGATCCAGGCTCGGGCCCGTTGCGCTTTGTCCCGCCGTGTGAAACCGTGGGCCTGTGCAAGCGTGGGCCGTCCGGTCCAGGACACCGCCGATGAAGCTGGTCTGCTCCCAGGCCGAACTCAGTACCAGCCTGCAGCTGGTGAGTCGTGCCGTTTCCGCCCGTCCCACCCATCCGGTGCTGGCCAACGTGCTGCTCACGGCTGATGCCGGCACCGGCCGCCTCAGCCTCACCGGCTTTGATCTCAGCCTCGGCATTCAGACCAGCCTGCCCGCAGCCGTGGAGACCAGCGGCGCCATCACGCTGCCCTCGCGGCTGCTGGGCGAGATCGTTTCGCGCCTCTCCGCCGACAGCCCGCTCACCCTCACCTGCGCCGAGGGCGAGGAGCAGGTGGCCCTCACCAGCCTCTCCGGCAGCTACCAGATGCGGGGCCTGTCGGCCGATGATTTTCCCGATCTGCCCCTGGTGCAGAGCGGCACCCCGATCCGGCTCGACGCCGATGCCCTGATCAAGGGCCTGCGGGCCACCTTGTTCGCCAGCAGCGCCGATGAGGCCAAGCAGGTGCTCACCGGCGTGCACCTGCGCCTCGACGACACGGCCCTGGAGTGTGCCGCCACCGACGGCCACCGGCTGGCGGTGCTCACCCTGCCCCACCAGGCCCAGGCCGCCAGCGGCGGCGAAACCGGTGAAGCCTTTGCGGTCACCGTGCCGGCCCGTTCCTTGCGGGAGCTGGAGCGGCTGCTGTCGGCCCGCCAGTCGCAGGAGCCCATCAGCCTGTTCTGCGAACGGGGTCAGGTGGTGGTGCTCTGGGCCGATCAGGTGCTCACCAGCCGCAGCCTCGATGGCACCTATCCCCCCTATCGCCAGCTGATTCCCGAGAGCTTCAGCCGTCGCATCGAGCTCGATCGCCGCGCCTTTGTGGCCGCCCTCGAGCGGGTGGCGGTGCTGGCCGATCAGCACAACAACGTGGTCAAGATCAGCGCCGATCCCGCTGCCGGCACGGTCTCGATCCGCGCCGACGCCCAGGATGTGGGCAGTGGCTCCGAAAGCCTGGCCGCCACCATCAGCGGCGACGAGATCCAGATCGCCTTCAATGTGCGTTACGTGCTCGATGGTCTCAAGGCCATGGCCAGCGAACGGGTGCAGCTGGCCTGCAATGCCCCCACCACCCCGGCGGTGTTCTCCCCGATCGAGGCGGAGGCGGACCCTGTCGGCTTCACCTACCTGGTGATGCCGGTGCAGATCCGCGCCTGAGCCGGTGGCCCTGCCTGAGCAGCTGCTGCTGAGCGACCTGCTGCGCCGTCGTGTTCGCTGCGACCAGGGCCTGGACCACGGTCCGGGTCTCCAGGGCTGGATGCATCCGCCGGTGCACCGGCTGCTGGGGTGGGTCACGCGGCCTTCCCAGTTCGGCGACCGCCGTCTGGTGTGGCGCCTCGACCAGCTCCGCGGCCTGAGCGACCAGGAGGTCTTTGTGCAGGGGGAGCCGGCCCCCACCGATCCGGCCACCCTGCAGCAGCTGCCCACCCTCTTTGAGGCTGCCCTGATCGGCGCCGACGGCCAGCCCCTGGGCTCCATCGCCGATGCCGCCGTGGACCCCCGCAGCGGCCGCATTCTCCACTACCTGGTCTCCCGCAGCGATCCCCGCCTGCCGGGCAGCAGCCGCTGGCGGCTGGCCCTGGAGCGCATCGTGGACCAGCAGCCGGGGCGGGTGATCACCGCCCTGGCCGGGCTCGATGATCTGCCCCTGGCCCGGGCCAGCGTGCGCCAGGAATGGCTGCGCCGCTCCCGCCGCTGGCGGGAACGGATGCAGGCGGCTGGCGGCCAGCTGGAGGATCGGCTGGAGGGCTGGCTGGAAGATGCCCCCTGGCAGTCGCAGGACGACGACGACGACCGGCGCGCCCCCGCCCGGCCCGCTCCCCCCTGGGATGGGGCCGATCCCCTGGAGGGCTGGGACGACGATGACAGGGATGCACCCCGGCCCTCCAGCGATCCCCTGGATGATCTCTGGGATGACGAGCCCGTCAGCCGCCGCCGTTCATCCAGCTGATCCAGTCGGCCGAGATCTCCTTGGGGCAGATCGCTTCGCATTCGAGAGCGTTGCTGCAGCTGCCGAAGCCCTCGGCCTCCATCTGCTCCAGCAGCCGCTGTCGCCGCCGCTGCCGCTCCGGCTGGCCCTGGGGCATCAGGGCCAGGTGGGCCAGCTTGGCCGCCACGAACAGACTGGCGGAGGCATTGGGGCAGCTGGCCACGCAGGCGCCGCAGCCGATGCAGCTGGCGGCATCGAAGGCCCGGGCCGCCTGCTCCCGGCCGATCAGCATGGTGTTGGCATCCGGCGCGCTGCCGGTGCTGATCGAGCAGTACCCACCCGCTGCGATCACCCGGTCGAGGGCCGAGCGGTCCACGCACAGGTCCTGGCACACTGGAAAAGCGCGGGCCCGCAGCGGTTCCAGCACCAGGGTCTGGCCGCTGCGGAACTGGCGCAGGTAGAGCTGGCACACGGTTGTGGCCGCCTGCGGCCCGTGGGCCTGGCCGTTCAGCAGAAAGCCGCAGCTGCCGCAGATTCCCTCCCGGCAGTCATGGTCAAAACCCACCGGGCGTTCGCCCGCCACCACCAGCTGTTCGTTCAGCCGATCGAGCGCCTCCAGCACCGACAGGTCCGGTGACAGGTCGGCGAGCCGGTGGCTTTCGAACCGGCCCGGGGCACCGGGCCCGGCCTGGCGCCAGATCCTGAAGGTGAGGTCGAGGGTTTCGCTCATCGGTAGTCGCGCTGGCTGGGGGTGAGGCTGCGGAAGGTCAGGGGTTCGCTGTGGCGCCGGGGCGGGCCGTCGGTTCGCCATTCCCAGGCGGCGATGTGGCAGAAGCGTTCGTCGTCGCGCCGTGCTTCGCCATCGGGGCTCTGGTGTTCCTCCCGGAAGTGGGCCCCGCAGGATTCCTCCCGCGCCAGGGCATCGCGCAGCATCAGCTCCGCCAGGCCGAAGAAGTCATCGAGCCGCAGTGCCTTCTGCAGTTCCGCATTGGCCACGGCGCCGTGGTCGTCGACCCGGGCATCGCCGCGGAACCGCTGCTCCAGCGCCGCCAGCTCCCCCAGGGCCCGCTGCAGCTGTTCGGCCTGGCGGCTGATGCCACACGCCTCGATCATCAGCTGTCCCAGCTGGCGGTGAAAGGCATCCACCGGTGTGGTTCCGTTCAGGCCCAGCAGGCTGCCCTGGCGCTGGTGCGCCGCAGCCAGCGCCTGCTGCGCCGCCGGATGGTCGGCCTCCACCGGCGCCAGCGGCTGGCCCGCCAGCCAGGCCCCCACCGTGGCCGGTGCGATGAAGTAGCCATCGGCCAGACCCTGCATCAGGGCGCTGGCTCCAAGCCGGTTGGCCCCATGCTCCGAGAAGTTGGCCTCCCCCAGCACGAACAGCCCCGGAACCGTGGCCATCAGGTGGTAGTCGACCCACAGGCCGCCCATGGTGTAGTGGGGTGCCGGTGCGATCCGCATCGGCACCGTGAGCGGATCCTCGCCGGTGATCCGTTCGTACATGCTCAGCAGGTTGCCGTAGCGGCTCACGATCGCCTCCCGGCCGTCCCGCCGGATCGCCTCGCCCAGATCGAGATACACGGCCCGCCCACCGGCACCCACACCCGCCCCCTCCAGGCAGCGCTCCCGGGCCCGCCTGGAGGCCAGGTCGCGGGGCACCAGGTTGCCGTAGGCCGGATACAGGCGTTCCAGAAAGTAATCGCGCTCCGATTCCGGAATCGTGGCCGGCTCACGCCGGTCGCCGGCCAGCAGCGGCAGCCAGATGCGCCCGTCGTTGCGCAGGCTCTCGCTCATCAGCGTCAGCTTGCTCTGGTGCAGATCACCGGCGGGAATGCAGGTGGGATGGATCTGGGTGAAGCAGGGGTTGGCGAACAGGGCCCCGCGTCGGTGGGCTCGCCAGATGGCGCTCGCATTCGACTGGCGGGCGTTGGTGGAGAGGTGATACACGTTGCTGTAGCCGCCGCTCGCCAGCAGCACGGCGTGGCCGGTGTGCACCTCCAGGCCGCCCCGGTTCAGCTCGCGGCACACCACACCCCGGGCGCTGCCATCGGCCACGATCAGGTCCACCATCTCCCGCTGGCACAGCAGCCGCACCCGGCCCGCGGTCACCTGGCGCATCAGGGCCTGGTAGGCCCCCAGCAGCAACTGCTGGCCGGTCTGACCGCGGGCGTAGAACGTGCGGCTCACCCGGGCGCCGCCGAAGCTGCGGTTCGCCAGGCTGCCGCCGTATTCACGCGCGAAGGGCACCCCCTGGGCCACGCACTGGTCGATGATGGCGTTGCTGATCTCCGCCAGCCGGTGGCAGCCCGCTTCGCGGGCCCGGAAGTCGCCCCCCCTGACCGTGTCGTGGAACAGCCGCTCCACGCTGTCGCCGTCGCCGGCGTAGTTCTTGGCGGCGTTGATGCCCCCCTGGGCCGCCACCGAATGGGCCCGGCGCGGGCTGTCGTGGAAGGTGATCAGTGTGACCCGGTAGCCCTGTTCGGCCAGGGTGGCGGCGGCGCTGGCGCCCGCCAGGCCGCTGCCCACCACCAGCAGCTCGAAGCGCCGCCGGTTGGCCGGCGCGATCCCCGCCAGGCCGTCGCGGCAGCGTTGCCAGCCGCTGGCCAGATCGCCGCCGGGCAGCCGTGGATCCGGCAGACCCATGTCAGATCTCCCCCGCCTGCAGCAGCAGGGCCACCGGCGCCAGGGCATAGGCCAGGCCCATGGCCACCGCCAGGGCGCGGCCGCCGTGGCGGATCCAGGCGCCGTTGGCGGGGGTGAGCCAGCCGAGGCTGCGGTGGGCGCTCTCCAGGCCATGCAGCAGGTGCCAGCCCACCGCCAGCCCGGCCAGTCCATGGAGCACCGCCAGGCCGGGGCTGTGCAGCACCGCCAGCAGGCGCGCCAGTTCCTCCCCGGCCGCCGGCCGCGGCCAGCGCAGCTCCCGCAGGTGCAGCACCAGAAAACCGGCCAGCAGCAGTCCGCTGACCGCTGTGGTGCGGGCGCTCAGGGCCGCGGTAGCGTCGCGGCGGCGGCTCACCAGGCGGGCCGGGGTCACCGGCCCCCGGGCCTGCCGCTGCCGCCAGCGGCGGCCGATCGCCAGCAGGCCGTGGACCAGGCCGCTCAGGGCCAGCGCCAGCTCCGCCGCCGGCAGCCAGCCCTGGTCGTGCAAGGCCGCCGCATAGCGTTCAAAGGTGGCTCCATCCACCAGCGCCAGTCCCACCCCGCCCAGGTGCACCACCAGAAACAGCACCAGCGCCAGCCCGCTCAGGGCCGTCAGCAGGGGTGGTATGGGGCAGGGGGTGGGCCGCATCGGCGCATGCTATGGAGCCGCCGTCCGCCGGCGCGCCGTCCGCCAGACTGGAGACCCGCCTGCCCGGTTGCCCGTGGTCGCTGCCTCCACGTTCGCCGCCCCCGACTACGACGTGCCGGCGGCATTGCGCAAGGAAAACCTCAGCCAGGCCGACTACGAGGAAATCTGCCGCCGCCTCGGCCGGGCCCCCAACCGGGCCGAGCTGGGCATGTTCGGCGTGATGTGGTCGGAGCACTGCTGCTACCGCAATTCGCGGCCGCTGCTGCAGGGTTTCCCCACCAGCGGGCCGCGCATCCTGGTGGGCCCCGGCGAGAACGCCGGTGTGGTGGATCTGGGTGAGGGCCAGCGCCTGGCCTTCAAGATCGAGAGCCACAACCACCCCTCGGCGGTGGAGCCGTTTCAGGGCGCCGCCACCGGCGTGGGCGGCATTCTGCGCGACATCTTCACCATGGGCGCCCGGCCGATCGCCCTGCTCAACGCCCTGCGCTTCGGGCCCCTCGACGATGAGCGCAACCTGGGGCTGATGGAGGGCGTGGTGGCCGGCATCGCCCACTACGGCAACTGCGTGGGGGTTCCCACCGTGGGCGGCGAGGTGGCCTTCGATGCCAGCTATTCGGGCAACCCGCTGGTGAATGCCATGGCCCTCGGCCTGATGGAGACCGAGGAGATCGTCTGCGCGGGTGCCCGGGGTGTGGGCAATCCGGTGGTTTACGTGGGCAGCACCACCGGCCGCGACGGCATGGGCGGCGCCAGCTTCGCCTCGGCTGAGCTGAGCGAGGCCTCCCTCGATGACCGGCCCGCCGTGCAGGTGGGCGACCCGTTTCTCGAAAAGGGGTTGATCGAGGCCTGCCTCGAGGCCTTTCAGAGCGGTGATGTGGTGGCCGCCCAGGACATGGGAGCGGCCGGCCTCACCTGCAGCTGCTCCGAGATGGCGGCCAAGGGCGGGCTGGGCATCGAGCTCGACCTCGACCTGGTGCCCGCCCGGGAGAGCGGCATGACGGCCTATGAGTTTCTGCTCAGCGAATCCCAGGAGCGGATGCTCTTTGTGGTCAGGCCAGGCCGGGAACAGGCCCTGATGGATCGGTTCCGCCGCTGGGGTCTGCAGGCGGCGGTGGTGGGCCGGGTGCTGGCCGACAACGTGGTGCGGGTGCTGCAGCACGGCCAGGTGGCGGCGGAGGTGCCCGCCAGTGCCCTGGCCGACGACACGCCGATCAACCACCACACCTTGCTGACCGAGCCGCCGCCGGCGATCCAGGAGCACTGGCGCTGGCGGGAACACCATCTGCCGGCCGCTGGGCCGGCCGGGATCACACCGGCCGCCGGGCCCGCCGCCGGCCAGGCTCTCAGCTGGGATGAGGTGCTGCTGCGCCTGCTCGATGACCCCACCATCGCCAGCAAGCGCTGGATCTACCGCCAGTACGACCACCAGGTGCAGGCCAACACCGTGCTGATCCCCGGAGCGGCGGATGCGGCGGTGGTGCGCCTGCGGCCCCAGCAGGGTGAGGGATCCCTGCAGGCCAGCCGCCGCGGCGTGGCCGCCACGGTGGATTGCCCCAACCGCTGGGTGGCCCTCGATCCCGAACGGGGCGGCATGGCGGCCGTGGCGGAAGCGGCCCGCAATCTCAGCTGCGTGGGTGCCGAACCGCTGGCGGTCACCGACAACCTCAACTTTCCCTCCCCCGACACCCCCACCGGCTACTGGCAGCTGGCGATGGCCTGCCGCGGCCTCACGCGTGCCTGCAGCGCCCTGGCCACCCCCGTCACCGGTGGCAACGTGTCGCTCTACAACGAGACCCGCCTGCCCGATGGATCGATGCAGCCCATCCATCCCACGCCGGTGGTGGGCATGGTGGGCCTGGTGCACGATCTGGAACGGCTCTGCGGCCTCGGCTGGCGCCAGGCCGGTGATCGCATCTGGCTGCTGGGGGTGCCGCCCGGCGACGGCGAGGACCCGCGGCTGGGCCTGGCCGGCAGCAGCTATCTGCAGGTGATCCATGGCGCCGTCACCGGTCGGCCGCCCGAGGTGGACCTGACCCTGGAGGTGGCGGTGCAGGCCTTCCTGCGGGGGGCCATCGGCCAGGGCCTGGTGGCTTCGGCCCACGACCTCAGCGATGGAGGCCTGGCGGTGGCGGCGGCGGAGTGCTGCATCGCGGCCGATCTTGGGGCCGATCTGCAGCTGCCCGCCGGTTCCGACCGCTGTGACCGGTTGCTGTTCGCCGAAGGGGGCGCCCGGGTGCTGGTGAGCGTGCCAGCGGCCGCCGCCACCGCCTGGGCCACGGCCCTGGCCGGGGCCACCGGGGTGCCAGCCACCGACCTCGGCTGCGTGACGGCCGGGCCAGGTCTGCGCATCAGCCAGGCGGGTCTGCCCCTGCTGGACCGGCCCCTGGCCCACCTGCGCCACACCTGGGAGGAGGCGATTCCCCGCCGCATCGCCCAGGCCGGCCCCCCGCCCCAGGTGTGATGCGTCAGGATGCAACACCCCATGTCGGCGATCTGCCCGTTGCCCATGGCTTGCCGCTGATGTCGATGCCCGATCCCGAGCCCACCCTGCAGCGCCCCGACAAGCCGGAGGAAGCCTGCGGGGTGTATGGCGTGCTGGCTGAGGGTGAGGCCGTGGCCAATCTCGCCTATTTCGGTCTCTATGCCCTCCAGCACCGTGGTCAGGAGTCGGCCGGCATCGCCGTCTTCGACGAGGGGTCGCGGGTGCGCCTGCACAAGGACATGGGCCTGGTGAGCCAGGTGTTCGATCAGGAGGTGCTGGAGCGCATGCCCGGTCACCTGGCGATCGGCCACAACCGCTACTCCACCACCGGCAGCAGCAAGGTGTGCAACGCCCAGCCGGTGCTGCTGCCCACCCGCCTGGGTCCCTTTGCGCTGGCCCACAACGGCAACCTGGTCAATGCCGCCGAGCTGCGCCAGGCCATGGCCCACCTGGCCGGAGAGTTCAACTCCACCACCGATTCGGAGCTGATCGCCTTCGCCCTGCAGGAGGCCGTGAACGGCGGTCTTGAGTGGCCCGCAGCGATCGAGGCCGCCGCCGGCCGTTGCCGCGGTGCGTTCAGCCTGGTGATCGGCACCCCCGCCGGCCTGTTCGCCCTGCGCGATGGCCATGGCATCCGCCCCCTGGTGTTCGGCCGCCTTGGGGCACCCGGTTCCGGCCAGTGGGTGGTGAGCAGCGAAACCTGCGGTCTGGACATCATCGGTGCCGTCTACGACGACGACATCCAACCCGGTGAGCTGGTTCAGTTCCGCCAGGGACAGGCCCTGCCCGAACGCCGCCGCTGGATCAGCGAGCCGCCCCGGCTGTGTGTCTTCGAGATGATCTATTTCGCCAGGCCCGACAGTCGCTTCTTCGGTGAGTCGCTTTACAGCTACCGGGTGCGCATCGGCGAGGCCCTGGCCCGCGAATCACCGGTGGGGGCTGACATCGTGATCGGTGTGCCCGATTCCGGTATTCCTGCCGCGATCGGTTTTTCCCAGGTGAGCGGCATTCCCTTCGGCGATGGTCTGATCAAGAACCGCTACGTGGGCCGCACGTTCATTCAGCCCACCCAGGCGATGCGGGAGGCCGGGATCCGCGTGAAGCTCAATCCCCTGCCCGATGTGCTCGCCGGCAAACGGGTGGTGGTGATCGATGACTCGATCGTGCGCGGCACCACCAGCCGCAAGCTGGTTCAGGCCCTGCGCGATGCCGGTGCCACCGAGGTGCACATGCGCATCAGTTCACCACCGGTCACCCATCCCTGTTTCTACGGCATCGACACCGACACCCAGGACCATCTGATTGCCGCCAGGCTCAGCCTGGCGGAGATCGAGAGCCACCTGGCCGTTGATTCGCTGGCCTATCTCAGCAAAGACGGCATGGTTGAAGCGGCCATGGCCCACTCCTCCCATTTCTGCACCGCCTGCTTCAACGGCGACTATCCGATCCAGATGGATGAGGAGGTGCGACGCAGCAAACTGATGCTTGAACCTGCCGGTGTGGCCGCGGGCCAGCGCTAATTGCGCGGCCGGGCGATCACCAGGCCGCGGCTCCTGCCCGAGCTGCGGTCGATCGTGTTGAGCGACCGCCACAGGTCGGTCACCTTCACCCAGACGGCCGGATAGCGATACCGCGCCACATCCAGGATCAGGGCCTGATCGCTGCCGGCGTCGTAGGCGGCCAGGGGGGCGATGTGGCCGCCCTCCTCCTGGCCCACGGCGCTGCGCTGGTAGTTCACCAGCAGCCGATCCGTGGGGTCCGCCAGGCTGCGCTGCAGCACAGTCCGGAAGGCCACCAGGCTCAGCCGGTCACCATGCAGCCGCTGCACCTTCAGGCCATGGCTGGCCAGCAGGGCCTCCAGTTGCCGGAGGGTCATGCCCTCGCGGGCCACCCGTTCCGGTGCGATCACAGCCCGGCTGGCCGCGGGCTCGAACAGGTTCGCCTGCGTCCAGAAGCGGTAGCGCCCGTAGCCCGGCACCGGTGGTGCCGCCAGCCGCAGGCTGTTGAGCACCATCACACTGCTGGCCACGCCGCAGTAAGCCAGATTCGCCTGGGTTTCAAACCATTGGCTCAGGCTGCCGTAATCGGCCCGGCGGGTTCCCGGCCTCATCAGTAGGTTCTGGCCGGCAGCTGAGGTGAGAGGAAGGGGCGGGGTTGCCTGCGAGCCGGGCTCCCCGGCGGCCCTCGCCGGCGAGAGGGCGCTCTGGCAGACCATCCCTCCCGCGATCAGCAGGCCAGTCACCAGCTTGTGGCCGCCGCTTCTGCGGCGCTGGTGGCATGGCCTTGCAGATTCAGCCATTGAGCGGAATCAGTTCCTCGATCGTGCTGCCCTGGGGAAGGGGGAGATTCAGGCCGGAGCCGCCCACATCCTCCGCAGGTAGGTCGCCGGCCAGAAGCCGCAGACTGCGGGATGGGGTTCCCGACAGCAGCACCCCCACCACCCCACTGCCGCCGCCCTGCAGGTCGACGACCCGATCGTCCCGTTCCAGGAAGCGCAGGCCGATCTGGCCCAGGTCTCCCCGCTGACACAGCCGCAGCTCACTCAGAGCCAGCCTTTTCACCCTGCCCAATCGGGTGGCCAGCAGCACGGTGTCGCCGGCGGCCACGCAACTTGCCCCCACCACGCTTTCGCCGGGCAGCAACCGCAGCAGCACCGGACCCTGGGCGGTGCGGCCCATGACCGGCAGATTGGCCTCATTCACCTCCAGTCGCAGCAGGCGTCCCGTACTGCTG
>JBKDDA010000058.1:0-1782 GCA_046313055.1 Synechococcaceae cyanobacterium | reverse complement strand
GCCGCAGGGCATCGTCGCCCACGCCCGTGCCGTCCACGGTCACCATCACCCTGTTGATCGCCCGCACATAGAGGTCGTCGCGCACCAGCAGCATCGGCCTGGTGGACAGTTGGAACACGTATTGACTGGCGCTGTTGCTCAAGATCGACTGCAACCTGCCCAGGCCCCTGGATCCCATCACAATCAGATCGGTGTCCAGTTCCTCGGCCACCTGGAGAACGGTCTGCTTGGCGTCTCCTTCTCGGATGTGGGTGGCCACCGCTTCGCCCGCCAGTCCAAGGCGCTGCACGGCCTCGCCCAGCAGGCTTTCAGCCCGCTGTCGGTGCTCCTGCAGGTCGGCTGCTGACTGTTCGGGCACCACGTGCAGCAGGTTGATGCGGGCCTGGCGGCAGGGCGGGATCTCGCGAAGCATGCGCACCATGTCTTCGACATTGCCCTTGCCGGAATTGGCGATGAGGAGGTTGCGGAACACAGGCGTCTGGAAGGCTCCTTGGCAGCCTATGGCGCAGTTCCGGCCCCCAGAGCGAAGCCATGCACTCCTTGATCCTCCACCGGCGCGTGCTGCCCCAGCACACCGACCATGCCGGCGTGATGTGGCATGGCGCCTATGTGGCCTGGCTTGAGGAGGCGCGCGTTGAGGCGCTGGCGACCGCGGGACTGGCCTACAGCCAACTGTCGGCCCGGGGGCTGGAGTTGCCGGTGGTCTCGCTGTCAATCAGCTATCGCCAGCCCCTGATGCACGGTGATCTCGTGCAGATCGAGAGCCGCATGCTGCCCCGTTGCGGGCTCCGCTTTCCCTGGCACAGCCGCTTTCTGGCGCCCCAGGGGCACCTGGCCGCCGAAGCCAGTGTTGAGCTGGTGCTGGTGGCCAGCGGTGGTGAGGCTGGAGCCCGCCGGCTGCTGCGCCATCTGCCCCCGGACCTCGAGCGGGCGATCGCCTCGCTCACGGCCGGCCAGACCCGTCCAGGGTAGACTGATACAGATGTACTGAGCAATGGGTTTTGGGTGAGTCGCTCTCGGTGGGATTCCCCGCCGGCGCTGCCGGGGTGGGCTGTTCATCCAGGCGGGATCGGAGGCTTTGGTGGTTGCTCTGGAGCGGTTGCCCCGGTGTGGCGGGCGTCCGTCTGCAGGCTCTGGCCGTCCGCTTCCCCGACCTGGCTGATGCCTGGCTCGCCTCGGCTGACCAGTTGCTGAGCCTGCCGGGCTTCGGCTCTGCCACGGTGGCAGCGATCCTCCGCTACCGCGATCGCGGGGGGGCATCGCCGCTGGCCGCCGCGGCAGCCACCTGGCAAGGGGGGCGCCGGGTGCTCCTGCCAGGCGATGGTCGCTGGCCCCGGGCCATGGCCAGGCTGGATCGGCCTCCTGTGGCCCTGCGGTGGCAGGGGAGGGGCAATCTGTGGCCCCTGCTGGCCCGGGGCCAGGCGGTGGCGGTGGTGGGCACCCGTCGGCCCTCGCCCCACGGGCTGCTCATGGCCCGGCGAATCGGCGAGGGGCTGGCCCGTGCCGGTTGGCCCGTGGTCAGTGGTCTAGCGGAGGGCATCGATGCGGCAGCCCATCGCGGGTGTCTGGCCGCTGGCGGATCCACCGTGGCTGTGCTGGGCACCCCGCTGGAGCGGGTCTATCCCCGCCACCACGCCCGGCTGCAGCATCAGATCGCCTGCAGGGGGCTGCTGATCAGCGAGCAGCAACCCGGGGCGGTGGTCCAGGCCGGTCAGTTCGCGGCCCGCAACCGCCTGCAGGTGGCCCTGGTGCGTGCCGTGGTGGTGGTGGAGTGTCCTCAGG
>JBKDDA010000057.1:0-3085 GCA_046313055.1 Synechococcaceae cyanobacterium | reverse complement strand
ATTGACTTCTCAGGGATTGGCCGAAAGGCTTCCGCTCAAATCCCGCTCAAAACGGGTTTTCAGGGCCTGTCCGGAATTGTCCGGACCGGCCCGGATAGCCTTCGTCGCGATGACGCCAGCGGGTCTTGGGACCCCATTCCGGACCTGCGTCGATCGCCGGCAGAGCCACGGCCTGCCGCCCGTCCTTCGCGTCGAACCCCATGACCATGCCGCCTGCTGCCTGGGCCGTTCAGCGTCTGGCCGCCGACCGACTCGGCGTGAGCGAGCGCACCCTGCATCGCTGGCGCCAGGCCGGATTGCTCAAGCCCGGTCAGCACTACCGGCGTAAATTTCCCAACCCCAACAGCCCGCTGCTTTATCACTTGGAGCGGTGTGAGGAGACCATGGCCGCCGCCTGCGCCCGCCCGTGGCAGGAGATCGAGCAGGCCCCCCGCCGATCGAGGGAGGTGTTGTGTTCCAGGGGTGGGGTGCAGGTGCGATGAAAAGATTCACAAGTCCCCCCGGCCCGGCCCGCCGGGCCCGGCGGCGGTACCACCGAGGGCGAGACCGGCGAGCACGCTGAGGCCCTGGCTGACGGCAGCGTCGATGCGGTGGTGGGGCCTGGCGCAGTACAGCGCCACCGGATCAGTTGCCGTTTGCCCGGCGGGAGCCGGGCGGGGGATCCCGTGGTGCTGCACCGCCAGCCAGGAGAGGAGGGTGCAGTTGGCCAGATCGAGGATCAAGGTGGTGCCCTGGAAGCCGAGGATGCCGGCCGATATCCAGACCACCAGCCGGCGGGAGTCCATGGCGCAGGGTCAGCAGCTGTTGTGAGGGTTCCGGGCGGTGGTGCCGGAACCCTCCTGGGCCCTGAACAACGGCCCATGACCCTGAGCAAAGAAGCGCTGGCGATGATCCGGCAGCTGGAGGGCTGCCAGCTGGCGGCCTACCCCGACCCCGGCAGCGGCGCAGAGCCGTGGACGATCGGCTATGGCCACACCGGCCCCGAGGTGGGGCCCGGCCTGGTGATTGATCAGCAGCAGGCGGAGGTCTGGCTGCTGGCGGATGTGGCGATGGCGGAGAAGGCGGTGGATCAGCTGTTGCCGGAGGCTGGGCTGAACCGCTGGCAGCGGGAAGCGCTGGTGAGCTTCTGCTTCAACGTGGGGGCTGGTGCCTTGAAGGCAAGCAGCCTGCTGCGGCGCCTGCAGGCGGGAGAGGCGGCGGATCGGGTGCTGAGTGAGGAGCTGCCCCGCTGGGTGAAGGGCGAACAGGGCCCGATGGCGGGCCTGGTGCGGCGTCGCCAGCTGGAACTGGCCCACAGCCGCCGGGGTGAGACCCCGATCCAGCTGCTCGATGCGGTGTCGCACCACCGGGGGCTGGAGCATCAGATTGCCGCCTGGCAGGAACTGCAGGCCAGCCTGAGCAGGGAGCAGCTGAACGCCTTTGCCCGCCGCTACCGGCAGGAGACAGCCACCACCCCTGCGGCGACCGCGGCGGCGACCGCAGCACTGCCCACCGCAGCACCGTCCACCGCAGCACCGTGCACCGCAGCGCCGGCCCCGGCAGCGACCAGCCTGCTGCAACTCCCGGTCCCTTACCACCGCCAGAACGACAGCCGCACCAGTCAGGGTGCGCGGATGTGCTTCTCCTCCACGTGCGCTATGGCCGCCGAATTCCTCAGGCCCGGTTGCCTGGCGGGTAGCGGCCAGGCCGACGACCGCTACCTGGCCCTGGTGCAGCGCCATGGCGACACCACCGACGCCCAGGCCCAGGTGGCGGCCCTGGCGGGGCTGGGAATCCGGGCGAGGCTGCGCACCGACGGCCGGATCAGCGATCTGATCAGCCAGCTGCAGCGGCGCATGCCGGTGCCGGTGGGCTGGTTGCACAAGGGGCCGGTTGCTGCTGCCACCGGCGGCGGCCACTGGAGCCTGGTGATCGGCTGGGATCCGCAGAGCCAACGGCTGCTGATGCATGACCCCAACGGTGAGGCCGATCTGGTCAACGGCGGCTATATGCACACCGGCAGCGGCAAGGCCCTGCGCTACTCCAGCAGCAACTGGGGCCGGCGCTGGATGGTGGAAGGCGAGGGCAGTGGCTGGTGGCTGGAACTGGCCATCGCCTGAGAGCGCTCAGAGGTGCCGGGCAGTTTTTGTGGAGGCCACGGGTAGCCTCCGGTTGTTCGATTTCGAACCCCATGCTGATCGGTGCCGAACTCCTCGCCAAGGTGGAGTCGATGGCTGATGCCACCAAGGGTGATCTGGTGCGTGCCTGCGGGTACGTGAGCACCAGCAAGGCCGGCCGTGAGCGGCTGGAATACACCGACTTCTATCTGGCGCTGCTGGCGGCCAAGGGCATCACCCTCAATGATCCCGACGACGACGGCGGCCGTGAGCTCACCTACACCGCCAAGGTGCAGAGCAGCGGCGGTGTGAGTGTGGGCAAGGCCTACATCTCCCAGTTGGCCCTCAAGCCCGGCGATGAGGTGCAGATCAAGGTGAATGCCAACGACCTGCAGCTGGTGCCCATCCCCACCACCACGCTGAGCACCACCCCGGTGGTGGTGACAGCTCCTGCGGCCGTGCCGGCAGCGGCCTGAGGTCCGGGGCCCCATGGGCCCTGAAGCCTGAGTGAACCAGAGGGGCCGCTGCAGCGGCCCCTTTTTTGTTGGCTATGGGGACCAGGGGGATACGGGCCACGAGCACTCAGCGCATGAGCACCCAGCAGAGGATCGGCTCGGTGCAGAGCACATGCTCCGCTGAAGGCCGCAGACCCGGCCGGCGACGGATTGGCTTGATCCAGGCCTGGAGCGGCGGGTACCAGATGTGACCCTTGGGAGCTGAAGCCGCGGAGGCGCCCATGGCAGGTGGGGCAAAGGACGACCCCAGCGCTGGCCCGCGCGCGCAGGGGGCGAGCGCAGCGAGCCTTGCGTCAGCCCTTGCGCCGCGGGCCGAGACTGGGGGAGGCCGCTGCCACCCCACTGGGGGGTCGTTAGCGCGTATCAATTATATTCCAGTGCAACAAAATCACGGTCTCCTGCAGAGACAAGTTACGACGATACGTGGTCAAGCCATTGCGGCCACAGTCGAATGACAAGCATGCTTTCCTCATG
>JBKDDA010000056.1:0-31213 GCA_046313055.1 Synechococcaceae cyanobacterium | reverse complement strand
CCCCCACCCAGCCGCCCCCGCGCCGCCAGCCGCCCATGGACCTGAGCAACCCCGGCACCCACGCCAATCTGGAGGCCGCCTTCGGCGGGGAAAGCATGGCCAACCGCAAGTACCTGTTCTTTGCGGAGGTGGCCAAGCAGCTGGGCCACGGCGACCTGGCCCGCCTGTTCCGCGACACCGCCAACCAGGAAACCGAGCACGCCTTCGCCCACTTCCGGCTGCTGCATCCGGAGCTGGTGGTGACCGATGCGGCGGCCCTCAGCGAGGAGCAGAAGGCGGCGATCCTGGCCCGCTGCCTGGAGCTGGCGATCGCCGGCGAAACCTATGAGTACACCACCATGTACCCACAGTTCGCCGCCCAGGCCCGCAACGACCGCGACAGCACCGCCGCCGCCGAATTCGACGACCAGGCGGCCGAATCGCGCGACCATGCCGCCATCCTGCGGCGCGCCGCCAGCAACTTCGGCTTTCTGGCGCCGATCGAGCAGCACCACGCCGAGCGCTACGGCGTGGCCCTGGCGGCCCTGCAGGGCCAGGGCACGGCCACCGAGGCCCCAACACCGGTGGCGGGCCAATGGATCTGCAAGGTGTGCTCAATGATCTACGACCCGGCCGTGGGCGATCCCGACTCCGGCATCGCCGCCGGCACCCCCTTCGAGGCGATCCCCGACAGCTGGGTCTGCCCGATCTGCGGCACCCGCAAGGCCAACTTCATCCCCTATCGGGAACCGGTGCTGCAGGCGGCGCCGCCGGCGCCAGGAAGCGGATCGGCGCCGCCGGCCTGAGCTGGCGGGTCACGTTGCCCTGGAGATCATCGTCGCCTTCGATCCTGATGGCGCGGATGCCACTGCCCGGCGAGAAATCGATCTGGTTGAGGTTGACCCACACCATCTGGGGGGAGAGGGCCGAATCGAAGTAGTAGACCCGGTTGCTCTGGTCGATCAGGGTTCGCCACCAGGTGGGGGAGATGTTGGGGTGCTCGGGATCGGGCGTGCCCCATGGCACCGAGATGTTGCGCATCACACTCATCACCCCCGCCAGAGCCTGGCGGGTGTCGGTGGTGGGCGGCAGTTGCTGCGCGTAGTACGACCCCCGCACAAAACGGTCTGGAGACTGAATCGAACCCGGCAATTCGCGGTTGCGGTCCTTGGTGCTCCAGAAGGCATTGAGCTTGAGCTGCTCGCTGTACACAGGGCTGTTGGTCATCACCCGGTGCTGGCGGCCATGGTGAATCACCGGCCGGCCCTTGAGATACTCGATCACGGCGGAATCGCCGCTGGCATCTGACACTGCCATGTGCACGGTGGCCCTGGCCCTGCCGCCGGGCCCGAAGGGCACCGGAACGATCTGGATCCGATCCTCAGCCACCGCCTTCACGAGCTCGGCCACCGTGCCGTACTGGCTCAGCAGGTAGAGGGTCCAAGCGGCGAACGACAGGCGCGGCCGGCCGGCGGCAGCCGTGGCCAGTCCGAAGTCATTCTCAGCCAGGTAGAGCAGGTTGGCGGCCAGACCGCGTTCGTTCACGCCATCAAACACCCCATCGATCGCACCACCGGGATTGGTGCTGCCGCTCACCACCACGGCGCCGTAACGGGTCGTCCAGGCCAGCGAGTTGGGGCCGCCGGCGCCATCGAGGCGCTGCCCGCGGGGGATCACATGGAAGTGCGAGTTGAAGCCATAGGGCCAGTCCATCGAACGGCCCGTGATCACCTGATTGGCCGGACCGACCCAGGTCACGCGCGAGCAGGCCAGGGCAGCCGGGGCCAGGCCCCCCAGGCCGAAGCTGCTGGCCACGGCTGCGGCGAGCAGGCCCATGCCTGCCGGCATGCGGGTGCGGGTGCGCTGGCGGGCGCCCAGGGTGTGCTGACCCATGGCAGCTGAAGGATCCACTGAGCCGATTGTGTGCCGCGAAGCGCCGGCTGCCAACACGGCTGCAGGACCCCACGGGCAGACTGGAGCACAGCCGGCGCCAGTGATGAGCCCACCCGATCCCGCCCAGGCTGCAGACCCGCCGGGGCTCACCGTGCGGGTGCGGCTGTTCGCCGGCCTGCGCGAAGCAATGGGCTGGAGCGAGCAGTCGGTGCCCACGCCGGCCGGCGCCACCCCGCTGCACCTCTGGCAGCAGCTCGATCTGGCCGGCGGCTGGCAGGCCGCCACCGGCAGTGGCGCCGGCAGTGGCGCCAGCAGCCAACAGGGTGGCAGCGGCCTGCCCGACGGCGTGCGGGTGGCGATCAACCAGCAGTTCGCCGCCGCCGATGTGCCCCTGGCCGAGGGCGACGAACTGGCCTACCTGCCACCGATCAGCGGTGGCTGAAGCCATGGGCAGCCCGGCAGGCCCCGGCATCAGCACGAGCCTCCACACCGATCCGATCGGTCCCTTTCGGCTGCTTGAGCAGTGGCAACAGCAACTGGCAGCAGGGTCGGCACAGGCGCCGGCCGCCACCAGCCTGTTCATCGGCCGGGTGCGGGGCAGAACGGCGGCGGGCCTGCCGCTCGACGCCCTGGAGCTGGAGCACTACCCCGGCATGACCGAAGCCCAGCTGCAGCGCCTGGCCACGGCCAGCGCCCGCCGCCATCGGGTGGCCGCTGTGATGGTGCGCCACCGGGTGGGCCTGGTGCTGGCGGGCGATGTGATCGTGGTGGTGGCGGTGCTGGCCGACCGGCGCGGCCCGGCGCAGCGCTGCTGCCAGGAGCTGCTGGAGGCCCTCAAGCACCACGCACCCTTCTGGAAGCGCGAATGGAGCAGCGGCATGGGCGAGTGGGTGCCGGGCAACACGGCTCTGGACGCGATGGATCCGGACGCGACGGATCTGGACGCGGGCTGACGGAAACCTGAATCCAAACAGCCGCCCACGGGCCTCAGGCTGTGCCGCCGGCAACGCCGATCAAGCCGCCGCCAATCCTGCCTGTTGCGATGAGCGCACTGGCGGGACTGATCCAACAGCATTCCGGCCTCTACCAGTGACACTCACAAACCAGGCAGCCCTGGCCAGGGCATTGATCTCGCCGGTGGCCCGTCCAAGCCTCCCGAGCCTTCTCGAGGCTGATCAGCAACAACACAGGGGATCCCATCGACGGATCCAGGCCGCCCAAGCACCCAACCCACAGTCCGGAGTTGATTGGCGCTGATCTCCGGAGACGGGCCCTGATCATCGGCGCCTGTTGATCGACTGCGTGAAATCTGGAATCACCAGTCCTGGCACCGGGTGCGCTGTTGAGCCGCGCGCGTCAGCGGCTGGCGCGGATCGCCACCACCAGCCGCAGCACCCGCTCGGCCGCATCGGCCAGCAGCTCCGGCGCCCGGGCCATGGCCTCCTCCAGCCCCATGGGCCCCGGCACCAGCGGCACCACACCGCTCACCCCCTGGCCGTAGAGGGCCCCGATGCCGGGGCCGATGCCGCCGGCGATCACCACCACCGGCACACCGGTGGCGGCGGCGGCGCGGGCCACGCCGCTGATCGTTTTACCGCTGGCGGTCTGGGCATCGATGCGGCCCTCACCGGTGAGCACCAGATCGGCCGCCGCCACCGCCTCCGCAAAGCCGCAGGCCGCCAGCACCAGCTCCACGCCGGGCTGGAATCCGGCATCGGCGAGGGCCATCAGCATCGCCCCCATGCCGCCGGCCGCGCCGGCACCGGGCCGGTCACGCACGCGCCGGCCCGTGGCCGCCTCCAGCAAGCCGACCAGGTGGGTCAGGCCCATCTCCAGCTCCGGCAGCATCGCCGGCGTGGCGCCCTTCTGGGGCCCATACACCGCCGTGGCGCCCCGGGGCCCCAGCAGCGGGTTATCCACATCGCAGGCCAGCTGCAGGCGGCAGCGGGCCAGGCCGGGGTGCAGGCCCGCAAGATCCAGGGCCGCCACCTCCGGCAGGCGACCGCCGCAGAGGGGCTCGCGGATCTCCCGGCCGTGCCGATCGAGGCAGCGCACCCCGAGCGCCTGGGCCATGCCGGCACCCAGGTCATTGGTGGCCGAGCCGCCGATCGCCACGATCAGCTCCCGGGCACCGCCATCGAGCGCCGCCGCGATCAACTGCCCGGTGCCGTAGCTGGTGGTGTGGCGCGGGTCGCGCCGGGCCGGGCTCACCAGCGGCAGGCCCGAGGCGCCGGCCATCTCCAGCACCGCCCGATCCTCCGCCAGCCAGCCGATCAGCGCCCGCACCCGGGGCCGCTCCGCCGGCAGCGGCCCGCACACCTCCAGCCACTGCCGGCGGCCGCCGATCGCCGCCACCAGCGCCTCGGCCGTGCCCTCACCGCCGTCGGCCAGGGGCAGGGCCCGGATCGCCGCCTGGGGCAGCACCCGCCGCACCCCCTCCGCCAGGGCGTCGCAGACCCCGGGGGCGCTGAGGCAGCCCTTGAAGGCATCGGGGGCCAGCAGCACGCGCAGGCTCATGGGCTCCAGTCTGCCGCTGGAGGGCACACCGGCGACTGCCTACGGTTGAACCTCTGCCCTCCGCCCTGCCGCCGATGCCGAGGTCGCCCGTGCTCCAGCGGCTGCTGCCCGCTGCCCTGGCCCCCCTGCTGCTCACGGCGGGCTGCGCCCCTGCCCTCAGGGCGATCGACGACCTGCCGCCCGCCAGCGAGCCCACCAGCGACCCCGCCACCAGCACGCCCGCCCGCACGCCGGCGCCGGGGCTGCTGCCCAGCGCCGCCGGCCTGGCCACCGCCCCCGACGGCCGCCACTACCCCCTGGTGCCCCAGGATCCCGCCGCCCTGGCCAGCCTGCTGGCGGCAGTGGAAGCGGCCGTGCGCGACCCGGCCACCCCCGAGGCCGAGCTGCCGCGCCTGGGGCACCAGCAGCAGGTGATCTACCGGGTGCTGGCCTGGCAGCCGCCCCAGGCCGCTGCCGTGCGGGCCGCCCTGCCGGCCCGCTGGCAGCCGGTGTTCGACCGCCAGGTCGGCGCCCGCCGCGAATTTCTGGCGATGCACGCCGGCCACCGCCGGCCGGAGCGGCTGCCGGCATGGCGCGTGATCCAGCCGCTGCCGGCGGAGCGGCTGCTGGAGCTGTATCGCAGCGCCGGTGCCGCCACCGGCATCCCCTGGGAGGTGCTGGCGGCGATCAACCTGGTGGAGACCGGCATGGGCCGCATCGACGGCATCTCCGTGGCCGACGCCCGCGGCCCCATGCAGTTTCTGCCCAGCACCTGGGCCGAGCCGGGCATCGGCAACGGCGGCGACATCCGCAACCCGGCCGATGCCATTCCGGCCGCCGCCCGCTACCTGGTGCGCCGCGGCGGGCCCGCCAACCTGCAGAAAGCGATCTGGGGGTACAACAACAGCAACCACTACGTGCGGGCCGTGCTGGGCTATGCGGCCCTGATCAAGGAGGATCCGGCCGCCTTCCGCGGTCTGTACCACTGGGAGATCCACTTCGCCGCCGCCGGCGGCGACCTCTGGTTGCCGGTGGGCTACGAGCAGCGCCAGCCGATCGCCGTGGCCGCCTACCGCCAGCGGGCACCCTTCAGCGTGCCGCCACCGGGCTCCTCGGGCTATTGAGTTAAAGTGAACTGCCACCAATGATTTGAAGTGAGAGATCTTCTAGACATACTCAAGCCAAAACCATCACCCCATCGCCTGATCAGAATCGGCGGCAGCGGCGACGGTGCCTACCTCCTGCCCGACGATCTTGAAGGCATCCAGTCGTGCTTCTCCCCTGGCGTGTTTCGATATAAACGTTTTGAAGACGAATTGGTTAATAAGCACCAAATTAGATGCCATCTCTGCGACTATTCTGTTTCCGAAGACACCCTGGAAACCGGCCTCATTCCAGGCTGGCAGACCTTTGAAAAACTGTGGCTGGATGTCGACGGCTCAAGCAGCAGCATCACCCTTGAACAATGGGTTCAGCGGCACTGCCCTGACCCCACTGCTGATCTGCTGCTGCAGATGGACATTGAAAAAGCTGAGTACCGCAACCTGAACAGCACCCCCAGATCCATTCTGGAACGGTTCCGGATCATCCTGATCGAACTGCATGGCCTGGATGCCCTGGCCGATCGCCAGCAAGCCGCCCAGGAGATTGGCCCGCTGCTGCACCGCCTGGACCAGACCCATATCTGCGTGCATGCCCACCCCAACAACTGCCAGGGTGATTACCTTGATCCAGAAACAGGCATGAACGTTCCCAGCGTTCTGGAACTGACCTTCCTGCGCCGAGATCGCTTTGCGGATGTGCAGCCGGATCGCCTGCTCATGCCGATGCTGCCCCACCCGCTGGATCTGGCCACCAATGTGGGCCCCCAGCGGCCCTCCCTCCATCTCAATGAAGCCTGGCTGCCGGGGGGGCGGCGGCGCATCCGCTCAAAGCTGAAGATGACGTATGACCTCCATCTTCATCCCGTCCTCCTGGCGGTGCAGCATGCCGTCGCCAAGCGCCTGAAAACCTCCGGCACGGGCAGCCGGCTACTGGCCTTCCTCAAATCCACCCCCTCCTGAGCGCTCTTGTGTGCCATACGAGTCGAGCAATACTCGCCGCCCGCCGTATCCATCCATCGCATCCATCAACATGAAGAAGGTGCTCCCGCTGTTCGCAACGCTGGCCTTCGTTGCCGGTGTCGGGTGGACCTGGTGGTGGTGGCAGACCCAGCAGCACGAACGGCGCCTGGCCGACTGCCGCAGCCTGCGCAGCGCCATCAGCAACACGCGCAGCCAGGACTTTGAGACCAGCCGGCGCCAGATGAACAAGGTGCGGCTGAACGACAGCCAGGCCGACACCCTGCGCAGCGTGGATCGCGCCGCCTACGACCGCTATGTGGATGCGTTCTCGGATCGGGTCAATGCCGTGGCCAACGCCGCCGACAAGCTGGGCGGCCTGGTGGACCGCTACGGCAGCCAGGGCTGCTTTGACCTGCGCTAGCGGCCTGCACCAGGAATTTGTGGACAGACGGCGCACGAATTGATGCCATCAAGATTGGCTCCACTGGCACTTCTGGGTTATGTGCTGCTGCGCGGCTGTGATGCCAGTGTCCTGAAGTGGCTGCAAGACAGGGGTGCCGCCACGCTGCTGCGAACGGCAGGAGCAGAGGATCCCATCAGCTTTGGCAACGTCTTTTTCTTTGCCAATCTGGCCACGGGACTGGTTGTGTTGCTGCTGGATCGGCGTCGCCTGCAGCATCAGTTACCACAACTGATGCTCCGCGATCGAAACCTGTTGGGTCTGCGTGCGGCCCTGGGCAGCCTGATTGGACCGATCTGTTATTTCCTGGCACTTCAACGGCTGACCGTGATCAGTCAGACATTGCTGTTCACATTGATTCTGCCCGCCACTGCCCTGCTGGCACACCTGCTGCTGCGAGAGCCACTGCCCAGACGATTCGGACTCAGTTGTGCGTTGCTTCCATTGGGCTTGCTGATCAGCCGCAACCTTGATCTGTCGTCATCACCCGCTGCGCCCTGGAGCGACCTGGATCCCGTAGGCCTTGGCCTGGGCTTGCTGAGCGTGCTGGCCTTTTCTGCTGCCGGCATTCTCAATCGGATCGTGGTAGCCAGGGGGTGGGGCACAGGCCTCACGATCGGCCTGACCAATCTGATGGCAGCGTTGGTCTTTGGAACGATCACGCTTGCTTTTTTTGGCCCAGACCAGTTTCTCCACATGCGCTGGTGGTGGCTGCTTGGCCTGCTTCTGGTGTACAGCGCATGCATTAACCTCGGCGGCGAACTGCTGCTGTTGATGAGCTATCGCGGGCTGGGGGCCATCACGGTGGCGCTGTGGGGCAATACCGGGATATTCGTGTCGCTGGTGAGTGCCTATTTGCTGCTTGGCGAAGCGCTCAGCGTGCGCACTCTGATGGGGGCCTTATTGATCCTGGTGTCATTGCTGATGACAGTCGCCAAGCCAGGGGGCAATCCTGGGGTGGCCTAGCGCACATAGCCAGCACCACGCATCAGCTGCTGCGCTTCATCAGAGACCAGAAAGCGAATGAATGCTGCTGCCTGCGGATCGGCAGAGGTTGACAGAGCAATGTTCAGATCTCTCCAGATGCTGCGTTCGCCTGAGATAGGAATCGCCTGCAGGACCCCGGGATTGTCAACAGCCCATTCAGGCCAGGTGATCCAGGCATCGGCATCAAGCTGTTGGAATGCCTTGAAGCTGGCACCGGAACCCGTGGAAAAGGCCACGATGTTTCGGCGAAAGCGCTGGACATCCTCCAGCTTTCCCAGCCGCCCGGCAATGTCTTCCCAGACGCCCGTGCCCGATGTATTGGCAAGGCCAGATCCTTCGGTGACCACGATGCGAATGCCTGGCCGGAGCAGATCTTCAAACCTTTGGATGCGGCGGGGATTTCCGGCCTTGACGGCGATGATCGCCGGCCGAAGATAGATCGGCACCACATCTTTCGACGGAAAGCTGGGAAATGACTGCAGAAATGCGGTCATTGACTGCTCTGATGTGCCCCAGATGATGTCGGCATCGACCTGGGCCTGCCGGGACCAGGATGGCTCTGGTCCGCAGATGATCCTGACCTTCAGCTTGTTGCTCCTTTCCCATGCATCAGCCACCTGGCGCAAGGCATTCTGCGGGCCGCAGGCGCCATAGAGCGTGATCACGCCATCGCGGGCCTGGGCCATGGACGCCGTCTGGGCCATGGCCGCAGCAGGCAGCAGGCTGGCCGTGAATGCCAGGAGGGTGTGCAGAAGTCGATGCATCGCAAGTCCAGGCCGTGGATCAACGCTGATGGTGGGATCGCCGGATCGTTCAGACCAGCCGCCGCTGGCGGCGCCAGGCCAGGGTCTGCCAGGTGAGCAGCACCAGCACCACCGGCAGCACCACCACCAGGGCCACCAGGCGGAATTCATCAAGGGCCGAACTGACGGTGGAGGTGAGCACCTGCTCAGCCAGATAGATGCCGTAGAGGCCCACCAGGATCCAGCCCTCCAGTCGGCTGATCACCCCACCGCTCCAGAAGATCGGCAGGCAGGCCAGGGTGGTGGCCACCATGATCGGAAAATCGCGGCTGATCATCACCGGGTCCACCGCCAGGCCCTCGCCGCCCGCCGCCACGCCGCACAGCCCCAGGATCACCAGCTGGTTGAGCAGATTGCTGCCCACCACATTGCCGATCGCCAGATCGGCCTTGCCCCGGTAGGCCGCCACCAGCGAGGTGACCAGCTCGGGCATGGAGGTGCCGGCCGACACCACCGTGAGGCCCACCACCACCGGGCTCACACCCAGGGCCAGCGCCGCCGCCGTGGCCCCCTTCACCAGAATCCGCGAGCCGAACACCAACAGGACCAGGCCCGCCGCCAGCTTCACGGCCGCCACCGGGCCGCTGCTGCGCTCGCTCTCATCGATCTCCTCGGGTTCGTCGGGGTTCTCGCCGGCAGTGCGGGCCTCCCACACGATGTTGATCACGGTGCCCACCAGCAGGGCCAGGCCCGCCTGCCACATGATCCGGCCGCCGGAGGCCATGCCCCAGACCGCCATCGACACCGCCAGCAGCAGGGGCACATCGCGGCGCACCAGCCGGCTCTTCACCCGCAGGGGCACCACCGCGGCGCTGAGGCCGAGCACCACCATCACATTGAAGATGTTGCTGCCCACGATGTTGCTCACGGCGATCGCGTCGTCGCCCTGGATCGTGGACAGCAGACTCACGAACAGCTCCGGCGCGCTGGTGCCCAGCGACACCACCGTGAGCCCGATCACGATCTGGGGAATGCCCAGCAGCAGGGCCACCGCCGTGGACCCGGCCACAAACAGCTCGCCCCCGCCGAACAGCAGCAGGATGCCGACGATGATCTCGACGGCGGGCAACAGGAAGGGCACCCTGATTCTCAGCGCACTGGCGCGATTCTGCAGGATGGAGCAGCCGTGCCTCCCGAGCCCGTGGCCCCTGAGCCCGTGTCCAGCGCCGGCTGCCGGCACCTGGCCGTCACCTTCGTCAACAACGCCGGCAGCACCCTGGTGAAGCTCTGCCCCCTGGAGCACCTGGCCAGGGTCGCCCGGGTCGGGGTGGGCTTCTCGCCGGTGGCCGATGCCTTCGCCATCGACGGCACCATCGACCCGCTCCATCCCCTGGCCCGTCCCGACGGCGACCTGCGCCTGGTGGCAGACGCCGGCGCCCTGCTGCCGCTGGATGCCAGCGCCGGCCTGGCCTGGGCACCGGGCGACCGGCGGCTGCGCGACGGCAGCCCCTACCCCGGCGACCAGCGCAGCTTCTGCCGCCGCAGCCTGGCGGCAGCCGCCGCCGACGGACTGGCGTTCACGGCGGGGTTCGAGATCGAGTGGGTGGTGGGCCGGGCCGAACCGACGGGCGGCTGGGGGCCGGCCGTGGCCGGCGGCCCCTATGGCGCCGACCGGCTGATCGACGGGCTCGATTACCTCGATGCCCTCGGCACCGCCCTCAGTGCCGCGGGCCTGCCGTGGCTGCAGCTGCATCCGGAATATGGCGAGGGCCAGTTCGAGCTGTCACTGGCGCCGGCCGATCCCCTCACCGCCGCCGACCGGCTGGTGGCCGCCAGGCTGCTGATCCAGCGGGTCACGGCACGCTTCGGCTGGGCCCTCAGCTTCAGCCCCCTGCTCGACACCGACCGGGTGGGCAACGGCGGCCACCTGCACATCAGCGCCAGCCGCAACGGCCGGCCCCTGCTGGAGGGGGGCCCGGGTCCGGGCGGCCTGCCGCCGGAAGGGGAAGCGCTGGTGGCCGGCCTGCTGGACCAGCTGCCGGCCCTGCTGCCGCTGGCCTGCCCGCTGGCGGTGTCCTACGGGCGGCTGACCCCGGGGCGCTGGTCGGCACCGTTCCAGGCCTGGGGCGTGGAGAACCGGGAGGCGGCCGTGCGCCTGATCCCCGCCGGCCCCGACGGCGGCGCCGGCCAGCTGGAACTGAAGGTGGCCGACCTGGCGGCCAACCCCTACCTGCTCACCGGGGCGGTGGTGGCAGCCCTGGCCGATGGGCTGGCCCGGCCCCGTCCCCTGCCGGCGCCGGTGGTGGGCGATCCAGGCAGCAGCAGTGCCAGCAGCAGCAGTGCCGGCAGCAGCAATGCAGCGGCCTGCCCGCGACTGGCCGGTGATCTGGCGGCAGCCAGCGGCGCCTTTGCCGCCAGCAGCCTGCTGCGCAACGCCATGGGCGAGCCGCTGCACCGGGCAGTGGTCGCCAGCCAGGAGGCGGAGGTGCGGCGGGCGGGGCGGCTGAGCGGCGACAGCCTGGTGGCCGCCACCCGCTGGTGGCCCAGCCGGGATCCCCGGTTCTGATCCTCACACCCCCGGCGGCAACCCCGGCGCACCAGGCAAGCTGGAAGACTCCGCCCGGCACCGGTGTCCGCCCCACCCACCCTCGGCTCCAGCGCGGCGGCCGGCGGCCAGGGCCGGCTGCTGCAGCTGCTGGGGGTGGGCTTCGGCCTGGCCGGCGCCGTGGGCGGCGCCATCGGCGCCGGCATCCTGCGAGCTCCGGGGCTGGTGGCGGAGGCCCTGGCCAGCCCGGTGCTGATCCTGGCCGCCTGGCTGGCGGGCGGGCTCTACGCCCTGATCGGCGCCCTGGCGGTGGCCGAGCTGGGGGCCGCCCTGCCCCGGGCCGGTGGCTGGACCGTGTACGCGCGCCGCTGCTTCGGCGATGCGGCGGGCTTCAGCGTGGGCGGTCTCGACTGGCTGGGGCACAGCGTGGGCCTGGCCTGGGAGGTGACCACCCTGGGCCAGTTCGGGGCCGCCCTGCTGCCCGCCCATCCGGCCGGGCTGCCGCTGCCGCCGGCGGCGCTGGGCAGCGCCATCGCCCTGGCCACCCTGGCCGGCTTTGCCCTGCTGCAGCTGCAGGGGCTGCGGGCCGGCAGCCGCAGCCAGGAGCTGCTGAGCCTGGTGAAGGCAGTGGCCTTTCTGGTGCTGGTGGTGGCCTGTTTTCTGCTGGGCGGGCCCGCCAGCCGGGCCATGGCCGGCGCCGGCGCCGCCCCGCTGGCACCGCCGGCCGACCCCCTCGCCCTGGGCCTGGCGCTGGTGGTGGCCCTGCAGGCGGTGATCGTGACCTACGACGGCTGGCACAGTCCGGTCTATTTCGCCGAGGAATTCAGCGATCCCGGCCGCGACCTGCCCCGTTCCCTGCTGGCGGGGGTGGGGGCGGTGATCGCCATCTATCTGCTGGTGAACGGCGCCCTGCTGTGGGTGCTGCCGGTGCCCCTGCTGGCGGCTTCACCGCTGCCGGTGGCCGACGCCGCTGCCCGCATTCTCGGGCCCCTCAGCGGCCGGCTGATGACCGCCCTGGGGCTGGTGTCGCTGCTGGGGCTGATCAACGCCACGATCATGAGTGCGCCGCGGATCCTCTACGGCCTGGCTCGCGACGGTCTGCTGGGTTCCGGCCGGGCGGCCCGCTCTCTGCAGGAGGTGAACGGCGGCGGCACACCGGTCACGGCGGTGCTGGCCACCGCCGCCGCCGCGGCCCTGCTGGTGCTGGCGGGCAGCTTCGGCCTGCTGCTGGCGGTGGCGGCCTTTCTCTATGTCCTGCTATATCTGATCGGCTTCACCTGCCTGTTCGTGCTGCGCCGGCGCGAGCCGGAGCTCGAGAGACCCTTCCGCGCCTGGGGCCATCCCGTGAGCACGGCGGTGGTGTGGCTGGGATCGCTGGCCTTTCTGCTCACCGACCTGGCCGGCAACCGCGGCCCCAGCCTCACAGCCCTGGGGCTGGCGGCCGCCATCCCCCTGCTCCACCGCCTGCTGCAACCCCGGCCACCAGACTGAACCCCTGCCGCCGTGCCACCCCTGGCCCGACCCTCCACCACGCTCTGCGCCTTTCTCACGCTGCTGAACGACCGGCTGGGCGAAACCCTTGTGTTTCCGCTGCTGCCCTTTCTGCTGGCCGGCACCACCAACGACGGCCGGGTGCTGGGGCTGCTCACCGGCAGCTATGCCATCGCCCAGTTCGCCTTCACGCCCCTGATCGGCGCCCTCAGCGACCGCTACGGCCGCCGGCCGGTGATGACCTTCTGCGTGGCCGGCACGGTGCTGGGGCTGGGGCTGTTCAGCCTCACCCTGGCCGTGCCCTGGCGCCAGGTCTGGCCGGAGGCGGCGGCGGCCGGGCTGCCCCTGGTGCTGCTGTTTGCGGGCCGCATGATCGATGGGGTGAGCGGCGGCACAGCCGCCACCGCCGGGGCGGTGCTGGCCGACATCTCCCCACCGGAACAGCGGGCCCGGGCCTTCGGCCTGATCGGCGTGGCCTTCGGCCTGGGTTTCATTCTCGGACCGGCCCTGGGCGGGGCCCTGGCCCGGGTGAGCATCACCCTGCCGCTGCTGCTGGCGGTGGGCTTCGCCCTGCTGAACCTGGTGCTGGTGGCCTCGCTGCTGCCCGAAACCCTGCCGGCCGATGCCCGCCAGCCGATGCCGCGCAAGCGGGAGCTCCAACCCTTCCATCAGCTGTCGCGGGTGCTGGCCGATCCGCGGGTGCGCAGGCTGTGCCTGTCGTTCTTTCTGTTCTTTCTGGCCTTCAACGGCTTCACCGGCGTGCTGGTGCTCTATCTCAAGCAGAGCTTCGGCTGGGGGCCTTCGCTGTCGGCCACCGCATTTCTGGTGGTGGGGGTGGTGGCCACGGTGGTGCAGGGGGGGCTGATCGGGCCCCTGGTGCAGCGCTTCGGCGAATGGCGCCTCACCCTGGCGGGGCTGGGGGCGGTGATCAGCGGCTGCCTGCTGATCGCCCTGGCCCACGGGTCTCTGGCCACGCCTGCGGTGTTCGTGGGCGTGGCGATCCTGGCCCTGGGCACGGGCCTGGTCACACCCTGCCTGCGCAGCCTGGTGTCGCGCCGGTTGGAGACAGGGGGCCAGGGGGCGGCCCTGGGCAGCCTGCAGGGGCTGCAGAGCCTGGGCAGCTTCCTGGGGCCACCGCTGGCGGGGCTGGCCTACGAAACCATCGGCCGCCGCAGCCCCTTCGGCCTGGGCATCGCCCTGCTGCTCGGGGTGGCGGTGCTGGTGGCCGGAGGCCTGCCCGGTCAAGCACCGGCAACACCCAGGTCGCCGGGCTGAGATTGCTACGTTCGAGGCCCAGCTCTTCTTCTCGGCCGGCAGCTGCGGGCCAGGAGCCTCCCCCATGACCCGAAAAGCCAGCCAACCCCTGGTGGCGCCCGAGCTTTACATCAACCGGGAACTGAGCTGGCTGGAGTTCAACCGGCGGGTGCTGGCCCAGGCCCTCAACGAATACACGCCGTTGCTGGAGCAGGCGAAATTCAGCGCCATCTTCAGCAACAACCTCGACGAATTCTTCATGGTGCGGGTGGCCTCGCTGAAGTCGCAGCAGGAGGCCGGCGTGACCACCCTCAGCGACGACGGCCTGACACCGCTGCAGCAGCTGGAGGCGGTGCAGGCACGGCTGCGGCCGCTGCTGGATCTGCAGCAGCAGCACTACCGCCATTCGCTCAAGGGGCACCTGGCGGAATACGGGGTGCACCTGCTGGACCACGAACAGCTGAATCCCGCCCAGCAGGAGTGGGCGGCGGCCTACTTCCGCCGCTCGATCTTTCCGGTGCTCACACCCCTGGCGGTGGATCCGGCCCATCCCTTTCCGTTCGTGAGCAACCTGAGCCTCAACGTGGCGGCCCTGGTGCGCGATCCCGACAGCGGCCGCCAGCAGTTCGCCCGGGTGAAGGTGCCCCAGAAGATCCTGCCCCGGTTCGTGCAGATCCCCACCGATCTGCACACCGCCGGGCCGCGGGCCGTGTTCACGGCGGTGCCGCTGGAACAGCTCGTGGCCTTCAACCTGCAGCCCCTGTTTCCCGGCATGAGCATTGAGGGGCATTACTTCTTCCGCATCACCCGCGATGCCGATCTGGAGCTGCGGGAGCTGGAGGCCGACGACCTGATGGAGGCCCTGCAGGAGGGGCTGCGCAAGCGGCGCATGGGCGGCGAGGTGGTGCGCCTGGAGGTGGCCGACGAAATGCCCGAGGAGGTGGTGCACCTGCTGATGGAAGGCCTGGAGGTGGAACCGGAGGACCTGTACCGGATCAACGGACCCCTGGGACTCGACGATCTGATGAGCCTGCTGGCGATCCCCCTGCCCCAGCTCAAGGACCAGCCCTTCAAGGGCCGCACCCACCCGGCCCTGGCCCGCACCCAGAAGCGGGAACTGGCCGATGGCTCAATCAAGGAGGAGGAGTTCGAAAGCATCTTCCGGGTGATCCGCCATGGAGATGTGCTGCTGCAGCATCCCTACGACCTGTTCTCCACCTCGGTGGAGGAATTTCTCAACCAGGCGGCCGAAGACCCCTCGGTGCTGGCGATCAAGATGACCCTCTACCGGGTGTCGAAGGATTCGGCGGTGATCGCTGCCCTGATCCGCGCCGCCGAGAATGGCAAGCAGGTGATGGCCCTGGTGGAGCTCAAGGCCCGCTTCGACGAAGACAACAACATCCAGTGGGCCCGCCAGCTGGAGCGCTCCGGGGTGCATGTGGTCTATGGGGTTCTGGGGCTCAAGACCCACACCAAGATCCTGCTGGTGGTGCGCCGCGAAAAGCAGGAGCTGCGCAGCTACCTGCACATCGGCACCGGCAACTACAACTCGCGCACCTCCACCCTCTACACCGATCTGAGCCTGCTGAGCGCCGATCCCGAGATCGGCAAGGATCTGGTGGAGCTGTTCAATTATCTGACCGGTTTCTCCCGGCAGCAGAGCTTTCGCAAGCTGCTGGTGGCGCCGGTGACCCTGCGGCGCGGCATGGAAGACCGGATCCGCCGCGAGATCGCGCATGCCCGCGCCGGCCGGGGTGGCTCGATCCGGGCCAAGATGAACTCGCTGGTGGATCCGGCGATCATTGCCCTGCTCTACGAAGCCTCCCAGGCCGGGGTGCGGATCGACCTGGTGATCCGCGGCATGTGTTCCCTGCGACCGGGCATCGAGGGGGTGAGCGACAACATCCAGGTGGTGAGCATCATCGGCCGGTTCCTGGAGCACTCGCGCCTGTTCCGCTTCGGCAACGGCGGCGAGCCCGAACGGCTGATCGGCAGTGCCGACTGGATGCCCCGCAACCTCGACCGCCGGGTGGAGGCGGTGGCGCCGATCAGCGATCCGGGGCTGTGCCGCCAGCTCGATGACCTGCTGGATCTCTACCTGAGCGACACCGGCGCCTGGCACATGCAGGCCGATGGCAGCTTTCACCAGCAGCAACCGGAAGGCGATGCCCAGCTCGTTCAGCAAACGCTGATGGATGCATGGCGAGGCGGACTGCGCCTGAAGGAGGGGACAAGGTAGCGAGGACAACCCTTCTCAAGATTCGCCCGATTGCCTATACAGAATCTTCAGGTTCTGCACAACCACTGGCAGCCGGCGGTGCTACATTCCGGCCAAATTCATTCGGAGCTGGGGTGATGGGGACACCTCCTCGTTCCGCGCTCAGGGTTGTCGAAGCCAATGGCTCCGACCCCCTGGGAGCGAAAACGACTGGCCTTTCACGGCCCAGAAGCACAGGTGGCGGCGGCGCCGACTCAATTGGCTGGTATCTGGCCATGATCGGTCGGGTGCCCCTGCTCACGGCGGCTGAGGAAATCGAGCTGGCCCACCACGTGCAGGCCGGCAAAGCCTTGCAGGACCTGCCCGCAGACCAGCTCACCAGCCGTCAGAAGCGGTTGCTGCGCATGGGTCAGCGGGCCCGCGACCGCATGATGTCGGCCAACCTGCGCCTCGTGGTGAGCGTGGCCAAGAAGTATCAGAACCAGGGCCTCGAGCTGCTGGATCTGATCCAGGAGGGCACGATCGGCCTGGAGCGTGCCGTCGACAAATTCGATCCAGCGATGGGCTACAAATTCTCCACCTATGCCTACTGGTGGATCCGCCAGGGCATGACCCGGGCGATCGACAACACCGCCCGCACCATCCGCCTGCCGATCCACATCAGCGAGAAGCTCTCCAAGATGCGTCGCATCACCCGGGAGCTCTCCCACCGCCTGGGCCGCCAGCCGAACCGGCTGGAGCTGGCCCATGCCATGGGCATGGAGCCGGGCGAACTGGAAGACCTGATCGCCCAGAGCGCGCCCTGCGCCTCCCTTGATGCCCATGCCCGGGGCGACGAGGACCGCAGCACCCTCGGTGAACTGATCGCCGACCCCAACAGCGGCGTGCACTTCGACTCGATGGACCGGAACCTGCAGAAGGAGCACCTGGGCACCTGGCTGGAGCAGCTCAATGAGCGGGAGCAGAAGATCCTGCAGATGCGCTTCGGCCTGGCGGGCACCGAACCCCTGACCCTGGCGGAGATCGGCCGTCAGATCAAGGTGTCGCGCGAGCGGGTGCGGCAGCTGGAGGCCAAGGCGATCATGAAGCTGCGCCTGATCAGCAACCTGCAGCAGGCGGCCTGACGGCGCGGCAGGCTGGGCACGACAAAAACAGGCAGGCATGAACGGCTGGCGGCAGCAGCTGGTGGGTGTGGCCGCCGTGGCGGCCTGGTTGGCGCTGGTGGCGCTGGCGGCCCTGGCGGTGCGGGCCCGCTGGCCCGAACAGCGCGAATGGAGCCGCAAGCTGGTGCACATCGGCAGCGGCCCGGTGGTGCTGATCGCCTGGGCCCTGGCGATCGACCGGCTGCTGGCGGTGGTGGCCGCCGCCGCCGTGACCGTGCTGGCGGGCCTCAACCACCGGCTGCGGGTGCTGCCGGCCATTGAAGATGTGGGCCGCGCCAGCTACGGCACGGTGGCCTACGGGGCAGCAATCACCACCCTGCTGCTGCTGTTCTGGCCCCGCCGGCCCGATGCGGCGGCGGCGGGGGTGCTGGTGATGGCCCTGGGAGATGGCGCCGCCGGCCTGGTGGGGCCGGCGGTGACCTCGCCGAGCTGGCTGGTGCTGGGGCAGCGCAAATCGGTGGCCGGCACGGCGGCCATGGCCGTGGCGGCGCTGGCGGCCCTGCTGCTGGTGGCGGGCATCAGCGGAACCCAGGGCCAGCCCGTGCCCGGGCCGGCTGGCCTGCTGCTGATCAGCGCCGTGGCGGTGGGTCTCGAGCAGCTGGCGGTGCTGGGGATCGACAACTACTGCGTGCCCGTGGCGGTGGGGCTGCTCTGGTCGCTGCTCAGGCGCTGAGCATCTGCTCGCAGCGGCGGCCCCAGTCGTGCTGGGTGCCGAGGCCCGCCACCAGCAGGCGATCACCCGGCTCAGCCCGCAGCCGCAGCTGCCACTGGCGGATCACCTCGGCCCGATCCATCCAGGCATCGATCACGGTGCGCTCGATGGCGGCACTGTCCCAGCCGCGGCCGCGGGCCGTGCTGGTGGCCCAGGCGAGCAGATCATCGAGCTGAAAGGGGCGGAACCCGGCGAAGGCCGGACCGGGTGCCTCAGGGCTGCGGCTGCGCTGCTCAAGGTAGAACAGCTGCAACGGATCCGAAAGGCCACAGAACTGCAGGAGATAACTCACCTGTGAACTCCCGGACGACTAACGGACATCAACCTATTCGGGGTTGCCCGTGTGTCGGTTCACCAGGAACATTCGTTGCCGCAAGTCATGGGCTGGCACTCGTGATTGACGAGTGCCAGCATCATCAGACGGCGGTGAGCTGCAGCTGTGCCGCCTGGTTCACGGCCCCGGCCAGGTGCTCCAGCAGCTCCAGGGTCGTGGCCAGATCGATGCAGGCATCGGTGATGCTCTGGCCGTAGGTGAGACCCGAGAGGTCAGCGGGCACCTTCTGGTTGCCGGCCACCAGGTGGCTCTCGAGCATCACCCCCATCACGTGCACCGAGCCAGCGGCCACCTGCTCGGCCACGGTGCGCAGCACATCGCTCTGGCGGCGGTAGTCCTTGTTGGAGTTGCCGTGGCTGCAGTCCACCATCAAGCGGGCGGGCAGGCCATCGGTTGCCAGGCGGGCGGCGGCGGCCTCCACCGCATCGGCGTGGTAATTGGGGCCGCCCTTGCCGCCCCGCAGCACCAGATGGCCATCGGGGTTGCCGGTGGTGCTCACGATCGCGGCATGGCCGTCGCCGTTGATGCCCAGAAAATGGTGGGGCCGGGCGGCGGCCTCAATGGCGTTGATGGCGGTGGTGGCGCTGCCGTCGGTGCCGTTCTTGAAGCCGATCGGCATCGACAGGCCCGAGGCCATCTCCCGGTGGGTCTGGCTTTCGGTGGTGCGGGCGCCGATGGCCGTCCAGCTCACCAGGTCGGCGATGTACTGGGGCACGATCGGATCCAGCAGCTCGGTGGCGGCCGGCAGGCCCATCTCGGCCAGGTGCAGCAGCAGCGTGCGGGCCCGGCGCAGGCCGGTGTTGATGTCGTAGCTGCCGTCGAGGTGGGGGTCGTTGATCAGGCCCTTCCAGCCCACGGTGGTGCGCGGCTTCTCGAAGTACACCCGCATCACGATCTCCAGCTGCTCATGGTGCCGGCGGCGGGCCCCATCGATGGCGGCGGCGTACTCGCGGGCGGCGGCGATGTCGTGCACCGAGCAGGGGCCCACAATCACCAGCTGGCGGGGGCTGCCGGCATGGAGGATCGCCTTGATCCGCTCCCTGGCCTGCTGCACGGTGCGGGCCGCCGTTTCGCTGATCGGCAGCTCCCGATGCAGCAGCGAGGGCGGCACCAGCGGCCGCGTCTCCACCACATGGAGGTCGGAGGTGGGGATCATGGAGCGACGCTGCGGCGTGGGCGGACCGTTCAGCCTAGGAGCTGCGGCGACCTCACCGTCCCAGGCGCCACCAGGGGCCGGCTGCCGGCAGGGCATGGCTGCCATCGCAGAGGGGCCGGCGCCGGCTGCGGCCGCAGCGGCAGAGCAGCACCGTGGTCGGCTCGCTCAGCCGCAGCTCGTAGGACACCTGGCCGGTGCCCAGGTGGGCGCCGTCACAGAACCAGCCGTGGCGGCTGCGGCCGCAGCCGCAGAGCTGGTGCACCCCGGCGGGCAGCGCAAGGGCGTCCGGGCCCGTGCAGGCGTCGGCATCAGATGGTGGCATCAGGTCTTGGCATCAGGCGCACCCCCTGGTTCCAGAAGCCGGTCCAGCTCCAGGCCCAGCATCGCAGCAGGCCCCCGTTCTGCAGCAACGCCAACCAAGACCGGGGCCACCGGTGTCGAGAATGGATCCACGTGCCCCCTTCGCTGGCCCATGCCCGACGCCGCCATCCCCCCCGCCGAGCTGCTGGCCGGCTACCGCGCCGCCGCCGCCGAGCGCGCCGCCCTGGGGATTCCGGCCCTGCCCCTGAGCGCCGCCCAGGCCCAGGCCCTCACCGAACTGCTGATGGATCCGCCCGCCGGCGAAGAAGCGTTTCTCCTGGAGCTGCTCAGCGAACGGATCCCGCCCGGGGTTGATGAGGCGGCCTACGTGAAGGCCAGCTGGCTCACGGCCGTGGCCCGGGCCGAGGCCGCCAGCCCGCTGGTGAGCCCCCTGGAGGCCACCCGCCTGCTGGCCACCATGATCGGCGGCTACAACGTGGGCGCCCTGATCGGCCTGCTGGGCGGCGCCGATGCCGCCGTGGCCGCCGCTGCCGCCGAGGGCCTCAGCCGCACGGTGCTCGTCTACGACGCTTACCACGATGTGATGGAGCTGGCGGCCGCCAACCCCCTGGCCCGGCAGGTGGTCGACAGCTGGGCCGCGGGCGAGTGGTTCACCAGCCGGCCGGAGCGGCCGGCCGAGATCACCGTCACGGTGTTCAAGGTGGAGGGCGAAACCAACACCGACGACCTCTCTCCCGCCACCCACGCCACCACCCGCCCCGACATCCCCCTGCACGCCACCGCCATGCTGGAGACCCGGCTGCCGGGCGGCCTGGCCACCATCGCCGAGCTCAAGGCCAAGGGCCATCCGGTGGCCTACGTGGGCGATGTGGTCGGCACCGGCAGCTCGCGCAAATCCGCCATCAACTCGGTGCTGTGGCACACCGGCGCCGACATTCCCCATGTGCCCAACCAACGGGGCGGCGGCGTGATCCTGGGGGGCAAGATCGCGCCGATCTTCTTCAACACGGCGGAGGATTCCGGCGCCCTGCCGATCGAATGCGACGTGAGCGGACTGAACACCGGCGATGTGATCACGATCCGGCCCCATGCCGGCACGATCGAGCGGGCCGCCGGCCAGCCCGGCGCCGGCGAGATCGTCAGCCGCTTCGAGCTGCGGCCGAGCACCATCGCCGATGAGGTGCGCGCCGGCGGCCGCATTCCGCTGCTGATCGGCCGTTCACTCACCGACAAGGTGCGCGCCGAGCTGGGCCTGCCGGCCAGCGAGCTGTTCATCCGCCCGGTGGTCCCGGCCGACAGCGGCAAGGGCTACACCCTGGCCCAGAAGATGGTGGGCCGGGCCTGCGGCCTGGCGGGCGTGCGCCCCGGCACCAGCTGCGAGCCGCGCATGACCACCGTGGGCTCCCAGGACACCACCGGGCCCATGACCCGCGACGAGATGAAGGAACTGGCCTGCCTGGGTTTCTCCGCCGACCTGGTGATGCAGAGCTTCTGCCACACCGCGGCCTATCCCAAGCCGGTGGATCTGAAGACCCACGCCGAGCTGCCCGACTTCATGGCCTCCCGCGGCGGCGTGGCCCTGCGCCCCGGCGATGGGATCATCCACAGCTGGCTCAACCGCATGCTCCTGCCCGACACGGTGGGCACCGGCGGCGACAGCCACACCCGCTTCCCCCTGGGCATCTCCTTTCCGGCCGGCTCGGGCCTGGTGGCCTTCGCCGCCGCCATCGGCGCCATGCCGCTGGACATGCCGGAATCGGTGCTGGTGAAGTTCAGCGGTTCGTTGCAGCCGGGCGTGACCCTGCGCGATGTGGTGAATGCCATTCCTTACGTGGCGATCCAGCAGGGGCTGCTGACCGTGGCCAAGGAGGGCAAAAAAAATGTGTTCAACGGCCGGATCATGGAGATCGAGGGGCTGCCCGACCTCAAACTGGAGCAGGCCTTTGAGCTGACCGACGCCACGGCCGAACGGTCCTGTGCCGGCAGCACGATCAAGCTGTCGGTGGCCACGGTGAGCGAATACCTGCGCAGCAACGTGGCCCTGCTCAGAAACATGATCGCCCGCGGCTACGGCGATGCCCGCACCCTGGCCCGCCGCATCCGGGCGATGGAGGCCTGGCTGGCCGACCCGCAGCTGCTGGAGGCCGACGCCGACGCCGAATACGCCGCCGTGATCGAGATCGACCTGGATCAGATCACCGAGCCGATCCTGGCCTGCCCCAACGACCCCGACAACGTGAAGCTGCTGAGCGAGGAGGCGGGCAAGCCCATCGATGAGGTGTTCATCGGCTCCTGCATGACCAACATCGGCCACTACCGGGCCGCCGCCAACGTGCTCGAGGGCCAGGGGGCCAACAAGGCCCGCCTGTGGGTGTGCCCCCCCACCCGCATGGACGAGGAGACACTGAAGGAGGAGGGCTACTACGCCACGTTCGAAGCCGCCGGCTCCCGCATGGAGATGCCCGGCTGCTCCCTGTGCATGGGCAACCAGGCCCGCGTGGACGACAACACCACCGTGTTCTCCACCAGCACCCGCAACTTCAACAACCGCCTGGGCAACGGCGCCCAGGTGTATCTGGGCAGCGCCGAGCTGGCGGCGGTCTGCGCCCAGCTGGGCCGGATCCCCAGCAAGGAGGAGTATCTGGCGATCGCCGCCGAGAAGATCGATCCCTACGGCGCTGAGCTTTACCGCTACCTCAACTTCGACCAGATCGAGGGCTTTGAGGATGCGGGACGGGTGGTGAGTGCCGAGCAGGAGGCGAAGGTGCTGGCCGGGGTGTGAGCCTGGGTCAGTCCGCCAACGTGGGGGCCCTCCATGGCAGACCCGATGGCAGGCGGCCGCTTCCCCTACCCTGAGTCCCCACGCGCCCCGCAGAACACCGATGGCCGGCCCTCCCCTCTCCAGCCGCGTTCTGCGCCCTTCCAACGGCCCCCCGGTCACCAGTGGCGACCGGGTTTACGTGTGGTATTCGGGTGAACTGCTGAATGGCACCATTTTTGATGCCAATTTCAACTTCACCACCTTCAGCCGGGAGCTGAATCGCACACCGTTCAATTTCGTGCTCGGAGCTGGCCAGGTGATCGCCGGCTGGGATCAGGAGCTGCTCGGCAAACGCCTGGGCCAGGTGCTGGAGATCACGATCCCCAGCGAACTGGCCTATGGCGCCACCGGCAGTCCTCCCCGGATCGGGGCCGATAAGCCCCTGATCGGCCCCGATCAGCCCCTGCGCTTCACGGTGGAGCTGCTGGCCAAGGTGGCGCCCACGGCCAGCAGCTTCACCCTCCCCACCTTCGAGCAGATCGGGATTCCCGTCACCAACCTCAACCTGGAGTCGGGGGCGGTCGAGCAGTCCAAGATCGGTCTGGATGGTGATGACACGCTGATTGGCACCCCCAGCCGGGATCTGCTGGCGGGCCTGGACGGCAACGACGAGCTGGACGGCCAGGGCGGCAACGACCAGATGCTGGGGGGCAACGGCAACGATGGGCTGGCCGGGGAGGAAGGCGACGATCTCCTCGATGGCGGCAACGGCGTGGACACGGCCCGTTTCGGCGCCGCCGACAACACCGTGAGCCTGCTGATCCAGGGCACCCAGGCCACCGGTGAGGGCCGCGACACACTGATCGCCATCGAACAGCTCGACGGGGGCGGCGGCAACGACCGGCTCACCGGCAATGGCCTGGGCAACAGCCTCAGGGGCGGCATCGGCAACGACCGGCTGCTTGGCGGCGGGGCCCAGGACCGGCTGAGCGGCGGCGACGGCCTGGATGTGCATCTGTACACCCGGTCGTCCGACTCCCCGGCCGGGCCGACCCGGCGCGACATCATCACCGACTTCCAGGGCCAGGGACCGGCAGGAGATCGGATCGATCTCTCCGCCATCAACCTGCCGGCCGGCGGCCGGGGGCGCGCTCCGGCCAGGTTCCGCTACATCTCCAGGCCGCTCTCCACCACGCCCGGCGAGGTGCGCTTTGCCGGCGGCATTCTGCAGATCAACACCGATACCGACCGGGCGGCCGAGATGGAGATCGCCCTGGAGGGCGTGACCGCCTTCAGCCGCCCCATGCTGATCATCTGACGCCAGGCCGGTTTCTGTAGCAAATCTGACAATTTGCCAGCCGATCGGACGGGCCGCCGCGGGCTCCTTACCTTGCGGGAGACCCGATCGAACACCATGACCCGCCTCGATCAACTGCTGCGCACCGGCCTGGCCGTCGTCGCCGCCGGCAGTCTGGCCCTCACCGGTTGCTCGGCCACCAAGGATGCCGCCACCGGCGTGGGTGACGCCGCCAAGGATGCGGCCACCGGCGTCGGCGACGTGGCCAAGGATGCGGCCTCCGGCGTGGGTCAGGCCGCCAAGGATGCCGCCACCGCCACCGGCCAGGCCGCCCTTACCCCGGCCGTGGCCCCCGTGCTCGACCTGCTGAAGAAAGGCGAGGGCGAGGTGAAGGCCGGCAACCTGGCCGCCGCCGCCGCCACGATGGGTGGCTTCCAGGGCCTGTGGGACAAGGCCGGCCCCGTGATCCAGCCCCTCGCCGGTGACAAGTGGGGCGCCATCGACACGGCCGCCAAGGCCCTGATCAGCACCTTCGGTGGCGGCCAGCCCGATGCCGCGGCCGCCGGCTCGGCGATCACCGGTCTCATGGGGCCCCTCTCCGCCCTCATCGGCAAGTGAGCCGAAGCCAGTGAGCCGAAGCGGTGGCCTGGCCTGGAACAAGATGACGCCAGCCCCGCCACCGCAAGACCCTGAACCAGGAAACGCTGCTGTTCGAACCTGCCGTGCCCCGACCCGGGGCACTGCGGGCCGTGCTGGCCTTCCCCAGCACCTACAGCGTGGGCATCACCAGCCTGGGATACCAGGTGGTGTGGGCCAGCCTGGCCAGCCGCAGCGATGTGGATGTGCGACGCCTGTTCACCGACCAGGGCGATCCGCTGCCGCGGCCCGGTGAGCTGGATCTGTTCGGCCTGTCGCTGAGCTGGGAGCTCGACGCGCCGGTGCTGCTCAGCCTGCTGGAGGGCCAGCGGATTCCCATCTGGAGCGCCGAACGGGGCGACACGCATCCGATCGTGTTCGGCGGTGGGCCGGTGCTCACCGCCAACCCCGAACCCCTGGCCCCCTTTCTCGACGCCGTGCTGCTGGGCGACGGCGAGGAGCTGCTGCCCGACTTTCTCGATGCCCTGCAGGCCTGCCGCGGTGCCCCCCGGGGCCAGCGGCTGCGCGCCCTGGCCCGGGTGCCCGGCGTGTATGTGCCGCCCCTCTACGCCCCCCGCTACGACCCCGATGGCCGGCTGCTGGCGGTCGAGCCCCTGGAGAGCGACCTGCCCGCCACCATCAGCAAACGCACCTGGCGGGGCAACACCCTCAGCCACTCCACGGTGATCACCCCCGAAGCCGCATGGCCTTCGATCCACATGGTGGAGGTGGTGCGCAGCTGCCCCGAACTCTGCCGGTTCTGCCTGGCGAGCTACCTCACCCTGCCCTTCCGCACCCCCTCCCTCGACGACGGCCTGATCCCGGCGGTGGAGCAGGGGCTGGGTGCCACCCGGCGGCTGGGGTTGCTGGGGGCCTCGGTGACCCAGCACCCCCAGTTCGGCGACCTGCTGCGCTGGCTGGAGGCCGACCGCTTCGACGACACCCGCGTGAGCGTGAGTTCTGTGCGGGCGGCCACCGTGACACCGGCGCTGGCCGGCACCCTGGCCCGGCGCGGCAGCCAGTCGCTCACCATCGCGATCGAGAGCGGCAGCGAGCGCCTGCGGCGGGTGGTGAACAAGAAGCTGGACCAGGAGGAGATCGTGGCCGCTGCCCGCCACTGCAGAGAGGGGGGCCTGAAGGGCCTCAAGCTCTACGGCATGGCCGGCCTGCCCAGCGAAACCGACGATGACATCGACGCCACAGCAGCCCTGCTGCTGGAGCTGAAGCGGCAGGTGCCCGGGCTGCGGCTCACCCTCGGGGTGAGCACGTTCGTGCCCAAGGCCCACACGCCCTTCCAATGGGAGGGGGTGCGGCCGGAGGCCGAAAAGCGGCTGAAACGGCTGGCGAAACAGCTCAGGCCCCGGGGCATCGAGCTGCGGCCCGAAAGCTACGGCTGGAGCCTGATCCAGGCGCTGCTGGCCCGCAGCGACCGGCGGCTGGCGCCGGTGATCGCCCAGGCCCTCGGGCGGCACGAGAGCCTGGGGGGGTGGAAGCAGGCCTACCGGGCCGTGCTCGCCGGTGAGACAGCGCCGGAGCCGGGTGCGGCGCTGCCGCCGCCGCCGCCCTGGGACGAGGTGATCCATGGGACCTGGCAGCCGGGGAGGGTGCTGCCCTGGCACCACCTGCTGGGCCCGCTGCCCGCCGACATCCTGATCCGCCACCGCAACGAAGCCCTGGCCGATGGTGCCGTCAGCGCTGCTGGCGCAGGCCCGCCAGCAGCACCCAGCCCGCCACATTGATGCGGCTGTCGTAGAGGGGAATGTCGCTGGCGTGCAGCAGCACCAGCAGCAGCGCCGCGGTCCACCAGGCCCGTTCGAACGGGGCCGGCGATGCGAGGGCCGGCCCCAGGGAGCGCAGCAGCAGCACCAGCACCATCCCCACCACCAGCAACGCCACCGGCAGGCCATGGCTGAGGGCCAGGTCGAGCGGCAGGTTGTGGGGATGGCCATGCCACAGGCCGGTGCGCTGCGGATAGATCTGACCGAAGGCGGCCGCCCCCCAGCCCAGCCAGGGCCGCTCCCCGATCAGGCCCACGGCGGTGCGCCACTGGGCCAGCCGGGTGGAGGCCAGTTCGCGCTGATCGGCGTACTGGAGATCGCTGAGGCGGGCCCAGACCGGTTCGGGCACCAGCTGGCGCAGGGGCTGCTGCAGCGCCTCCGGCACACCGGGGGCACTGGCCAGGGCCACCGCCAGCAGGCCCAGGGCCAGCAGGGGCAGCAACCAGCGGCGGGTGCGGCGACCCAGCACCGGCGGCAGGGCCAGCACCAGGGCCCCCCAGGCATTGCGGGATCCCGTGAGAAACACCGCCACGGCCACGCCGGCGGCCAGCAGCAGGCCCACCAGCCAGCGCCGGAGCTGACGGCGGGCCGGTTCGAGCAGCAGGGCCAGGGCCAGGGGCCACACCAGGGCCAGCCAGGCGCCGGCGATGTTGGCGTAATCAAACAGCCCGGCCAGGCGGCCGGCGGGCCGCCCGCCGGGGGCCAGGTGCCAGATCAGCAGACCGCCCAGGGCCTGCCACGGTCCCCGCCAGCCCCACCACAGCTGGCCCAGGCCACTCACGATCACCGGCACGCTGCCCGCCAGCAGCCAGAGGGCCACGCGCCGCCGGGCCGCCGGGCTGGCCAGATAGGGCTGGTAGGCCCAGAAGGCCCAGAAGAAGGGCAGCCAGTTGCCCAGGCCCGCCCAGGCCAGGCCACCGCTGTAGGCCAGCGGTGCCCCCAGCAGCATCAGCAGAGCCGCCAGGGCCAGGGGGCGGTTGAGCGGATCGGCCAGGGGCGGAGGCGCCCGGCGGCTGCCCTGGATCAGGGCCACGAACAGCAGCAGACCGCCGAGCAGGGCGCTGGCGGGCAGCAGAAACAGCCCCAGCTGAAAGCAGCGCCAGCCCAGGGGGTCGGCGCCGGTGGGGCGGTGGTGATCCAGGCGGTCAGGCAGCGGCGGGAAGCGGCCGACCATCAATCGAACACCGCCGTGCGGCCCCGGTAGACCATCACCTGGCGGCGCAGGTGCAGCCGCACGGCCCGGGCGAGGGCCAGGCGCTCGCAGTCGCGCCCCTTGCGGATCAGGTCGTCGACCTCGTCGCGGTGCCCCACCGGCACGGTGGTCTGGGCAATGATCGGGCCGGCATCGAGGTCTTCGGTCACGTAGTGGGCCGTGGCACCGATCAGCTTCACGCCCCGCTCCCAGGCCCGGTGGTAAGGCTGGGCCCCCTGAAAGGCCGGCAGAAAGGAATGGTGAATGTTGATCACCGTGCCGAAGCCGGCCAGAAACACCGGGCTGAGCACCTGCATGTACTTGGCCAGCACCACCAGCTCGATGCCGTGCTCCGCCAGCAGATCCAGCTGGCGGCCCTCCACCGCGGCACGGGTGTCGGCACTGATCGGCAGGTGCACGAAGGCCACACCGAAACCCTCCACCAGCGGCCGCAGCTCGGGGTGATTGGCGATCACCAGGGGCACCTGCATCGGCAGTTCACCGGAGCGGGTGCGCCAGAGCAGGTCGATCAGGGCGTGCTCCTGGCGGCTGGCAAAGATCGCCACCCGTGGCAGGGCATCGGAAAAGTGCACCTGACCCTCACCCCCGAGCCGCTCGGCCAGGGCCCGCACGGCAGGCTCAATGGCGCTGCGGGGCAGGCCGAACCCCTCCAGGCCCCATTCGATCCGGCTGAGGAACAGGCCGGCACCGGCATCGGTGTGATGGTCGGCATGGCGGATGTTGCCGCCGTTGGCGGCCACCCAGCCGGAGAGTTCGCTCACCAGGGCGGGCCGGTCGGGGCAGATCAGCTGGAGAATGGCGGTGGCCATGGCGGCGGCGAGGGACCGGCGGGGTGCCGGGGTTCAGCGCAGATGCATCCTGAGCACGGCAGGGGTGGCGCGCCGCACCCGGGCCCGGATGGTGAGCAGCCCCAGACGCCGGTGGGCAGCCACCCGGTGACAACCATTGAAGCCCCAGAGCTGGCCATCCACCTCGAGCACATCGATGGGTTCCTGCTGGCCGATGGCGGCGATCGAGGCGGCCAGGGCGGCCACCTTGTCGCCATCGAGGGGTCGCTCCAGGGGCCGGCGGATCCGGTCGAGGGGGAGAACGGCGAGACGCATGGTCTTAACTCATAGTCATTCCGTTTTAGCGCGGACGGAGCGGCGGCGCAGGTTGCAAGCGGCTACAGATCCGGCGGCGGCCCGCAGCGCCATGGGTAAAGTCCGGTTCCAGCCTCCAGCATGCGCGTGAGCACCCTTCCGTTCACCGGTCCCGCTGCCGTCCCTTCCGCTGCCACCCCCGCCGGCCGCGGCCCCCTCCAGCAGCTGGCGCGCCTGCTGCGCAGCCTGGCGGCCGTGGCCGTCGCCCTGCTGGTGAGCGTGTCGCTGGCCGCCTGCTCCAACGCCCAGGCCAGGCCCCCCGCCCTCAGCGCCGACGACATCGCCCTGATCACCCGCCAGGCCGAGGGGTTCCTCTCCGCCCGCAACCGCCTGCCGGAACTGGCCGGCCTGGTGAACAGCCGCAACTGGGTGTTCACCCGCAACCTGATCCACGGCCCCATGCAGGAAGTGGGCCGGGAGATGAGCTACATCAACCAGCACCTGCTGCCCTCCGAGCGGGCCGAAGCCGACAAGCGCGCCCAGCGCCTCAAGACCGCCTTCGCCGAGCTCGACGAAGCCGCCCGCCTGCAGGATGCTGAAGCCCTGCGCAAGGCCTACATCAAGGTGGCCAGCGGTTTCGGCCTCTACGCCCAGGTGCTGCCCCAGCAGGTGCAGGAAGCCCTCAAGCAGGTCTGAGTGGCCACCCAGGGCCGCCGTGTTGCGGTCATTGGGGCCGGCATCGTGGCCTGGAGCTGCGCCTGGCTGCTCCAGGGCCAGGGCCATCGGGTCACCCTGATCGCCCCCGAGCACGCTCCCGCCGGCGGCAGCCTCGCCGCCCTGGGGGTTCTGATGGCGCGGGTGTTCCACCGCACCGGGGGGCGGGCCTGGCGGCTGCGGCAACGCAGCCTTGAACTCTGGGACCAGTGGTGCACGCAGCTGGCCGACCGGGGCCACCCCCTGGCCCTGCGCCGTGGCCTGCTGCTGCTGGCGGCCGATCCCCGCGAGCAACAACGGTTGCAGCACCTGGCCGGCGAGCGCCAGGGGCTGGAGATCGCCTGGTGGGAGCCGGACCGGCTGGCCGGCCTCACCCCCGCGCTGCCGGCCGGAGCCCTGGGGGCGCTGCATTCCGCCGCCGACGGCCAGATCGATCCCCGCCTGGCCATGGCAGCGCTCCAGGCCGATGCCCAGGCGGCCGGCCTGGAGCGGCTCCACGATCAGGTGATGGCCCTCGAACGCACGGGCGACCGCTGGCAGCTGCGGCTGCGCCACGGGCCGACCCGGCGGACCGACTGTGTGGTGCTGGCGGCTGGCCTGGGCAGCGCGGCCCTGCTGGCGCCCCTGGGCCATGGCCTTGCCCTGGAGCCGGTGCTGGGCCAGGCGGCGGCGATTCGGCTGATGCAGGCGCCGGCCTGGAACTGGCCGGCGGCTGCGGCCGTGTGGCGGGGTGTGAACCTGGTGCCCAGGCCCGACCTGCTCGAGGGCCACGGCCTCTGGCTGGGGGCCACGCTGGAGCCGGGCGATCAGGCGGATCCGACCGCTCTGGCCGAACTGCGAACCCTGGAGGGAGCCGCACCGCCGTGGCTGGAGCAGGCGGCAACGGTGGCCAGCTGGCACGGCCTCCGCTGCCGGCCGCTGGGCCAGCCGGCACCGGTGCTGGCAAGCCCGGAACCGGGCCTGCTGGTGGCCACCGGCCACCACCGCAATGGCGTGCTGCTGGCCCCGGCCACCGCCGAGTGGGTGCTCAACCGGATCGAGGCCTGAACCTGCAGGCATGAAAAAGCCCCCCTGTCGGGGGGCCGTTGATGCAGCGGCTCTCAGCTGACTGGCTTGCGGCTCACTTGCTCTCGGTGAATTCGGCATCGATCACGTCATCGGCGCCGGCACCGGCGCCCGCGGAGGCACCATTGCCATTGCCGCCGGCGCCATCGGCGGCACCGGCCTGCTGGTACACGGCGGCACCGGCGGCGTAGAGGGCCTGCTGCAGCACCTGCAGTTCGCTCTTGATCGTGTCGAAATCCTCCTTCTCCAGGGCCTCCTTTAGCTTGGCGGAGGAAGCCTCCACCTTGGCCTTGTCGTCGGCGCCCACCTTGTCGCCCAGTTCGCCGAGCTGCTTCTCAGCCTGGTAGATCAGGGTCTCGGCCTGGTTCTTCAGGTCGATGCGCTCCCGCTTCTCCTTGTCGGCGGTGGCGTTGGCCTCGGCATCCTTCACCATCTTCTCCACCTCGTTCTCGCTGAGGGTGGAGGCCCCGGTGATCGAGATGCTCTGCTCCTTGCCGCTGCCCTTGTCCTTGGCCGTCACGCTGAGGATGCCGTTGGCGTCGATGTCGAAGGTGACCTCGATCTGGGGCACGCCGCGCTGGGCTGGGGGGATGCCATCGAGACGGAAGGTGCCGAGCGATTTGTTGTCGCTGGCCATCTCGCGCTCACCCTGCAGCACATGGATCTCCACGTTGGTCTGGCCGTCGACGGCGGTGGAGTACACCTCCGTTTTCTTGGTGGGGATCGTGGTGTTGCGGGTGATCATCTTGGTCATCACGCCGCCGAGGGTTTCCACGCCGAGAGAGAGGGGGGTGACATCCAGCAGCAGGATGTCCTTCACCTCACCGGCCAACACGCCACCCTGGATGGCGG
>JBKDDA010000055.1:0-24375 GCA_046313055.1 Synechococcaceae cyanobacterium | reverse complement strand
GGCTGCGGCGCCTGCACGACCGGCAGCTGGCGATGCCTGTGTGCCCGGGGCTCGTGGGCCGGGGCTGGCTTCGCCTCCATGGCCTGCGTCTGCTGGGGGAGCCACCACTGGTGGAGCAGTTGTGGCTGCTGCTGCCGCCGGCCTGTCAGGGCCATGACCAGCTGGCCCGAACGGCGTTTCACAGCATCGGCCAGAGGCTGGAGCAGGCCGGTGTGGCCACCTGATGGCGTTGCAGGCCTCAGCCAGGTGGCCGCCCGGTTGGGCAGGCAAGGTCCCTGGGAACGGCAATCACGAAATTGTTGCCTGTCACCAGCGATGAGCTGTTTGAGGTTGGCGATGCTCGGAACACAACCGTGTAGTGATCCGGCACGGGTACGGCACGCTTTCGCTTGGGGGCCACTGCAAGTGCCAGCACTGAATCGCCTTTGCGGATGTGCTCGGCGATACGCTCTTTTTCATCGTTGAATATGAGATTCTGAAGGGCCTGGTAGTGCACTGGCGATCGTTGAAATGTTTGCAGCGAATCTGTCAGGTAAGGGATGACACCATTGTCTGTGAGGTTGATCAAATTGGTCAAGCCGCAACTTGCATATCGATCGAGTGTTTGTGTTAGATCTAGATAGAATGCATTGGTCCGTCCGTCTTGCCACTTATCGCTTAAGATTGGCGGAAATCCTGGTTTATCAATCGTTTGGCGGAATAGCGTGTTGCGATTCCAGGGGTGATAAAGGTAGCCATTGCGTATCTCCTTCGGGTGCCCATCGTTGATGATCACCACCCCTGAACTTAATGCCGTGAAGGTGGCCAATGCGGTGATCAGAAGCAGCGGCTTTCTCCAGTTGCCAAAGCGGATGGCCAGATTGTTGAGGGAGTAGACCAGCAGGCCCAGGCCTAATGAGCTTGCATTCTGCAGTCTAAAAATCTCATAAATATGCATTGAATTTAAGGATCCAAGCAGCACGACTGAGGAATACAGAAACAGCAGATTGGTTTTCTTGTTGTATTCGATCTGGCGTGCCGCTTGGCGCGCATCTGCTGTCTGGATCCAGATGATCAGTGAATTGACAAAAGCCAGTGAATAAATAGTATATCTAATGTTGGAAAGCTGCAGCAGCCGACGCGCAATATTCGATATTAAATTAATAAACAAGGCGATCGCGATATTGTCTTTAGGGAACAGGTCCTTGTTTTTGGCTTGAAAATATTCCTTGTAGAACTTTGAGATTGTAAAAGTTTGTTGGTACCATTCGTGGATGGCTGCCTGCTGCATCAGATGCACCAGAAAAACAGCCCAGACCAAGGAAAGACCGATGTGAAAATAGCCGAAGTTGCCTAATATTGTGCGGCGGGATCGTTGCTCAGGGTTGTTGATCAGCATCCACAGCCCGTGCATGTAGATGGGGACCAGCACCGGTAAGGGGCTTTGCCTTGCCAGCAGACTCAGGCCCGCAAACAGGCCGGCAAGAAAATAGTTTCTACCGCTTGATCGGCCCGCTGTCATCCACAGCAGGGATGCCAGGAAAAATGTGTATGAGAAATAATTCGACCAAGGGAAAATTATGTATCCTTGTATCAGGAACATGAGAACTGCTGAAGCGCAGGCCAGGCCCCTGCTCAGAATCTTGTTCCACAGGCGGTAGGAGAGGTAGATATTGGCTGCATAGAATAGGCTTGTTGTGATCCCAACCGAGCTCACCGTATTGCCAAAGAGAAGCAGGCCAATGCTTTGTATTTTGGTGGTCAGCCAGCCGTATTGAATAAAAATTTCACGATAGGGTGTCAGCCCCGCCAGCATATCGGCGGCATTGCCGTACATCAGCCCCCAGTGGAGGTCGTCTGTGTTCAACCTCGACTCGATGAAGCCAAGGCCGATGGATAACAGGCAGCATGCAAAGACCAGCGAGTCAGGCCAATTGGGTGACCAGGGCTTATTCGCTGGCTGGGTGGCCGTTTCCATTGGCGTGGCAGGCATCTGCTGGGCGGGCTGGCGATTGGCCGAGGGCCTCGAATCGTTATTCGATCATGCTGTTTGCGCAACGTCGCCCAAAGCCACTGTAATCTTATTAATCCAGAGCCTTATTGCGCCTGCGCCTGATGTGTTGGCGAGTGGTGTACGGCCCCGTGGATGTTGCGGCCTGCTCATTGGTACCGCCAGCGGATCCGGGTGATCGCGCCCCGCAGTTCAAGCCGATTACCCATCGGCCACCAGCGGAATGGCCGCAGCTCATTGTTCTGCAGCACCACTCCGCTCACCCGCTGGCGCAGGCTGTCCCAGTGCCAGTCCACCAGGGCCATGCCAGCCCCCTGTTCGGCCAGCAGCGCCTTCTCCAGGGCCCGCTTCACAAACGATGGCCGCAGGCGGTCGCAGCACTGGCCCCGGAGCTTCAGCCTTGGTGTGCGTCTGCCGGCGCCCAGCAGCCGGGGGATGGCTGCCAGCCAGGCCGCTTTTCGTCTTGCCATCGGCTCATCGGCTGGGGTGGGGTCTGACCATCAGGCCATGGCAGGCCTGGCCCCGTCAAAGGGCCTCCAACTCATGGGACCCATGGGTCCAGGTCGGCGACTGTGTCGTCCACAGGTCTGCGGCGCTGCGCTCTGTGCAGCGCTGCTGAACCCCCTGGTGTCGTGGCGGTCTGTCAAGGGGAATGGGGCTTTCCCCGGCTCCGGCCCATTGCCATGCTGGTGGTGCGGATCCGCGGGCAGCCGGCTGGGGAAAAGCCCATGCTCAGCCGTGGAAAAGCGCCGTTTTCCGGGGACAACCCCACTGCACAGCACTGCTGATCAGAGACGCCGTTGCTGAACAGTGCCCATGATCAGCGGCGGATCGCGCCACTGCCCTCGGCTGCCCTCAGGGGTACAGGTTGGGCACGAAGAACTGCTCATTGAGGGGCGGGCGGCGGTAGTCGCCCTGGCTCCTGCGGGGGGGCAGCTTGATCGCCTTGGGCGTCATGTCGGCGTAGGGCACCTTGCTCAGCAGGTGTTGGATACAGTTCAGACGTGCCCGCCGTTTGTCATCGGCATTGACCGTGAACCAGGGTGCTTCTGGAATGTTGGTGTGGGCAAACATGTCATCTTTTGCCTTGGAAAATTCCACCCAGCGATCCCTGGATTCGAGATCCATGGGGCTCAGTTTCCAGCGCCGTGCTGGATCGTCGATCCGTGATCGGAAGCGGGCTTCCTGCTCCTCATCGCTGACCGAGAACCAGTACTTGATCAGGCTGATGCCGCTGCGCACCAGCATGCGCTCGAATTCGGGGCAGGAGAGCATGAATTCATCCACCTGCCTGCGGGTGCAGAAATTCATCACCCGTTCCACGCCGGCCCTGTTGTACCAGCTGCGGTCAAACAGCACGATCTCACCGGCAGCCGGGAAATGCTCCACGTAGCGCTGGAAATACCACTGGGTTTTCTGTTGGTCCGATGGCGTGCCCAGCGCCACCACCTGGCAGCCCCGGGGGTTGAGCGGCTCGGTGATGCGCTTGATCGTGCCGCCCTTGCCCGCCGCATCGCGCCCCTCAAAAACAATGATCAGCCGGTAGCCCTCGTGTTTGATCCAGTACTGCATCTTCACCAGCTCCACCTGCAGCCTCGCCAGCTCCTGCTCGTAGACCTTGCGATCCAGCCTGGCCGGCTGCCCCTCCGGTTGGCTGGCGAAGTCATCCAGGATCGGCGAAGGCTGGTAACGGTCCGTGCCGTTGATCGGGCCCACCGCCGCGCTGGGGATCTTGCCTTTGCCTCTCTCTTTGCCTCCCCCTTTGCCTTCCCCTTGGCCGTGCTTGCGGCCTCCCTGGTCGTTCTTGTCGGTTCGGGCCATGGCACTGCTCCGGGGCCGTTACCGGGTCAGCTGCCCCCTCACCAGCTTCCGCAATGGGTCGCTCAGCACGGCAAACCCTTGGTCTTTTCTTCGGTTTCCCAGAAGCGGGCAGGGCCACTCCCTGATCTCCTGGGCATCGCCCTACGATTTCGCCTGTGCCAGCCAGCTCCATGCCCCCCAGCGCGGTCCCACCGGCGCTCACGATCCTCTACGACGGCGGCTGCCCCCTCTGCCTGAGGGAGGTGTCCTTTCTGCGCCGTCGCGACAGCCGCCTTCACCCTCAGGCACCCCGGCTCGCCTTCGTCGACATCGACAGCGCCGATTACGAACCCGCCGCCCACGGCGGCATCGACTACGCCACGGCCATGGGGCGGATCCATGCCATCGCGGCCGATGGCAGTGTGCTGCGGGACGTGGCGGTGTTCCGCACGGCCTATGGCCTGATCGGCCTGGGCTGGATCTACGCTCCCAGCCGCTGGCCCCTGCTGGGCCCCCTGGCCGACGGCCTCTACGGCCTCTGGGCGGCCCTGCGCCTGCGCTTCACCGGCCGGCCGCCGCTGGACCAGCTCTGCGCTGCCCGGGCCGGCCGCTGCCAGCCCCCCTCCCTGCGGCCATGACCCCCCTTCCATGACCACCGTTCACTGCACCTACGCCGGTGATCTCCACTGCCAGGCCTGCCACGGGCCCTCGGGTGCCCAGCTGGAGACCGACGCCCCCGTGGACAACCAGGGCCGGGGCGCCGCGTTTTCGCCCACCGATCTGGTGGGAACCGCCCTGGTGAGCTGCATTCTCACCGTGATGGGCATCGTGGCCCGCCGCCACGGCCTTGCCCTCGAGGGGGCCTCCGCCCGGGTCGAGAAAACCATGAGCGGCAGCGGTGTGCGCCGCATCGCCGGCCTGGAGGTGTGGTTGCAGTTGCCGGCCGCCCTGGAGCCCGATCAGCGGGCCCTGCTGATCCACGCGGGCGAGACCTGCCCGGTCAAGGTGAGCATTGAGAATGGCATTCCGATCACCCTCCACTGGAACTGACCATGCGCATGGGCCCGACCCTGCTGCTGCTGGCCCTGCTGGGTGCTCTGGCGCCGCCCGCCGGCCGGGCCTCGAGCCCCGCCGCCTGGGCTGAAGCGTCGGCCCAGACGGCGGCCGAATGCCGCTTCTGGCTCGGCCATCGCGGTGCCATGGTGCTGCGGCAGCTGGCCCTCGATGCCAGCGGTCGCCTCGCTGAGCCCACCGCCGAGGGGTTTCGCACCCTCTGGCTGGTGCGCCAGGGCACGGCCGAGCCCCTGCGGCTCGAATGCCTCAGCCATCGGCCCCAGTTCCGCCCGCCCCTGCCCTGAGGATCAGCCTCGCGCCTTGCCCTTGGCCGGGTTGGCCGGCAATGGCGGCGGCGAGCCAGGCTGGCCCTTGGTGCCGCCGGCGGCCGGGGTGGGGGCCACGTTGGCGCACAGGGCCGCCACCATCAGGTCCTCGCCACCGGTTGTGGCCGATTCTTCGGCGGCATAGGGCAACCGCCACGCTTCCCAGGCGCCTTCACCCACCCGCCGGGTGATCCGCAGGGTGTCGCAATGCACCCCCACGGAGGCGGCCACCGCCGGCTCGCCGCATTCCGCCGCAGTCACCCGCACGCCGCCACCGCTCAGCCGCCAGGCCGACCAGTCGTAGCGGCAGGCGCCGTAGCTGCGCCAGCGGGGCACCTTCAGCTGGCGGATGCGCTCGAGCACCTGTTTCTCCTTGCTGCCCAGCCCCGGCGTGGCCGGCGCCGCTGCCGGTGACTGGGCCATCGCCGGCCGCGGGCCGGCCAGGTGGGCCACCAGCAGGGTGAGGCCCAGGGGCAGCAGCAGGCCGCAGCGGATCGTCATGGCGTTCCAGAGCTCGGTTGATCGGCACCATAGAACCGTTCTCAGGGGCACCCATGCGGGGATCGTGGGGCGCATCTGCCGGCTGCCGCTGCCGGCCGGAAGACCGCTTCTAGGGTCCGGGCAACGAAGCCCCCGGTCTGATGCCCCTCAGCGAGCAGGACGTTCAGCAGCTGCTGCTGCGGGAAAAGCATGGACTGCTGCGGCGACAGGCCCGGCTGGAGGCCATCGAGGCTGAACTCACCGGTCGCTATGCCGATCTGCTGGAGCGCCTCCATGGGCAGGATCGTGATCTCAGCGATCGCATCGCCGGCATTGATCGCCACCTGCTGCTGCTCGATCGCCGGATCCGGGAGCTGGAACGGATCACCGGTGCCTTCTGCGACCTCGTGCTGGCGGTGACCACCGGGCTGATCGAGGTCGATGGTGTGGCGGTGGATGGTGTGGCGGTGGATGGCGCCGAGGTCGCCACCTGACCGGTCCGGCAGGGCGTGGGTCTTGGCAGAGTGAGGGAGTGTTGCCATGAAGCCATGGTTCTGTGCTCCAGCCTCCGATCTCCTGCCGGGCCTGTCGGCCGCTGCCTCACCCCCCTGGCTGCCCTGCTGCTGGCGGCGCCGACGCTGCCCGGGCTGGCCCAGAACCAGAGCACTCCCGCCGCCGATGCCCGCAAGGAGCAGCTCCAGCGCTGTGTGAACCAGCTCAACGTGCAGGTGAGCCAGGCACCGGCCCTCAAGGGCGTGATGCAGGACCAGTCGATGGAACGGCGCCAGAAGCTGCAGGCCCTGCGCCAGATCCTTACGCCCCAGCAGCAGGACCAGCTGCGCACCTGCATGCGCCAGGGCTGATCGGCGCAGGCTCAGCCCTGGCCGTAGGCCACCATGCAGGCCGCATTGAGCAGGTGGGCGTTGGCGGCCGTCGCCGGGGTTCCGTTGAGGGTGCCCTGGCGGCAGTTGCCGAAGGCCGACTGGCTGCCGCTGGCGGCGCTCCAGAGGAAGGTGACCCCATCGGGTTCCACCGCCTTCACCGAGGCGTAGTTCAGTTGGTAGCCGGTCTGCGGCACCACGATCACGGTGGACTGCTGGTTGGCCGCCGCATTCACCGAGCTGGTGATCGCCGCTGCGGTGGCCATGCCCGCCACACCCCAGGCCAGCGGTGCTGTTCCATACCAGCCGTAGGCCCAGGGCCGGGCTCCCCAGTAGCCGCCGTAGGCCCAGCCGGCGTGCCAGGCGCCACCGCCGTACACGCCCCGGCCCGGGGCACCCACGCCGGGCCGGGGTGCGAGCCCGGCCCCGGGGGCGCCCCAGCCAGCACCCGGCTGCAGGCCGGCCCCCGATCCCGGTCGGCCGATGCCGCCGCCACCCACCCCCGGCCGGGGCGTCAGCCCGGCGCCCGGTGCTCCCCAGCCGGCGCCCGGCTGCAGGCCGGCCCCCGAACCGGGCCGGCCGATGCCACCGCCGCCCACCCCCGGCCGGGCCAGGGCGGGGGCTGCCAGCAGCAGGGTGGCGACCAGCAGGCTGGCCGGGCGATGCAGACGCATGACACAGTTCATCGGGTGATCACCAGGGTCTGATTGCATCGTTAGCAACGGTTGGCCGCTGCCGCCTCAGGTCGCCACCGTTGCCGGCAGCACCTGGCGCCAGCCGCCGGCCTGCACCACCTGCAGCGGTGTGCCGAACAGGCTGCTCAGCGGACCATCGGTCAGCAGCCGGTCGGTGGGGCCGTCGGCCACCAGCTGCCCGTTGCCCAGCAGCAGGCAGCGGCCGATCTCCGGGATGATCGCCTCGATCTGATGGGTCACCAGCAGCAGGGTGGTGCCGCTGCCGGCCAGCTGGCGCAGGCTGGTCAGCAGCTGGTGGCGGGCCCGCAGATCAAGGCCGTTGGTGGGTTCATCCAGCACCAGCACCTCCGGTCGATGCACCAGGGCCCGGGCCAGCAGCAGCCGGCGCCGCTGACCATCGGAGAGCTGGCCGTAGGGCCGTTCGGCCAGATCCAGCAGACCCAGGTCGGCCATCAGCGCAGCCACCTGCTGCCGCTGCTGCGCAGTCGCCACCTGGGCCGATCCCATGCCCACGGAACCGAAGAAGCCGGAGAGCACCAGATCGGCTCCCCGGGTTCCAGGCCGGCAGCGCCCCTGCAGATCCGGTGAGAGCAGGCCGATGCGGCGCCGCAGGGTCCACAGGTTCACCGACTCGCAGCCGAACAGCCTCAGGTGGGAGCCGGGCCGCACCACCGGGTGCAGTTCGCGGCTGATCAGGCGGATCAGCGTGCTCTTGCCGGCGCCGTTGGGCCCCAGCACCACCGCGTGCTCGCCCGTGTGCAGCTGGAGGCTGAGGTCGGTGAACACCGGCCGCGGTCCCAGCCAGGCCTCCACCGCCCGCAGGTCGAGCCAGGGGGTGGAAGCCATGGGGCAGGGGTGCGGCGGATCCCAGTCTGGCCGTGGTCGCCGGGGCCTGGCCGGCCGATCCGGCAGGCTGGCGCAAGCCCCCCTGTCCGCCATGCCGGCCCCGGCCCTCGAGCGCCTGCAGGCCCACCTGCACCACACCCGCCTGCTGGGATCGATCAGCAGCGCCCTCTATTACGACCAGAACACGGTGATGCCGCCGGCCGGCACCGCCTGGCGCGGCGAGCAGCTGGCCCTGCTGGCCGGCCAGCTGCACGAGCGCCAGAGCAGCGCGGCCTACGCCGAGCTGGTGGCCGCCGCCGAGGCCGAGGCCGGCCCCACCGCCCCGGCCGCCGTGCATCGCAACCTGGCGCTGCTGCGCTTGGAGCTGGAGCGGCAGCGCTGCCTGGATCCGGCCCTGGTGGCGGCCCTGGCCAAGGCCCAGTCGCGGGGCAATGCCGTGTGGCAGGAGGCCCGCCGGGCCCATGACTTCGCCGCCTTCGCCCCGGCCCTCAGCGAGCTGATCCACCTGCGGCTGGAGCAGGCCAGCCAGCTGGCGGCCGCCGAACCGGTGGCCCGCAGCCCCTGGGAGATCCTGGCCCAGCCCTTCGAGCCCGACATCAGCCGCGCCCGCCTCGAACAGCTGTTCGAGCCGCTCAGGGCCCGCATTCCGCCCCTGCTGGAGCGGGTTGCCGCAGCCACCGGCGCAGCCGGCAGCGCCTCTGCCGCCGCTGCCGAACTGCCGGAGGCCCTGCAGGAGAGCCTCTGCAGCGAGCTGCTGGCGAGCTGGGGCTACGACCCGCGCCGCTGCCAGCGCTCCCGCTCGGCCCACCCCTTCTCCTGCACCGTGGGGCCCGCCGATTTCCGCATCACCACCCGGGTGGTGGCCGGCCAGCCCTTCTCCGCCTTTCTGGCCACCGCCCACGAATGGGGCCATTCCCTCTACGAGCAGGGGCTGCCCCGCAGCGATGAGCATTACTTTCCCTGGCCCCTGGGGGAGGCCACCTCCATGGGGGTGCATGAAAGCCAGAGCCTGTTCTGGGAGTGCCGGGTGGCCCGCAGCCGCGCCTTCGCCGAGCGCTGGCATCCCCGTTTCCGTGCCGCTCTCGGGGCCGATCCCTGGGGCGGTGGTGGCCGTTTCTGGCGGGCCCTCAACCCCCTGCGACCGGGGCTCAACCGGGTCGAGGCCGATGAGCTCAGCTATCCGCTGCACATCGTGCTGCGTTTCGAGCTGGAGCTGGCCCTGCTGGAGCAGGGGCTGCCGGTGGCCGAGCTGCCCGAGCAGTGGAACCGGCGCATGGAGGAGCTGCTGGGCCTCACGCCCCCCAGCGACGCCGACGGCTGCCTGCAGGACATCCACTGGGCGGAGGGCCTGTTCGGGTACTTCCCCTCCTATGCCCTCGGTCACCTGATCAGCGCCCAGCTGGCTGAAGCGATGGAGGCCGCCATCGGGCCGATCGAGACCGCCATTGCCGCCGGTGAGGAGGGCCGCCTCCAGGGCTGGTTGGCCGGGCAGGTGTGGCCCCTCGGTCGCGCGGTGAACGGCGAACAGCTGGTGGAGCAGGTGAGCGGCCGGCCCCTGGCGGCCGAGCCCTTTCTCACCTATCTGCAGGCCAAGGTGGAGCGGCTCCTGGCGGAGCCGGCCTGAGGGGCCCGGCCCCTCGCCACCCCATAGGATGCCGCCGTCCATCCGATCCCCCCATGGCGAACATCGACCGCGCCCCCGGCCGCACGATGGCCAACCTGCTGCACGTGCTGCCGGCCTTCGCCGATGAGGCCGAACTGCGGCTCAACGCCATCATCGAGCTCAACTCGATGACCATCAACAAATACGAACTGATCACCGAGACAGGCCACCTCAAGCTGGACCGGGTGGGCTACTCCTCCCTGGCCTACCCCTTCGCCTATGGCTGCATTCCCCGCACCTGGGACGAAGACGGTGACCCGCTCGACATCGAGATCGTGAACGTGACCGAGCCCCTGATCCCCGGCTCCCTGGTGGAGGCGCGCATCATCGGCATCATGACGTTCGACGATGGCGGCGAGGTGGACGACAAGGTGATCGCCGTGATCGCCGATGACAAGCGCCAGGACCACATCACCAGCTACGAGCAGCTCGGTGAGCACTGGCTCAAGGAAACCCGGTACTACTGGGAGCATTACAAGGACCTCAAGAAGCCCGGCACCTGCAGGGTCAACGGTTTCCTGGGGCCCGATGAAGCGGTGCGGATCATCAAGGAGTGCGAGGAGCGCTACCGCGCCACCATCGAGCCCAGGCTGGTCGACTGATCGCCCGGCTTCCGCTAAAACCGTTGCCTGTTGTCTGCCTGCACCCGATGCCGATGGATCGCCCCTCCGCCCCGGCGGCCGCTGGGCTTGCCCTGGTCGCCGGCCTGGCCACCCTGCTCGGGCCGGCGGCCAGGGCCATCGACGCACCGCCGCCCCTGACCGGGCCCCAGAGCGCTCCGGTGGCCGCCCCGGTGCCGGCCACCGCGGCCGTCACCAGCACCCGCGAGATCCTGCTTGAGCTGGGTCGCCGCACGATCAGCCTGCGGGAGAACGGACGGGTGTTGGCCAGCTGGCCCGTGGCCATCGGTGATCCAGCCACCCCCACGCCCGTGGGCACCTTCAAGGTGGAGAACAAGATTCTCAATCCCCAGTACCAGAGCACCAAGAGCGGCAAGATCAACGCCACCATCGGTTCCCAGGGCCCCCTGGGTGACCGCTGGATCGGTTTCAAGCAGGCCGGCCTGAATCAGTACGGCATCCACGGCACCCCGAGTGCCTGGGCCTGGACCGTCACCTCCCGGGCCGCGGTGTCCAATGGTTGCGTGCGCATGCTCACGCCCCATGTGCGGGAGTTGTTCGAGAAGGTGGAGGTGGGCACACCGGTGATCGTGGTGCGCTGATCGCCGGGTGCACTGAGCGGCTGGCAATCTGCAGATAATCTGCAAATGGTGGTCCCGGGCACATCGTCGGCGGTGCCGGCGATTAAGCTCTATCCAACTTGACGGATTGAAGGCGTGCGACCAGCTCGGTTCCGCCTTCTTTTCATTGCACGATGCCTGATTCCCTCCACCGCCACCATCCCACAGCCCAGCCGCTGAACAGCACGGCCCTCAAGTGGTGTGACGACGGTGAGCTGTCGGCACCCGACCTGCAGCGAATCCTCAAGCTGCTCACCGATGCCGATCCGGTGGCCGAGTCACTGCTCGCCAGCCCGCTGGATGCGGTCCAGCTGGGTGCTGCGAGCCAGGGCCCGGGCCATGCCGTCCCGGCTGGCCAGACCCCGCAGGCTGGTCACGGCTAGACCCTGACCCGGCAGGCCGTGGGGTAGGCAGGCGTGGGCCGCGGCCGGCACATCAAACAGCAGCACCTGGCGCACGTCATTGGAGCGCAGCTGATCTTCCAGCTGATCCAGCCTGGCCTCCAGCGGCAGCCACACCAGGTCACTGCGCAGGCAGTCGCGCAGGTCCACCGCAGTGCTGCCGGCTCCATGGCCCTCCGCCCCAGCGGTTGCATCGTCGGCGGCGGCGGTGAGCCGCCACTGCAGGTCTGCCAGGGTCACCAACCCCAGCACCGCACCGGCCTCCGCCACCACCACGGCGTGGCCGTGGGCGGCGATCAGCTGGTCCAGCGCTTCTGTGGCCGGCCGATCCGCCGCCAGCACCAGTGGGGCTTCCGGTTCGAGGGCCTCGCTCACCGAGAGGCGCGTCAGCCGTCGCCGCCGTTGTTCCTCGCCGGGATCGGGCCCCACCAGTCCGGGGTCGTTGATGCCCTGCCAGCGTTCGACCAGGGCCGCGCTCAGCCCGGCGGCCGCCATCAGGGGCAGCACGATGCGGATGTCATGGGTGAGTTCAAACAGCAGCAGCAGGGCGGTGAGCGGCGCCCGGGCGCTGCCGGCCAGCACCGCCGCCATGCCCACCATGGCGTAGGCCGGTGGTTCCGCCACATTGAGGTGCAGGCCGCCGCTGCCCAGCACCTGCCCATAGGCATTGCCCAGCACGGCCCCCAGGAACAGCGATGGTGCAAAGCCTCCGCCCACGAAGCCGGTGGCGTTGCTGACGCCGCTGGCGAGCAGCTTCACGCCGATCAGCACCACCAGGGTCACCAGGGGGATGCTCTCGTCGCGGCCGAGCAGGGCTTCAATCGTGTCGTAACCCACGCCCAGCACCTGGGGAAACACCAGGGCCATGGCGCCCACCGCCGCACCGCCCAGGGCGGTGGCCAGCCCCGTGGGCAGCCGTGCCAGCCCCCCCTGCAGCCAGGCGCTGCGGCCAAGGGCCAGCAGCCGCACCAGCAGCCACGACATGCCACTGGCCAGCACGCCCAGAATCAGGTAGAGCGGCAGCTCCAGGGGCGAACGCACCTCATAGGCCGGTAACCGCAGAATCGGTGTGTCGCCCAGGCACAGCTGGGTCACCAGGGTGGAGGCCACGGCCGCCAGCAGCACCGCCCGCAGGCTCGGTCGCCCCGGCATGGTGCTGAAGGTGCCTTCAAAGGCGAAGAACACCCCGGCGATCGGTGCCTTGAAACCGGCCGCCAGGCCTGCCGCCACCCCCGCCGCCACCAGCGTCTTGCCGGCCTCGGGAGACAGGCGGGCCCGCACCGCCAGCAGCAGGCCGATGTTGCCGCCGCTCTCCACACTGGGCCCCTCAGGTCCCAGGGAGGCGCCACTGCCGAGGCTGAGGGAAGCGGCCACCAGCCGCAGCAGGGGCAGGCGCGGCCGGGGAGTCACGCTGCCGTCGGCCATGGCCCGCAGGCTGGCCAGGCCAGGCCCCAGCTCGCCCCCCACAAACCGCAGCACCCCCACCGCCAGGCCACCCAGAGTGGGCACCACCACCACCGGCCAGAGCTCAAGCCAGTCGAACCGCTCGGGCAGGGCCACCGGCGGCGGCTCCGGCAGGGGTGGCGGCGGCGGCAGAAAGCCGAATTCCCCCAGGCCGAGCTGCAGCAGGGCGGTCAGCGGCGTGCTGCTGGCCGGTGGCGGCGGTGGCGGCAGTTCCACGGCCATCTCCGGTGCCGGTGAGCGGGCGATTGCCAGCAGGCCGTCCACGAACGGGCCGAACAGAAAGTTGTTGATCAGGCCCTGAAGCGCATGGAAGCCCACCACCGCCAGGCCGGTGAGGATGCCCACCAGGGCAGCCCAGGCCAGCAGGTTCCACTGGATCGTCAGGGCCGCCTGGTCGGCCCCTGAGCCGGCAGGCGCCGGCTCAGGCTTCGGGGCGTACGGAGGCAAAGATCTCCTCCAGAATCGTGCCGGCACCCTGCTGGCGGAGCGTGTGGGCGAGGGCGATGCCGATCGCCTCCGGATCGCCCTGATCCCCCCGGGCCTGGTCGCGGATCAGCCGCTGGCCGTCGAGGCTGGCCACCATGCCCGTCAACACCAGCTCCTCGCCTTCGAAGGTGGTGTGCACGCCGATCGGCACCTGGCAGCCCCCCTCCAGTTCCCGCAGAAAGGCCCGCTCCGCCAGGCAGCGGCGGGCCGTGGGCTGGTGCTGCAGCACCTGGATCAGTTCGAGCACGGCGCTGTCGCCGCTGCGGCATTCAATGCCCAGGGCCCCCTGGCCCACCGCATGCAGCGAGATCGAGGGATCGATCAGTTCGTGGATCCGGTCGGCCAGCCCGAGCCGCCCCAGCCCGGCCGCGGCCAGGATCAGGCAGTCGAACTCGCCGGCGTCCAGTTTTTCCAGGCGGGTGATCACGTTGCCCCGCACATCCTTGAAGACCAGATGGGGATAATGATGGCGCAGCTGGGCCAGCCGCCGCAGCGAACTGGTCCCCACCACGCTCCCCTCCGGCAGGCTGGCCAGGGTGTGGTCGCGGTGCCTGGCGTGCACCACCAGGGCGTCGGCGGGGTCCTCCCGTTCGGTGATACAGCCCAGCATCAGCCCCTCGGGCAGGTTGGTGGGCAGGTCCTTGAGGCTGTGGACCGCGATGTCGGCCCGGTCCACCAGCATCTGGGCTTCCAGTTCCTTGGTGAACAGACCCTTGTCGCCGATCTTGGCCAGGGCCACATCGAGAATCTTGTCGCCCTGGGTGGCCATGGCCTCAATGCTGATGGCCAGCCCGGCGTGGGCCCGCTGCAGCTCTTCGCGCACCCAGTGGGTCTGCACCATGGCCAGCTGACTGCGGCGGGAGGCGATGCGCAGGGTGGGGCTGGTCATCGAGATGGGGGGGCGGCAGCCACGCTGCCTGACAACAGCCGCCCACCCTAGGATTCGACCTGATCTATCAGATGTTGAAGGCATTGAGGGGCAGGGGGCCCCATGTGTCTTCGGCGCCCGGATCGGCCGGATTGTGGCCGGTGATCAAAATCCCCTCCCCCAGACCCTCTTCCGACCGCAGGCTGTAGGTGCCCGTGTTCTGGTTGCCCTTGAGGAACACGGGGCCCTGCACGGCCATGGCGCCGGTGCCGCTGGCCGGTTCCAGGGCACGCCAGCCCAGGGCGTTTTCGCAATGCCGCAGGGCCGCGGTGGCCACCGCCGGGCTGGGGGCCATCACCCCCAGCGTGAACCAGCGGCAGCCGGCGCTCCGCTGCCGCAGCTCGGCCAGCAGGGCCAGCCGTGTGGCCGGGTCCAGCTGGGGGGCGCTGCGCAGGCCCCGCAGATCGGCGAGACAGCCCACGGCCCTGTCGCCGCTGGCGAGACCGGCCTCCATCATTTGATGTATTCCTTCAGCACGCCGTTGCGGTTGGGGTGGCGCAGCTTGCGCAGTGCCTTGGCTTCGATCTGGCGGATCCGCTCGCGGGTCACATCGAAGATCTGACCGATCTCTTCAAGGGTCTTCATGCGACCGTCGTCGAGGCCGTAGCGCAGCCGCAGCACATCGCGCTCGCGGGGGCTGAGGGTGGCGAGAACGCCCTCGAGGTCTTCGCGCAGGAGGTTCTTGGCCACATCCTGTTCGGGATTTTCGATGTCGGCTTCGATGAAGTCACCCAGGCGGGAGTCTTCTTCCTTGCCGATTGGTGTTTCGAGAGAAATGGGCAGCTGGGCACTTTTGGCGATGAACCGCAATTTCTCGATCGTCATCTCCATGGATTCGGCGATCTCCTCCTCCGTGGGCTTGCGGCCAAACTCCTGGGAGAGGGTTTTGGTGGTTTTCTTGATGCGCGAGATTGTTTCGTAGAGGTGCACCGGCAGCCGGATGGTGCGGCTCTGATCGGCGATCGCCCGGGTGATCGCCTGACGGATCCACCAGGTGGCGTAGGTCGAGAACTTGTAGCCCTTTTCGTGGTCAAACTTTTCAGCGGCCCGGATCAGGCCGAGGGACCCTTCCTGGATCAGATCCTGGAAGGACAGACCACGGTTCATGTACTTCTTGGCGATCGAGACCACCAGGCGCAGGTTGGACTGCACCATCTTTTCCTTGGCCCGCCGGCCCAGCATCAGCCGTCGCCGGAACTTGATGAGGGGCATGTCCACCAGGGTGGCCCACTCCTTGTTGTCGGGATAGTGGCCGTGGTCGGTCTCGAACTGGGTGGCGAGCTCCTCCAGTTGCAGCAGGTCGGCGATCTTGCGGGCCAGCTCGATCTCTTCATCGGGTCGCAGCAGGCGGATGCGACCGATCTCCTGGAGGTACACCCGGATCGAGTCTTCGGTGTACACCCCCTTGGGACCCATCTTGATGCTGGCGAGAGCCTTGGCCCGCCGCTCCGCCGCACCGTCGTCGGCGCTGGGATCGGCGACCGCATCAACAACGCCGGCATCGGCAACGGTGGAATCGCTGCTCGCGCCGGCTGGATCGACGCCAGCAGCGGCGCCGGCCAGCAGCGCATCGGCCGCCCCTTCCAGATCCACCGCACCGGTGTCGCCGGCCTTGGCCTTGCCCTTCGCCCGGCTCGCCGTGCCCTTGGCTGCAGCGGTCTTGCTGGCAGCGGCCTTGGCCGTGGTGGCTTTGCCCGTGGTGGCTTTGCCCGCGGCCCGGGGGGCCTTGGTGGCACTGCCGAGGCTGTCAGCCAGGGCGCTCACATCAATCACCTTGCCCGTGGGGGTTGGTGAATTGGCCGGTGCGCGCCTGGCCTTGGTGGGCTTGGCCGCCTCGTCGGTCGTGGGATCGATGGGGGGTTCAACGGCGGGGCTGGGCTTGGCGGCTACGGGACTCATGAAGCGCTCGATGATTGGGTTGGCGGGCAGGGATGGGATCGGCGGTCCCGGGTGGGCTCAGGCGTGCGCCGGTGGGCCACCCGGATGGGGGGTCAGACCGGCCGACCGGTGAACGGGCGGGGGTCGGCGGAACAGAAGGGAGATCGGAGCAAGGCGTGGATGGGACGCGGGGCGGCGTCGCAGGGGTGCGCGGATGAGCGGTGCGCGGGTCAGCAGTGCGGTGGTCAGCGGTGCAGGAGTCGGGGGTGCAGGAGCCAGTGGCTGGGAACGCGAAAGCGTGGTGCAGCCTCGGCCGGGGGAAACTCCATGCAGGGCTGGTGGCGCAGGGCGGACGGCGGCGGCGGTGGGTGGTGATCAGGCCCTGGGGCTGATCGGACAGTGCTGTCAGGGGTGTTCGCTGACCGGAGGGCCGGGGGAGGAGATCTGAAATCTCCGTGGCACGCTCGACGGATCTTCCCTGTGGACGGAACCCTGTCGCGTTCCGTCAGCAGCCTGGGGGCTGCCCAACTGTCCCATTCTAAGAATGGCGACGATGGATGGCAAGAACGGCGGATGGCAGGATCGGGTCGGCCGTCGTCCGACCGTCCGGTTTGCCTGTCCCTGGCGTCCCCCTTCCAGACTTCCCTGTCCCCGACTCCCCACTCCCCGGCACAGCGGTCGCCTGATCCCCCAGGCTGGCTCGATGTCTGGCTGGAAGCCGGATCGGCCGGGCGGGTCTTCACCTATGCCAACCCCGGCGCTCTCCCGGTGGCCATCGGCGATCTGGTGCAGGTGCGTCTCCAGGGCCGGCTCCACGCCGGCCTGGTGGTGGAGGCGCGCGACCAGCCGCCCGATGGTCTCGTGGGCCGGCTGCTGCCCCTGGAGGCGGTTCTGCAGCCGGCGGCCGTGGATGCCGAATGGCGTGACCTGATGGCGGCCGTGGCCCGCCGCTGCCATACCAGCCTGTTCCGCACCCTCAAGAGTGCCCTGCCACCGGGCTGGCTCGGCCAGCGGTCCGGGGGGAGCCCGGCCGGGCCCCGACCCCGGACCGACTGGCTGGTGGTTCGCACCGATCTGGTGGAGCCGGCCCGAATCGGAGCCCGCCAGCGTGAACTGCTGGCCGTGCTCGCGGCCGAGGGCGGTCGCCTGCCCCAGGCGGAGCTGCTCGCCCGCTCCGGCGCCACGGTGGCCACGCTCCAGCGGTTGCTGGCCCTGGGCCTGCTCCGCCGCGAGCCCCTGCCCCGCCAGCCCCTGCCCGCCATCGGCAGTGCTGAACCATCGCGCAAGGCCAGTGCCCCCCAGGCCGCAGCCCTGGAGGCGATCGCCTCGGCGCCGCCAGGAGAGGTGTTGCTGCTCTGGGGGGTGACCGGCTCCGGCAAGACCGAGGTGTACCTGCAGGCGGCGGCCCGCTGCCTGGAGCAGAACAGCAGCGTGCTGCTGCTCACCCCGGAGATCGGACTGGTGCCCCAGCTGCTCGACCGCTGCTGCGCCCGTTTCGGTGCCCGGGTGATCGAATACCACAGCGGCATGGGCAACGCCGCCCGGGTGGCCACCTGGCGCCGGGCCCTGGCGGCAGCCGAGGCCGGGGAGGCACTGCTGGCCGTGGGCACCCGCTCGGCGGTGTTTCTGCCCCTCAGTCCCCTCGGGCTGGTGGTGCTCGACGAGGAGCACGACAGCTCCTACAAGCAGGACAGCCCCATGCCCTGCTACCACGCCCGGGACGTGGCCCGGTTGCGGGTGCGGCGCTGCGGTGCCCGCCTGCTGCTGGGCAGTGCCACCCCCTCCCTGGAAACCTGGCTCAGTTGCCGCCAGGGTTCTCGCCCCACCCGCCTGCTGCGGCTGCCGGAGCGGATCGGCTCCCGCCCCCTGCCGCCGGTGCGCCTGGTGGACATGCGCCACGAACTGGCCGAAGGCCATCGGCGGCTGCTCAGCCGCCCCCTGCTCAGCCGCCTGGAGCAGCTGGCGGAGCGGCAGGAGCAGGCCGTGGTGCTGGTGCCCCGCCGCGGCTATCGCAGTTTTCTGAGCTGCCGCAGCTGTGGCCATGTCGTGCAGTGCCCCCACTGCGACGTGGCCCTCACGGTGCATCGGGGCGGTGGGGGCGAATGGCTGCGCTGCCATTGGTGCGATCACCGCCAGCCCATCAGTGGCCGCTGCTCCAGCTGCGGCTCTTCGGCCTTCCGGCCCTTCGGCGCCGGCACCCAGCGGGTCGTGGAGCGGCTGGAGTCGGAACTGGAGGGGTTGCGCCTGCTTCGCTTCGATCAGGACACGACCCGCGGTCGTGATGGCCACCGGCGGTTGCTGGAGCGGTTCGCCGCCGGTGAAGCCGACGTGCTGGTCGGCACCCAGATGCTCGCCAAGGGCATGGATCTGCCGCGGGTCACCCTGGCCGCTGTGCTGGCCGCCGACGGCCTGCTGCATCGTCCCGATCTGCGGGCCGCCGAGCACTGCCTGCAGCTGCTGCTGCAGCTGGCGGGCCGGGCCGGCCGCGGTGAACGGCCGGGCGAGGTGCTGGTGCAGACCTACAGCCCCGACCATCCGGTGATCCGTCACCTGGTGGACGGCCGCTATGAACTGTTTCTGGAGGAGGAACTGGAGCTGCGGCGCCAGGGGGGGCAGGTGCCCTTTCAGCGGGCCTGCCTGCTGCGGCTGGCCGGTCCCGCCGCCAGCGCCACCGCCACCGCTGCCACGGCCCTTGCCGCTGCCATCGGTCCGGAGGTGCGGGCGGCCGGCTGGCTGCTGATCGGCCCGGCCCCGGCCCCGGTGGCCCGGGTGGCGGGCCGCAGCCGCTGGCAGCTGCTGCTGCACGGTCCGGCCGGCAGCCCCCTGCCCCTGCCCGGCGAGCAGGAGCTGCGCGCCATGCTCCCCCCAGCGGTGAGCCTGGCGATCGATCCCGATCCCCTCGAACTGTGACCCGCCCGGGGACCCGCCCGGGGAACGGTTGCTCAGGCCGGCAGCTGCGGCGGTCCGAACCCCAGGGCCAGGCGCAGCCGCTGCAGCCCCAGCACCAGCGCCAGCAGCAGGCCGATCAGGCTGGCCCCCAGGCCCAGGGGACTCCAGCGCCAGGTGATCACCCGCAGCCGGTTGCGGGCCCCCACCTGCAGGGGCCAGATCTGGGTCAGCCGCGCGCCTCCTGCGGCGCTCTCGCTGTGCACGGCCAGGGGCGTGGCTTCGCGCACCGCCCGCCGGTTCAGGGGCCGCAGGGCCAGGCTGAGATCGGCGCTCTCCAGGCCTCCCAGGGGCCCCAGATCCAGGTCGAGGCTCAGCGACTGGCGCACCCCCACCAACCAGTTCCGTTCCCGCAGCTCCAGCCGCGGCGGCGGCAGCGGCAGGCCCGCCAGTGCCGTGGCCTGCAGCAGGTCCTGGCCGAAGCTGGCCAGGGCCCGCTCCGCCGGCAGCACCGGGCTCTCCAGTCGATCCCCTGACCCGGCGCGGGCGCCGCGGCCGCTGGGCCGGTAGCCGCGGCTGATCAGATCGGCCGACAACTTCTGCTGCCAGGGGCTGCCCTGGCCGCTGCTGCTGGCCAGCTGGTGGCTGATCCGCATGCGGCCCGGCCCCAGAAAGGTGAATTCGCTGCGCACCTGCACGCAACCCGCCAGCAGGTTGGTGAGCAGCAGCAGGGCCAGTACCACCACCAGGGCGAATCCCAGGGGGGCGCGGGTGGGACCCACCGGCGGCGGCGGTGGCGGCGGCGGCCCCTTGGCGCCTGCCCCCCCCCGGCCGAGGGCCCGGCCCTGCAGGGGCTCGGCGTCCGGCAGGGCCGGCAGGGTAAGGCTCCATTCCGGTGGCCGCCGCAGGGCAGGGGCCTCCAGCACCAGCAGCAGGTCGCGGGCCTGGCTGCGCAGCTGGCTGTCGCGGCAGGCCGTGAGGCTGCGGCAGACAGCGGCGGCCCGCTGGCTGTCGCCCTGACCCATCAGGGCAGTCACGATCTGCAGCCGCAGGCGTCCCCCCAGGGCGGTGGCCGGTCCGTGGCGTTCAGCCAGGGGCTCCAGCAGCCGCAGCACCTGGCCGTAGTCGCCCCGCTCCAGCCAGCGGGCGGCCTGCTCCAGGCTGGCGGCAAGCTGATCCTCAGCCATCGGCGCCCCGGCTGGACCCCAGCACCATCGTGCCGATGCCGGCGTTGGTGAACACCTCCAGCAGCAGGGAGTGGGCCACCCGGCCATCAAGAATGTGGGCCGCCCGCACCCCCTGGGCCAGGGCGCGGATGCAGCATTCAGTCTTGGGGGTCATGCCGCCCTGCACCACCCCCGTGGCGATCAGGTCGCGGGCTTCCGGCAGGCTGATCTGGTGAATCAGGGAGGCGGGATCGTTGCGGTCCCGCAGGATGCCGGGCGTGTCGGTGAGCAGGATCAGCTTCTCGGCCTGCAGGGCGGCCGCCAGTTCGCCGGCCACCGTGTCGGCGTTGATGTTGTGGGCCTGGCCGAGGTGATCGGGTGCCACGCTGGAGATCACCGGGATGTAGCCGGCCTCCAGCAGGGGGTTGAGCACCAGGGGGTTCACGCTCGCCACCTCTCCCACCAGCCCGTTGGCCCCATCGCCGAAGGGGCGGGCCGCCACCAGGTTGCCATCGCTGCCGCAGAGGCCCACGGCCCGACCACCCACCTGGTTCAGTCCGTTGACGATCTGCTTGTTCACCCGGCCCACCAGCACCATCTCCACCACATCCATGGTGGCGGCATCGGTGACCCGCAGCCCGTCGCGGAAGCGGGGCTCGATCGCCATGCGCTTGAGCCAGTGGTTGATCTCCGGCCCCCCGCCATGGACCACCACGGGCTGCACCCCCACGCAGGCCAGCAACGCCAGATCGCGGAACACGGCCTCCCGCAGGTCGGCATGGGCCATGGCGGCGCCGCCGTATTTGACCACCACCCGGCGGCCGCTGAAGCGCTGGATGTAGGGCAGCGCCTCGCTGAGAACAGCCACCCGCTGGGCATCGGCGGCGCTGATCTGATCGGTGATGCTCATGGTTCGGCGGGGCGGGGGCGGAGGGTGAGGCTGATGCGGCCATCGACGGGGCTGGCCACTTCGGCCTGGAGGCCCGGGCCGAAGAACCGGCCCAGGCGCTCCTCGCGCTCCTGCCAGCGGGCCGCCGGCACACCCGCCGGCACAAAGATCAGCCGCAGGCCGTAGCCCAGGGGATCGGCCAGCTCCTCCACCTGCTCCAGCCGGGGTGGGTCAGCCTCATCCCACAGCTTCAGGGCCTCCAGCGACGACTCCAGGTGGGCCTTCTGGCCGTATCGCCAACGGGTGACGTCGTTCAGGAGCCGTTTCAGCGGTTCGCTGCTGGGCTGGTCCCGCAGCTCCCGCAGCTGGGCCGGAGGGGTGAGCCGCTCGGCGGGCGGCAGCTCCGCCGATTTGAGGGCCAGCCCCCCCAGGAGAATGGGGATGCCGTAGAAGATCGTGGGCAGGCTGAGGTTGGCGTTGTCGTGCAGATAGGCCACGGAGCCCACCACGGTGAGCACGGCACCGCCAACGGTGACCAGGCTTCCGGGGGAGAGCAGAAAGGATCGGGATGGGTGCATCCGACCATCTTCGGGCAGCGGGCAGCAGGATGGGAGACCTGTGCGCCGGCTGGTCATGGCTGAACCGACTCCCGATCCCGCCCCCTGTCCGCCGGAGGAGATGGCGACCCTGCTGGAGCAGTTGCGCAGCGACCGGCTCTGGCTGCTGCGTCAGATCGACGCGGGCCGCTGGGCCCCCTGGCGCCTCGATCTGGCGGCCCTGGAGCGGGAGCTGGACCAGCTGCTCGATCAGGCCGACGAACGCCTGAATGGTTCAGGCGCCCGCGATGCCTGAGCGGCTCCGGGATGCTCAGAAGGGAATGTCATCGTCGCCGTCGGGCAGGTCGGGCACGAGCGGCGCCGTGTTCCACACCGGTGGCTCCGGCGCCTCCGGCCGGGCCGCCGGGGTCGGGGCTGCTGGGGCCGCCGCCGGAGCCCGGCGGGCCGGGGCCGGCCGTTCAGATCCCCTGTTCGCCGCTGGCGGCGGGGTCTGGCCCGTCGCCGGAGCGGCGGTCTGCGCGATCGCCGCTCCGCTCAGGGGGTGAAGGCGGGCCAGGGTGAACTCGGCCCGTTTCTCCTTCACACCATCGGCCCGGGCCACCGTGTTCATGCGCAGCCGGCCTTCCAGCACCAGCCGCTGGCCCACGCTGGCCAGGCCGGGCAGCTCCTGGGCCAGGTTGCCCCAGCCCACCACCTTCAGCTGTCCCGGGGGATCCTCAGGCCGCAGACCGTCGAAGCGCACGGTCATCTCCGCCACCGCGGTCTGGTTGTCCTGGGTGTAGCGGATCTGGGGAGCCTCCAGCACCTCCACTTCAAGCAGGCAGTGATTCACACCCTCAGCAGCGGTTGTCCTCTCCCATCCTGATGCAGGAATCCCCCCTGGTGTCGCCCCGTCTGTGGATCATCGCCGGCACCGGTGAGGGCCCGTTGCTGGCGGCCGCCCTGCTGGCGCTCGGCTGGCGCCTGCGGGTGCAGGTGGTGAGCCCTGAGGCGGCCCGCGCCTACCCCCCCGATCCGCAGCTCGAGGTGGTGGCCGACCGCCTCGATGGTCCCGCCGATGTGCAAGCCCGGCTGGCCGATGCCCGCCGCCGGGGCTGCCCCTTCCACTGGGTCGTGGATGCCAGCCATCCGTTCGCCACCCGCATCAGTGCTGCCCTGGCGGAGGCCTGCGCCGCCATGGGGCAGCCCCTGCTGCGCCTGCAGCGGCCCCTGGCCGCGGCGCCGGCCGATCGCCTGCTGGTCGACGGTGCCGCCCTGGCCGCCAGGGTGCGGGTGGGTGAGCGGCTGTTGCTGGCGGTGGGGGCGCGCCATCTGGCGGCCCTGCTGGCCCCCCTGCCGGCCGTGGTGGCCCATGCCCGCCTGCTGCCCCGGCCGGCGGCCCTGCGCCAGGCCCTGGCCGCCGGCCTGCCGGGCAGCCGCATCGCCTGCCTGCCACCGGGCCGCGATGGCCGGATCGAGAGGGCCCTCTGCCGCCGCTGGTCGATCGACACGGTGGTCTGCCGGCAGTCGGGCGGCATCACTGAGGCGCTCTGGCAGGGGGTGTGCCAGGCCGACGGCCGGCGCCTGTTGCTGCTGGCCCGGCCGGCCGAACCGGCCGGTGTGGAGGGCCTGTCGATGGAGCGGCTGCTGCAACGGCTGGCCAGTGCGGCCCCTGGCCCAGCATGGCCCCCGCCCTGATCCGCCTGCGATGGCCGCTGACCACCGATCTCTCACGCTGGTGCTCACCACCGAAGCCGGTGGCGATCAGGCGGAGAGCCTGGCCCGCCGACTGCTGGAGGAGGGGCTGGTGGCCTGCGTGAGTGTGTGGCCCGTGCGCTCGCTGTACCACTGGCAGGGCCGGCTGGAAACCAGCTCCGAAGTGCAGATGCTGCTCAAGGTGCCCGACGACCGGCTGGAGCCGCTGCGGCGGCGGCTGCCGGACCTGCACAGCTACGACACGCCTGAATGGATCACCGTGCCGGCGGGCACCGCCGGCGGTTATGCCGCCTGGCTGCTCAGCCCAGATGCCGGGCCACCAGGTCGGTGAGGGAGCCCTGGGGGCGGGGGCCCAGCTGGGTGACCACCTGGCCGGCGCAGAGTGACCCCAGCCGGCCGCAGCGCTCCAGGCTCTCCCCCTGGGTGTAGGCATGCAGGAAACCGGCGGCGTAGAGGTCACCGGCGCCGGTGGTGTCCACCAGATCACCGAGGTGGAAGGGGGCCACGCTGATCGTCTGATCACCGCTCAGCACCAGCGACCCCTGCTCGCTGCGGGTGAGGGCTGCCACCCGGCAGCGGCCGCGAACCCGGTCGGCCGCCTCCTCGAAGCTGTTGGCCTCGTAGAGGGCGGTGATCTCCATTTCGTTGGCGAACAGCACATCCACGTGACCATCCACCAGCTCCTGGAAGCTGGCCCGGTGGCGATCCACGCAGAAGGCATCGGAGAGGGAGAGGGCTACCTGGCCGCCACTGGCGCGCATCGCGGCGGCCGCCGTCAGGAAGGCTTGTTTGGCCGCTTCGCTGTCCCACAGGTAGCCCTCCAGGTAGAGAACTTTCGCTTGGGGCACCAGATCCAGGTCCAGGTCCCCGGGGTCCAGGCCCACCGAAGCCCCCAGATAGGTGCACATCGTGCGCTGGGCATCCGGGGTAACCAGGATCAGGCAGCGGGCGGTGGAGGGGCCACTGGCCGCAGCGGGGGTGTCAAAGCGGGCACCCACCGATCGAATGTCGTGGGCGAAAATCGCCCCCAATTGGTCATCGCGCACCCGGC
>JBKDDA010000054.1:0-6614 GCA_046313055.1 Synechococcaceae cyanobacterium | reverse complement strand
GCCCGTCGGAGCTGGTGGATGGGGAGTGCATGAAGGGAGATCTGAGGGCGCTGCTGGAGCAGCTGCCGGAGCTGCAGGCGCGTGTGCTGCGGATGCGGTATGGGATCGACGGCGGCGAGCCGATGAGCCTCACCGGCATCGGTCGGATTCTCGGCATCAGCCGCGATCGGGTGCGCAACCTTGAACGGGACGCCCTGGCCGGTCTGCGCCGCCAGGGATCGGCCGTGGCCGCTTACATGGCGGTCTGAGCGGCTCGCCGGCCCATGCCCGGTTGAGGTTAGGTTCAACGGCCATGTCGCCTGGGGCACGTTGCCGGTCCCGTCCTGCCCATGCCGTCCGAGTCGCTGCTGTCCTGGCTGAATCGCCGCCGTGACCACTGCGACATGACTGTCAGGGAAATTCCCTGGCGTGAGTCCAAAGAATGGCTCTACACCGACGGGGCCCTGCGCCACCGGTCCGGGGGTTTCTTCAGCATCGTGGGGGTCGAGGCCCGCAGTGGTGGCCTGGCCACCCTGCGTCAGCCGCTGATCCATCAGCCGGAGATCGGCATTCTCGGATTTCTGCTGCAGCAGCGCGATGGGGTTCCCCAGCTGCTGATCCAGGCCAAGCCCGAGCCGGGCAACATCGGCCTGGCCCAGGCGGCCCCGTCTGTGCAGGCCACCCAGAGCAACTACGAGCGCCGGCACCAGGGCAAGCCCACCCCCTTTCTGCAGTATTTCACCGGTGATCCCCAGGCCACGGTCCATGCCGACAGCCTCCAGTCGGAGCAGGGCACCCGCTTTCTGGGCAAATACAACCGCAACATGACCGTGGAGGTGCCGCCCCACCTCTCCCTGGCCATTGAGGAGGGATACCACTGGGCCCCGGTGGCCGATGTCTGTGCCCTGCTCGCCCGCGACTTCCTGCTCAACACCGATGCGCGCTCGGTGCTGGTCGCTTCCGATTGGTCCGTGCTGGCGGGGTCCGCCGGTCCGTTCGGCCGCTGGCGGGGTCAGGGCGGGCTGGGGGAGAGCCTGTTGCGCTCCTTCGAGGCCGCCGCTGACCGGCAGCAGTGCGACGACGCCACGATCCTCGCGAGGTTGCAGGCCCTCTGCGCCTCCGGGGCGTTCGAGGTGGTGACCGTGTCGCTCGATGATCAGGTGGAGTGGCTGGAGGGTCGCCAGCCGCGGCTGATGGGCCCCTCCGGCAGCTTTGATGTGCGGCAGGTGGAGGTGAGTTCCAGCGAGCGGGAGGTGCAGCACTGGGATCAGCCGATCGTGGCCCAGGAGCGGGAGGGCAGTGCGGTGCTGCTTGCCTCCGAATTCAACGGTGTGCTCCATTTTCTGTTCCGCGCCCGGGCCGAGATCGGCTTCCGCGAGGGATTCCAGTACGGGCCCGCCCTGCAGGATGCCGGCGGGGCCCCCTCGCCCGTGCCGGCCCTGGATCTCGAGGAGCAGGCACTGCGCACCATCGCCGAGCGGGCCACCCCCCTGCTCTCCAATCTCCATTCCGATGAGGGGGGTCGCTTCTACCGTTCCGTGGCCCGCTACACCGTTGCCCTGATCGATCCGGCCGACACGGTGCCGCCCTCCCCCTCCCTGAGCTGGATGACCCTGGCCCAGATCAGGCGCCTGGTGCAACGCCAGGGGCTGTTCTCCAACGAGGCCCGCAGCCTGGTCTCCATGCTGCTCAGCCTGCTGTGACCCCTTTCTCCCCGCCGCCCCGCGCCAGCTTTGTGGTCGCCACCTACAAGCGGGTCGATGCCCTCGAGAGCACCCTGCGCTCGCTCCAGCTCCAGACCTGCCCCGACTGGGAGGCGGTGGTGGTCGGCGACTGCTGCGCTGAGGAGACCGGCGCCATGCTCACCGGGCTCGCCGACCCCCGGATTCGTTACTACAACCTGGCCGCGCGCTTCGGCGAACAGTCGGGTCCCAACTCCTTCGGGCTTGCCCTGGCCCGGGCGCCGGTGCTCTGCTTTCTCAACCACGATGACCTGCTGCTGCCGGACCACCTCGAGAAGGGGCTGGCGCGGCTGCAGGCCACCGGCGCCGACCTGCTGATCGCCCCGGCCCTGCGCCTGGTGGATTGCCATGAGGCGCCCGATGGGGCCATCACACCCGCCTTCACCGACCGGCTCACCTTCCGTCCTTCGCTGCGGGATCTGCGCCACCTGCTGCAACCGGAGGATTACTGCTATGAGCCCAGCAGCTTCTGGCTGGTGCGCACCGTCTATGCCCGGCGGGTGGGGGCCTGGACCCATTCGAGCCGGCTCTGGCGCACGCCCCTGCGCGACTGGTTGATGCGGGCCTGGCGCACCGGGGGCCGCTTCGCCTTCAGCGGTGAGCTGGCGGGCGTGCGCATGGAGACCCACCACCATCGCGGGCGCCGGCGCCGGTATGCCCTGCCCACACCGGAACATCAGCGGCTGATCCGGCTGTTTGAAACCCTCGGGCCCCAGGGCCTGCGCGCCAGCCTGCCCGAGGAGCTGTGCAGCCGGGCGAAGCGGATCGGCCGCCGCCGGCGTGCCCGCCCCCAGGGCCCGCTGGACCTGTGGCTCCAGGCCGTGCTCTACCGCCTGCTGGGACTCGACTGGCAGGTGCTGCGCTGGCGCTGGCAGGGGGTGAAACCCGGCCAGATGCATTCCCGGCTGCTGCGCCGCCGCACCGGCGAAACCATCCAGGAGGTGCCCGATCTGGACCGGCTGCTGGCTGATCCGGAGCGCTACCGGGTGCTGTGAACCCGGAGCTGGCATCGGAACGGCGCCGGCTGCTGCTGGAGTGGTGGCAGCAGCATGGCCGGCGCCTGCCGTCCCAGAAACCCTGGATGGTGACGCCGCAGGGCCGCTGGCCGACGCCGGACGAGCCGCTGGCCCCCCTGGCCACCTGGATCGCCGAGGTGATGCTCCAGCAGACCCAGCTGGCGGTGATGCTTCCCTACTGGCACCGCTGGATGGCTGCGTTTCCCAGCCTGGAGGCCCTGGCTGCCGCCCCTGACCAGCAGCTGCTGCTCCACTGGCAGGGCCTGGGCTACTACGTGCGTGCCCGGCGGCTCGGTGCCGGTGCCCGCCAGCTGCTCGCCGGCGCTGATCCGCCGGCTGACCCGGACCCCTGGCCCCGCACCCTGGCCGGCTGGCTGGCCCTGCCCGGCATCGGCCCCAGCACCGCCGGGTCCATTCTCTCCTCGGCGTTCAACCAGCCCTTCGCCATTCTCGATGGCAATGTGAAGCGGGTGCTGGCCAGGCTGGTCGCCAGTCCACGGCCGCCGGCCCGGCAACTGCCGCAGCTCTGGCAGCTGAGCGAAGCGCTGCTGGATCCCCAGCGGCCCCGCGACTTCAACCAGGCGCTGATGGACCTGGGCGCCACCGTCTGCACGCCCCGGCGGCCCGCCTGTGGCCACTGCCCCTGGCAGGGGCACTGCGCTGCCTACGCTGCCGGCGATCCCGCCCGCTTTCCCGTGAAGGACACCCCCCGCACCGTTCCCTTCCAGGTGGTGGGCGTTGGGGTGGTGTTCGACGCAGCGGGCCGGGTGCTGATCGACCAGCGGTTGCCGGAGGGGCTGCTGGGGGGGCTGTGGGAGTTTCCCGGCGGCAAGCAGGAACCGGGCGAGCCGATCGCCGCCACCATCGCCCGCGAGCTGATGGAGGAGCTGGCGATCACCGTGGAGGTGGGGGAGGAGCTGATCGTGGTGGACCACGCCTACAGCCACAGGCGGCTGCGGTTTGTGGTGCATGTCTGCCGATGGCTCGACGGCGATCCCCAGCCCCTGGCCTGCCAGCAGGTGCGCTGGGTGAAGCCGGCCGACCTGGCCGGCTATCCGTTTCCCGCCGCCAATGGCCGCATCATCGAGGCCCTGCTCGCCCACCCGTTGGCGGAGCCGCCTGGGGTGGCCAGGCTGGGGATCTGAATCCACGCACCCCATGACCGCCCACTCGTCTCCCAGGGTGCTGTGCTTTGGTGAGGCCCTGGTGGACCGGCTGGGTCCCCCCGGGGGTGATCCGGGCCAGGAGGGAGCCGGCGATGACCGCCTCGGCGGGGCACCGGCCAATGTGGCCTGCGGCCTGGGGCGGCTGGGCACCGCCACCGCCTTCCTGGGCCGGGTGGGCGAAGACTGCATCGGTGCCGCCTTTGCGGCCCTGTTCGCCGACCGCGGCGTGGACAGCCGCTGCCTGCAGTGGGATCTGGAGCGGCCCAGCCGGATCGTGCTGGTGCGCCGGGACCCCACCGGTGACCGCAGTTTCGGTGGATTCAGCGGCGACCGGGGTCTGGGTTTCGCCGACCAGGCGATCGACGGGTCCGGGCTGCGCCAGGCCGTGCTTCCCCTGCTGGGCGGTGCCGCCTGGCTGCTGTGCGGCACCCTGCCCCTGGCCTCGCCCGGCTCCGCCGAGGCCCTGGAGGGTCTGCTGCCCCTGCTCCGCCAGCACGGCGTGGCCCTGGCGGTGGATGTGAACTGGCGGCCCACCTTCTGGGGGCTGGCGGCTGACCAGGGCCCGCCGGCCCCGGTGCTGGCGCGGATGCAACCGTTGCTGCAGCAGGCGGATCTCATCAAGTGCACCCGCGAGGAGGCCCTCTGGCTGTTCTCCAGCACCGATGCGGTGGGCTTGCAGCGCTCGTTGCCCCGGCAGCCGGCGGTGCTGATCACCGATGGTCCCCAGCCGGTGGCCTGGGCCATCGGCGGGGCCTGCGGCCGCCTGCCGGCCATGGCGGTGCAGGCCGTGGATACCACCGGTGCCGGTGATGCCTTCACCGCCGGGCTGTTGCACCAGCTGGAGCGCCAGCCGGACCTGCTGGGCGGGGGCGCCGATCCCGACCGCAGGCAGGCGGCCCTGCGCTTTGCCGCCGCCTGCGGTGCCCTGGTCTGTCGCGGTGTGGGCGCGATCGACCCCCAGCCTGCCGAGGCCCAGGTGGAGGAGTTTCTCCGCCAGGCCCCACCGGTTGAGGTGGGGCCGTGAGTGACGCTGCGATCGCTCAGGGCGACCGGATCAACCCTGACCTGCTGCAGCGGATCCCGGTCACGGCCCGGGCGGTGCTTGAGGTGGGCTGTGGCGCCGGGGCCCTTGGGGCTGCCTTCAAGACCATCAACCCCGGCTGCCTGTATGCGGGGATCGAGCCGCTGTCGCCGGCCGCCGACAGGGCCGCCGGCCGGCTCGACCGGCTGGTGCGGGCTGATCTGGAGGATCCCGGCCTGGAGCTGGCGGATCTGCCCCCCCTCGATGCCCTGGTCTACGGCGATGGGTTGCAGCATCTGCGGGATCCCCTGGGCCTGCTGACCCGCCAGGTGCCCCTGCTGGCCGACCGGGGTGTGCTGGTGGCCTGCATCGCCAATGCGCAGCACTGGTCGGTGCTGGAGTGGCTCCTGCAGGGCCGCGGCCGGGTCGACAGTGGTGTGGACGACAGCGCCCTGCGCTCCTGGTGCACCCGGGAGGGGATCGAGGCCCTGGTGCGCAGCTGCGGACTGCACCTCCTGGAGCTCACGCCGCGGATCGTGCAGCCCGAGCAGGCCGAGGCCTTCGTGAATCGCCTGCAGCCCGCCCTGGCCGGCCTGGGGCTGGAGCGCCAGGCCCTGCTGGCCGCAGTGGCCCCCCATCACTATGTGCTCACGGCCAGCCCCCGGCCGCGGCCGCCCCTGCATCTCGATGCCCTCACCCTGCGACCCCAGGCGGGCATGGTGGATGTGCGCATGGCCCAGCCCCTGGCGGCGCTGGCCAGCCTCGGCGGCATCGGTCTGCGGCTGCGCCACGGCAACCTCGACCTGCTGCGGCCCGATCCGGCCCTGCCGCGGCTGCTGATCTGGCAGCGGCCGGCGTTGCGCCGGCCGGCGGCCCTGGCCCAGCTGCGCCAGTTGCTGGCCAATGACTACGTGGTCGTGGTCGAGTACGACGACGACCCGGACCACTGGCCCGACATCGCCGCCAACGGCCACCTCACCTTCACCGGCGTGCATGCGGTGCAGGTGTCGACCGAGCTGCTGGCCGCCAAGCTGCGGCCCCACAACCCGGAGCTGGCGGTGTTTGGCAATGCCCTGCCGGCCCTGCCGCCGCCGCGGCCGCCGCGGCAGCCGGACCAGCCCCTGCGCCTGTTCTTCGGCGCGCTCAACCGCGAGGCCGACTGGGCCCCCTGGATCGCCACCCTCAACAGCGTGCTGGCTGAATCGCCGGAGCGGTGGCAGCTGGAGGTGGTGCACGACCGCGCCTTCTTCGATGCCCTGGAGCTGCCGGCGCGCCGCTTCACCCCCACCTGCGACTACGCCACCTACCGCCAGCGGTTGGGGGGCTGCGACATCGCCTTTCTGCCCCTGGCCGACACCCCCTTCAACCGCTGCAAGAGCGACCTCAAGGCGGTGGAGGCCGGCGGCCATGGCCTGGCGGCCCTGGCCAGCCCGGTGGTGTATGGCGAGAGCCTGCGCGATGGGGAGACGGGGCGGTTCTTCCGCACGGAGGCTGAACTGGCCCAGGTGCTGCGCGACTGGCGCGACGATCCGGCGGCGGCCTGGGCCATCGGCGAGCGGGCCCGGGCCTGGGTGGCCGGCTCGCGCCTGCAGCACCACCAGACGGCGGCGCGGGAGGCCTGGTACCGCGACCTCTGGCAGCGCAGGGAGGAGCTGACGGCGGCGCTGCTGGCGCGGGTGCCGGAGCTGGG
>JBKDDA010000053.1:0-1527 GCA_046313055.1 Synechococcaceae cyanobacterium | reverse complement strand
CCGTCAAGGTCAGCCACCAGAGCAGGCGGCAGGCGCAGGCTCAGGGGCGGCAGCAGGGCGCCGGGGCGCCGGGTGTCGGGAACGATGAGGGGAATGGGTGGGGGAGTGGGCATCGGTGATTCATCCGACGACAACGCTATGGGTAGTGTTCCGACCCTGCAAGCATGAAACCGCGCCCCCACCCGCCCGGAACGTAGGCAGACAGGGCGATCTGCACCCCGGTCATTGCTCCCCCGGATGGGTCATCAGGTGCGGGAGGGCGGCGCTCAACCGGCCAGGCCCAGGCGCCGCAGGTGGTTCTTCACACCGGAGGGACTGAGAGGCTGGCCAGTGCGGGTTTTGATGCCCAGGCCAGCGAGGGCCTCAGCCATGGCACGCAGGCTCTCGCCACGGCCCGCCATGGGCTCCAGCACGGGGCGCAGCCGCTCGGATTCGGCGGTGGCGCGGTCGCGGGCGGCATCGTTGCGGGTGATGGTTCCGGCCCGCAGGCCGCCCAGCTTCACCCCACGGGCACGGGCGGCAGCGAGGGCCTCTCGGGTGCGCTCACTGATCCGGCGGGCCTCAAACTCCGCTACCGATGCCATCAGGGACAGAACCATCCGGCCGGCGGCGGTGCTGGCGTCAACGTCCAGATCAGCGAACAGCAGCCCCCCGAAGCCGTTTCGCTCGGCCTCACGGCTCAGGCGAAGCACCAACTCAGCATCTCGGGCCAGGCGATCGAGCTTCGCCACCGCCACCACGGCGCCCCGGCGGCGGGCGTCAGCCATCGCCGCGGCCAGTTGGGGGCGATCGGCCTTCCGGCCGGATTCGATCTCTGTGTACTCAGCCGTCACCACGGCGCCCCGCTGCTCGGCCAGGGCCGCCACCTTGGCCCGCTGGGCCTCCAGCCCCAGGCCGCTTTCACCCTGACGGGTGGTGCTGACCCGGTAGTAGGCGATCAGCTGGAGCGGTTCGGCGGCGGCCATCGGCCCATCCCTGTGGGTTGTACAGACAGACTACGACCGTTGCGCGTTGTACGCAAGGGGAATGGGTACCCGATCAGGCCGCGGCGATCCGCTCCACAGAAGGGCCAGGCACTCCAGCGGGTACCCGATCGAGGGGCAGCAGGTACCCGGTAGGTGGGAACGGGTACCCGATCAGGTACCCACAGGTACCCACAGGGCCCGGGGAGGGCCGCCGCGACCCGTTGCGCGCATCCCCAGGCATCGCCAGCCGTCGATCACTTGCCCAGGGACGGGGCCACCCGATCGGCTGACTCGCGCATTGAACGTGCCGCGCTTCAGTCCCAGCAGCTGGGCCAGGGCGGCTGACTCAATCCCATCAGCGGGCACGGTGTCCGGGGACAAGACAGGGCCAGCAGGAGCAGGCCGGGGCGATCGAGGAGGGCGGGCCTGCTGCAGCTGATCGAGGGCCTCCCGTAGCTCGGTGGCGGTTGCCTCCAGCTGGGCCACCCGATCGGCCAGACCATCACCACCAGCAGGGGCAGGCCCAGATGCTGCCGTGGGGCCGGCGATGCTCACCAGCCAA
>JBKDDA010000052.1:0-87724 GCA_046313055.1 Synechococcaceae cyanobacterium | reverse complement strand
GCCCTCGACGCTGACGCCGATGGCATGGGCGACGTCCACCACTTCCTTGGTGACGGCGACGTTGTACTCGTAGCTGGCAGGCGTCTTGGCGTCGGCCATCAGCGAGCCGTCCATCATCACCGAGGTGAAGCCGTTGGCAGCGGCGCCGAAGCAGGTGGCGGGGCTGTTGCCGTGGTCCTGGTGCATCACCACCGGGATGTCGGGATAGGTCTCGACGGCGGCGAGGATCAGGTGGCGCAGGAAGTTCTCCCCGGCGTACTGGCGGGCGCCGCGGGAGGCCTGGAGGATCACCGGGCTGTCGGTTTCGTAGGCAGCCTCCATGATCGACTGCACCTGCTCCAGGTTGTTCACGTTGAAGGCAGGGATGCCGTAGCCGTTTTCGGCGGCATGGTCGAGCAGCAGCCGAAGCGGGACGAGCGCCATGGGAAACCTCGAGATGGTGGTTTGCCGCGGATTTTAGAAGATCCCCCGCCACCCACCCCGTGGCAGCAGAAAGCCCCGCCGGGGCGGGGCTTGGCGGAGGGGCCGTGGCGGCCGCCCCCGGAGCGGCAACCGACGATCAGTCGATCAGGTGCTGCCGGCGCAGAGCGTTGACGGCGTAACCGTTCTGCTTGGCGGCGCGACGGGCCTCGGCAGCAGCGCGGGCCAGCTGCGTGGCGGTGGTGATGGACATGGAAGGGCCTCCTGGTGATCCACCGGGCCAGCCGGTGGGTTGACGGGGATGGCGCGTTGCTTCGGCTGTCGACCGGCCAGACCGGCCAGACCCCTACTTCCGCCGCAGGCAGGTCGCCTGGGCCAACGATGGTCAGATCGTAGCGATTGCTACTGTCTGAAAAAGTCCGTGTTGCTACAGATCTGCCCCAGTCGATGGTGCGGATGACCACCCTGACCTGGAGAAGCGGATCTGATCGCAGCACCGCTGGCTGCTGAGGGCCTCCGTCAGACCGGGCACCATGGGTCGGCCGTCACGGATCGCCTCAGCCCACCATTGCTGCAGGCGCAGCACAGGCGCCACCCGTCCATCACCCCAGGTGCGCGCAAAGGCATGGCGGGGATCCGCCGGCACGGGTCGCAGCGTTTCTCCCGGCCGGCCGAGCCAGAGCTGGAATCCATGCACGTAATCACTCTGGTTGTCGGATCCCAGCACCAGGGTGGCCTCGCTGCCGTAGATCTCGATCCAGCAGCCCCGTCCCTGGCGAGCCACCGATGCAAGCGACATCTGGGCTGGTATGGGCCGTCCGTTCCCCCCCTCCAGCTCCAGCTGCACCAGGGCGATGTCCTCGGCGTCCACCGGGCCCATGGCGCCATGGCCAGCGGCCAGTGGCCGCTCGCGGATGGCCGTGCTGCAGAGCCCCTGCACCGAGCGAACCGGCCCGAACCACCAGTGGAGCATGTCGAAGGCATGGGTGCCGAGAGCTCCGAGCACCCCACCGCCGGCATCGCCCTGGGAATACCAGGACCAGGGGCGGGCGGGATCCGAGCGGCTGCCCATCAACCAGTCGATCCGCACCAGCCAGGGATCGCCCACCACGCCTGCGGCGAGCAGGTCGGCCATCTGCAGAAACAGGGGTACAGCCCGGTATTCGAAGTCGACGGCCACGCAGAGGTTGCGCTGCAGGGCCAGCCGCTGCAGCTCCTGCACCTGGTCGCCATTGAGGGCCACCGGCTTCTCCAGCAGCAGATGCCGGCCGGCCTCCAGGGCTGCCTTCGCCAGGTCGAAGCGGGGACCGGGCGGGGTGGCGATCACCAGGGCTTCAATGTCGGGATCCGCCAGCAGGGCATCAAAATCGTGGTAGGCCTTCAGACCGGCCCGCTCCGCCGCCTCTGCCACCCGTTGGGGCCGTGGATGCCAGAGGGCCACAGGCTTGGTGAGCGCTCCGGCCTGCAGGGCCGGCAGGTGCACGCTTTCGCCGAACCCCAGCCCAGCGATCGCCACCCGCAGCTGATCGGGTCGTTGGGTGGAGGCAGTCGGCAGTGGTGCCACAGAGGGATCGATCATGGTTCCGGGATGGACTGGCGGGCGGCCATGGCGGCGCAGGCGGCGCTGACCACGGCATGGGTCAGGTCCTCCTGGCCGGCCTCCTGCCAGGTTGCCCCCAGGCGGGGCAGGCCATCCACGGATGTGTCACGGAAACGGGCCTGTCCGCAGTCGATTTCCATCATCACCAGGTGGCTGACGGAGCGGCGGCCCTCCACCGCAGCGGTCTGGTAACGGCTGAGGACCGTGACCATGCCCTGGCGGTTCAGCCGCAGGCTGCCCCCATCCCACCACTGGCGACCTTCGGCGGTTTCGGGCAGCTCCTGCCAGTTCACCGGTGCAGCCAGTGTTGCCCCGGCCGGGCCCAGCCACAGCAGGATCACGAGGGCCAGCACGGCCAGCCGGCTCACAAGCCCTGACGGGAGGGAGTGCGCCATGCTGCTCAGCTGACCTGGGCCAGGCTCCCACAGCCATGCAGTTTGAGCAGCCTGGCGAGGGTTGAACGCAGTTCGTTTCGAGGCACGATCAGATCCACGAAACCGTGATCCCGGAGATATTCGGCTGTCTGAAAGCCTTCGGGCAGCTTCTCGCGCAGGGTCTGCTCGATCACGCGGCGGCCGGCGAAGCCGATCAGTGCCTGGGGTTCCGCCAGAATCAGGTCGCCAAGCATGGCGAAGCTGGCGGTCACGCCCCCCGTCGTGGGATGGGTCAGCAGCGGCAGGTAGAGCAGTTCGGCGTCGCGGTGACGTTGCAGGGCGCCGGAGATCTTGGCCATCTGCATCAGGCTCAGCATGCCTTCCTGCATGCGTGCGCCGCCGGAGGCACACACGATCAGCACCGGCAGGCCTCGCTGGGTGGCTGTTTCGATCAGCCGGGTGAGCTTTTCGCCCACCACCGACCCCATGGAGCCACCCATGAAGCGGAAGTCCATCACCCCCAGGGCGAGGGGCATGCCTTCGAGGCGACAGAGGCCGGTCACCACCGCATCCTTCAGCCCGGTGGACCGCTGGCTGTCCCGCAGGCGATCCGCATAGCTGCGGCGATCCTTGAACGCCAGCGGGTCCGTGGGGGCCAGGTCCTGATCCAGCGGATCGAATGACTGCTCGTCGGCGATCAGCCGGATCCGCTCATCGCTGTGAATCCGGTGGTGGTAGCCGCAGCCCCGGCAGACGCTCGCATGGGCCAGCAGATCCTTGCGGTACACCACCAGCCCACACTCCGGGCATTTGCTCCAGAGGCCGTCACCCTCTTCCACACCCTGGTTGGCACGCACCACAGGCACGGGTTTGCGGCGGTCGGCAAACCAGTCGAACAGCGACATCGGCGGCTGGACACGGCTCGACCATTTAAAGGCCCAGCCGTTCCAGCCAGGGCGAAGACCCCTGGAACCAGCAGAACAGACAACCGGCCACCAGGAACGGGCCGAAGGGCATGGGCTGGCCGGCCCCCAGCCGGCCGCTCAGGCGAGCCAGACTGCCCACCGCGGCCCCGGAGGTGACGGCAAGGCCAAGGCTGACCAAAAGGCCCGCGGGACCGAGCCAGGCACCGATCAGGGCCGCCAGCTTCGCATCGCCCAGCCCCATGGCGGGCCGACCCAGCAGGCGCTCTGCGAGGGCGGCGAGGCCCTCCATCGCCAGCAATCCCATGCCGGCGGCCAGCAGGTGACTCAGAACCAGCTGACGGCCATCGCTCCAGCCCTGGTGGGCGGCTGCCACCAGCGTGACCGCCAGTCCAGCGGCGACGCCGAGTCGGCAGAGCCCTTCGGGCAACCAGAGATGGTCGAGGTCGATCAGGGCCAGGGGGATGGTGATGCTCACCAGCAGCCAGCCGGCAACCATCACCAGCCACCACGGCGGTGCGGCGCCCAGCGACTCCGGGCGGGCCGCCACTGCGGCCAGCCACAGAACGGCCGCCAGGCACTCCACCAGGGGATAGCGGCAGGAAATCGCGGTGTGGCAGTGGCGGCAGCGGGCCCGCTGCAGCAGCCAGCTGAGCAGCGGCATCTTTTCCGCCCACGACAGTGGGGTGCCGCAGCGGGGACAGTGGCTGCCGGGATGGACGAGCGACTCCTGGCGGGGCAGCCGCCAGATCACCACATTCAGAAAGCTGCCGACACAGGCACCGACCAGCAAAACCGGCAGGGCCAGAACGGGATCGATCATCGCCGTGGCCTCAGCAGATCCATGGGGATGAACAGCTCATCGGGCAAGAGCACCGGCTGTTCGAAGACCACCCGGCCCTGTCGACGGTCCGCCAACAGCACCACGCCTGTGGGTTTGGCCATCGCAAGGGTGGCCACCACGAAGTCGGCGTAAATGCGACGGGCGGACCGGATCAGGTCACCGCTGTTGACCTGATCCAGGCGCAATCCGGAGCCTCCCCGCGCCGGAGATCCGCTGGTGATCCGGAACGACGGCTGGATCACCGCCTGGGATCTGGAACTGGGGCGGGTGCCGCTGATGGCCCTCACCGAACGAACTCACCGGATCTTATTGGTGAACGGGCAACGTCACCGTCTGTGGGGCGATCAGTGGAGCTTTTTCTTGTCCTCGATCAGCCGGTGGATGATCGGTGTGAGGATCAGCTCCATGGCAAAGCCCATCTTGCCGCCGTTCACCACGATCGAGGTGGGGCTGGACATGAAGGAGTCATGGATCATGTCGAGCAGGTAAGGGAAATCAATGCCCCATTTCTCACGGGCCCCCTTGCGGAAGTGCACGATCACGAAGCTTTCATCCGCCGTGGGGATGGGTCGGATCATGAACGGGTTGGAGGTGTCCACGGTGGACACCCGCTGGAAGTTGATGTCGGTCTGGCTGAACTGGGGGCAGATGTGGTTGATGTAGTCGGGCATCCGCCTGAGGATCGTGTCCACCGTCGCTTCGGCCGAGTAGCCCCGTTCGGCGTTGTCGCGGGCGATCTTCTGGATCCATTCCAGATTCACGATCGGCACCACGCCGATCAGCAGATCCACCAGGGCGGCCACGTCGTAGCCATTGCCCTTCACGCCGCCATGGAGGCCTTCGTAGAACAGCAGGTCGGTATCAGCCGGAATGGGCTCCCAGGGCGTGAACTGACCGGGGGCCAGGCTGGTGCCCAACCGTTCGTTGTGTTCGGCGGCCTCCTCCACGGAATGGAGGTAGTAGCGCTTCTCGCCCCCGCCGCTCTGGCCGTAGGTGCGGAAAAGCTCCTCCAGCTTGTCGAACAGGTTGGCCTCGGGGCCGAAGTGGGAGAAATTCTCGCCTTTGGCGACCGCGGCGGCCATCGCCTCCTTCATCTCCCCACGCTCATAGCGGTGGTAGCTGTCGCCTTCCACCACGGCCGGGCGGATGCCCTCGCGGCTGAAGATGTATTCGAAGGCGCGTTTGACCGTGCTGGTCCCAGCGCCGGAGGAACCGGTGACTGCCACGACCGGGTGACGCTTGGACATCGACGCAGGAGAACGCAGGCGTTGCTGAGTTTGGCAGAACGCCGGACCCTCCTCACCCCGGCAAGGACTGCAGCAGCCGTTCGCCCATGGCCCGGCAGCCCACGAGCGTGCAGCCCTCGGCCATCAGATCGCCTGTGCGGAAGCCTGAGGCCAGCACGGAGGCCACGGCCTGTTCCAGGTCGGCTGCCGCCTCCTGACGGCCGAGGCCCACCCGCAGCAACATGGCCGCACTGAGCACCATCGCCATTGGGTTGGCCCTGTCCTGTCCGGCGATGTCGGGCGCCGAACCATGCACCGGCTCGAACAGGCCCGGACCATCCTCGCCCAGGGAGGCGGAGGGCAGCATGCCGATCGAGCCGGTGAGCATGGCCGCCTCGTCGCTGAGAATGTCGCCGAACAGATTGCCGGTGAGCAGCACGTCGAACTGGCGGGGAGCCCGCACCAGCTGCATGGCCGCGTTGTCGACGTACATGTGGCTGAGCTCCACATCGGGATACTCGCCGGCCATGGCGGTGACCCGTTCGCGCCACAGCTGGCTGACGTCCAGCACGTTGGCCTTGTCGACCGAGCAGAGGCGTCCGGAGCGACTGCGTGCCAGATCAAAGGCCACCCGGGCGATCCGATCGATCTCCCGATCGCTGTAGACCATCGTGTTGAAGGCCCGCACCTGGCCATCGGTCTCGATCCTGCCTTTCGGGGTGCCGAAATAGATGCCGCCGGTGAGCTCCCTCACCACCAGCAGGTCCACTCCCTCGATCACCTCGGGGCGCAGGCTGCTGGCCCCGATCAACGCCGGAATGATCGCCACCGGCCGCAGGTTGGCGAACAGCCCCAGGCCGGAACGGAGGGCCAGCAAGCCGGTCTCGGGTCGCTGATGCCGGGGCAGCGCATCGCAGCGGGGGTCACCGATGGCGGCCAGCAGCACCGCCTCCGACTGCCGGCAGGCCTCCAGTGTGTCTGCGGGCAGGGGCTGGCCGCAGCTGTCAAGCGCCGCGGCGCCCACAGGCCGCTCGTCGTAGGTGAGGCCGAAACCATGGCGTGCCGCCACGGCATCGAGCAGGGTCCGGGCCACTGCGGTGATCTCGGGTCCGATGCCGTCGCCGGGAAGCAGGGTGATCCGGTGGCTGGTCATGGTGGCGGCTGGGGGTAGGGCGAGGCTACCCAGCCACCGCCACCGGGGCCGCTCAGGCCTGGCGCTGGAGCTGGCGGAGGCTCCTGGCGATCTCGGGCAGACGGTTGTACGCAGCAGCGCAGCGCAGCCAGAGACGGTTGGGGATCGCCGGATAACCGCTCACCACCTCGCCGGGCCCCACCTCCCCGTGGATGCCCGACTTGGACGAGGCCACGGCCCCATCGCCGATGCGGGCACTGTCGGCCACCCCCACCTGGCCGGCCAGGATGACGCCGTCACCGATGCGGGCGCTGCCGGCGATCCCCACCTGCGACGAGATCGCGCAGCGCTGGCCCACCTGCACCCCGTGGGCGATCTGCACCAGGTTGTCGATCTTGGTGCCGGCACCGATCCTGGTCTCGCCCATGGCCGCCCGGTCGATGGTGCTTCCACAGCCCACCTCCACGTCGTCGTCGATGCGCACCCGGCCCACCTGGGGCAGGCGGCGCAGGCCATCCGGCCCCGGCACGAAACCGAAGCCCTCGGCGCCGATCACGGCGCCGGCATGGATCACCACCCGGTGGCCGAGGCTGCTGCCCCCCTGGATCACCGCATTGGCGTGCAGTTCACAGTTGTCGCCGATGGTCACGTCGTCATCGATCACGACACCGGCATGGATCACGGTGCCATCACCGATCCGGCAGTTGGCGCCGATGCTCACATGGGGTCCGATGTGCACCCCCTCGCCCAGGGCCGCGCCCGGGGCGACCACAGCGCTGGCATGGATGCCGGCCTGGGGCCGTCGCCGGGGGTAAAGGATCGCCAGCAGCTCGGCAAACACCAGCTTGGGCTGTGCCACGGCCACCCAGGCAATCCCCCGGGCGCTGGCCTGGGCCTGCAGGTCAGCCTGGGCTGGCAGCAGCAGGGCGCCGGCCCGGCTGCTGCCCAGGCTGTCGGCCAGGCGATGGCCGACTTCGAGAAAGCTGACCTGATCGGGTCCTGCCTGGTCGAGGGGAGCTGCCGCCACGATCTCCGGATCGGCTCCCAGATCCCTCGGGCTGCCTGGATCCCAGGCGCTGATCTGCTCGAGCAGCTGACTGAAACGCATGGAGCCACAGGCCGGTGGCCGAATCGTAGGGGCCGTGGCTTCAGGCTTCCGGCAGCAGAACCATCCGGTCCCGATGCACCACGGGTGTGCCGGGATCCATGCCCAGTTCGGCAAGCCGATCGCGGATCTCGCCGCGATCGAGGCCGATCAGTCGCCCCAGCTCATGGCTGGCCAGGGTGCACAGGCCCCGACCCAGTTCCCGGCCATCGCTCCCCAGCAGGCGCACCGGCTGGTTCCGCTCGAAAGTCCCCTCCAGTGTGCGGATCCCCACCACCAGCAGGGAAGCCCCCTGGTGCAGCACGGCAGCTTCAGCGCCGCTGTCAAGACCAAGGCTGCCCTGGGGCACGAGGGCATGGGCCAGCCAGCCCTTGCGATCGGAGAGGGGGGTGGCGCTGGGGTGGAACACGGTGCCCACCGCCTCGCCCTGGAACAGGGCCTCCAGCACCGCAGGATCCCGGCCATCGGCCAGGTGCACCCGCACGCCACTGGCCGTGGCGATGCGGGCCGCCGCCAGTTTTGTGGTCATGCCGCCGGTTCCCCAGCGACCGCCACCACCCGCCACATGGCTCAGGCGCTGCAGTTCCTGCAGGTCGCGCACCTCGGGGATCGGCCGCGCCTGCGGCTCGGTGCGGGGATCGCCGGAATAGAGGCTGTCCACATCGGTCAGCAGGATCAGCTCCTCCGCACCGGTCACCACGGCCACCAGGGCTGAGAGGGTGTCGTTGTCACCGAAGCGCAGCTCGTCGGTCGCCAGGGTGTCGTTTTCGTTGATGACCGGCACCACTCCCCAGTTGAGCAGCTGTTCCAGCGTGCGGCTGGCCCGCTGGTAACGGCGGCGTGAGGCGAGGTCACCCCGGGTCAGCAACACCTGGGCCGCCGTGAGCCCCCGCACGGCGAAGGCATCCTGGTAGAGGGCCATCAGCCGACCCTGGCCGACGGCCGCTGCCGCCTGCAGGCCCGGCAGCTCCGGGGGGCGTCGGTCCAGCCCCAGGGCGGTGCAGCCGATCCCCACGGCCCCGCTGGTCACCAGAACCAGCTCATCTCCGAGGCCCCGGCGTCGGGCCATGGTGGCCGCCAGATCGGCGATCACCGCCGCCGTGGGTCGCCCGGGGGAACCCCTCAGCAGGCTGGTGCCAATCTTGATCACCCGCCGACAGGCCATCACGCCAGGGATCCGCCCAGCAGCCTGGCCAGCCCGATCTCCCAGCGCTGCAGCCGGTCGTGGTGGCAGGCACGGCCATTGGGGTCAATGGGACGGACCAGCACGGTGAACAGGCCAAGCCGGTTGCCGGCGAGCACATCGGTGAAGACCCGGTCGCCGATCAGGGCCACGTCAGAGGCCGGCAGGCCGAGCTGGTCGAGCACCTGGCGCAGGGCCCCTCGGCGCGGCTTGCCGGCAGATGTGGTGAAGGGAATCCCCAGGGGTGCCGCCACGGCGCCGATCCGGCGGCGGGACGGATTGTTGCTGAGGAGATGGACCGGCACCCGGGAGAGGGCGCTCTGCAACCAGCGGCCGGCGCTGGCGGGCAGAGTGGCCTGGCGCCGTGGCAGCAGGGTTCGGTCCACATCCAGCACCAGGGCCCTTACCGGCCGCGCCAGCAACCCCTCGAGGGGCAGTTCGGCCAGGGTCAGATCCACTTGCCAGTCAGGTGTCAGCAAAGCGGCCAGGCTCAAGGATCCAGCTCCTGGTCCTCCAGTTCGGCTTCGATCCTGGGCTGGATGCGCTCAAATTCCTCGCCTTCCACCAGCAACGCCTCCCCATTGTCCAGGCGTGCAACCACGAAGAATGGATCAAGTGGAATGTAGAGACCGTATTCCTGCCCCTCGGCACGAAACTGAATCAGCATTTCATAAAGATCGGTCTCTCCGTCGCCATCATCGTCGTCGCCATCCTCATCGTCACTGTCTTCGAGTTCATCGAGATCGGGCTCCTCCAGCTCACCGCTCACGGTGAGTGTGGCGGCGGAACGCACCAGCGTCAGGTCATGCTCCTGAAGCACCACATCGGCGACTTCAAGGATCGCCTCGGCATCGTGGATCTCATCCACCAGTTCGTCTTCAGCGCCGTCGTCCTGGGCGATCCGCACCAGGCACACCGGAGTGTCAACAGGGGTGAGCAGACCGTACTCATGGCCATCAAGGGGGATCAGCTGTTCCAGAAAGCAGAGCAGCTGGCGGCCGTTGCTGTCGCGCACCACCATGGTGGGTACGTCTGCCGAAGCAGGGGTTCCGGCGCTGTCGGAGGGCATGGTGGACTCGTGACTCCCCTCAGGATGAACCACAGCCGGTCCGTCTGCCCATGGCTGAGGCCGCCGACGGCACCGGATCCGGCTCAGGGCCCTCCAGCAGCCACTGCCGAAGCAGCAGGGCGGCCGCCTCGCTGTCCAGACGTCCGCTGCGATCCCCCTGCAGACCGTGGTTCTCCGCTGCAGCCCAGCTGCTGGCGTGCTCATTGACCCAGGCCACCGGCAGATCCAGGGCCAGGGCCAGTCGCCGGCCATATCGCTGGCAGTGCTGGGCCTGGGGCGTCAGCCGCTGGCTCCGATCCAGGGGAAGCCCCACCACCAGCAGCCGCACACCGCGGCGCAGCACCAGAGCGCGCAGATGGTTGAGGTCGTTGGCAAACGGGCCCCGCAGCAGGGCCGGCAGGGGGGTCACGGTGATGCCGAGAGGATCGCACCCGGCCAGTCCGACCCGCCGTCGACCCACATCAAGGGCCAGGGCCGACGTCAGAGATGGGGGCGCCATCAGGGGGTGGAGGAGGGTGTGGGCAGCGGCCGGCGACCGGGCTGCAGCTGCTGGATGACAGCCTCCAGCCGGCGAACCGGGCTACGCATGGGCCGCATCGGCTGGCGGCGCCAGACGGAGCGAGCCATCAGCACTTCCTCGCCCTGGGCCTGGGCGCCGATGGTCTCCAGCCAGTGACCCAGGCCGGCATCGGATTGCTCCGTGCGCAGCCAGTATGGACCGGGCAACTGAAGCTGGCTCAGCAGGCCTGTGAGCACGGAGCCCTGCAGGTCGGAGCGGGCCGGATGCACTCTCAGTTCCAGTTCGCTGCCACCACCTGGATGGTCGCCGCTGTGGCGCAGGGACACAACCGCCTGGTCCCGACTGGTGTCCACCAGCACCAGGCCCGGGCCCGAACCCCGCAGGTCGTCGATGCGGCGGTCGAGCAGCTGCCGCAGGGGTGCTGGCGTTGTGGCCTGCTCCAGGTGCCACAGCAGGGGGTACAGCCGGGGATGGAGGGCCATCAGCTGGAGCCCTTCAGCACTGGCTGCAGCACCGGTGACGGCGTCACCAGGCCTGGCGGGTGACTGCCAGCGCCACAACAACTGGCGCAACTGGGGCTGGAAGCCGGCATCCCGAAGGGCGGCCAGGCGCGTGAGATCAATGCCGGAGGAGCGGGCCACCCAGCTGGCGGCCGTGCGGGTGCCGCTGATGGCCTGGCGGACCAGGGCGGCGGCCAGATCCAGCCGGCTCACGGAATTCAGGTCGTCGGTGGCGAGCCGCAGGTGGCAGATCTGCCAGCAGGTGCGGCGGCGGTTGTGGGGTCGGGTGACGATCAGCCCGATCACCGGACCGGATGGGCCGGATCGTGTGGCGACCAGCACGCGATGGCGCCGGGGACCTGGGGCATCGAGGGAACTCAGAACCCGATCAGGCAGGGCCAGCAGCAGGCTGCGCTGCAGAAGCGGCAGCAATGGCTGGAAGCAGGGATCCTGAAGATGGGGGAAATGCCAGCCCTGCAGAGGTTGAATGAACCATGCACCGGAAGCCGACGATCCCCCCGGATCGGTTGGGGCCGAAGCCTTGATGGGAGCATCGGTGGACGGCACGGTGAACCGGGGAGGGGGGGACAGGTTCGGCGGAGCGACCCGGCTGGCTGGCAGGGGTTGGGAATTGTTGCCATTTTACCGATCGGCATCCGCTCGGCGGGAGCCAGAGGCCCTCAGGCGGGCCTGACCAGCACCAGGGGCGTGCGTTCGTTGGCATTGCCAGCCGGATTGGGGCGCAGGGCACGCTCCAGCAGGGCGACGTCGCAGCCATCGCTGGCGGCCAGGATCTTGACTCGACCCAGGTCATTGACATCGACCACGGCGATGGCAACTCCAAGGGAAGCCGCCATGCGCCGGCAGAACAGCTGGGGTTCGCCTGGCCCAAGCACGATGGTCTGGTCGTAGGGCGGCGTGGTGCCGGTGATGTCGTCAATCAGCCTGGCCTGGTCGCCCGCCAGGCGATAGAAGCCGCCTTTGATCCCCACCAGCTTGAGGGCGGACCCCAGCACCCAGGCCACCAGAACGCGGGCGGGTCCCACGATGTCGATCAGCGACTGCAGACCGCAGGCCGTGGCCAGGCTGCTGGTGGGATGGAACACGCGGCACAGCTGTCGCGCCAGCATGGACGGTTCCACGGTGGCCGGATGGTGATACCGGCCCTGCATCACCGCCAGGGGGGTTTCACCGATGGTCAGCACATCCCCGGGCTGCACCAGGTCTGCGGCATAGCGACGCAGCACCTCCTCCGGATCGTCGAGCACACCGAGCAGGTGGGTCCTGACAGGCAGCACGCGGCAGCCTTCTCCGGAGCGCCAGGGGGCTTCCGATGCTGACAGGGGTTCGGGCCGGGTGAGCGGCACCAGGATTCCATCACGCCGGTGCAGGCGACCGAATGGTCCGTAGTTGACCCAGAGGACTTCACACCAGAGGGTGTCGAGCAGGGATTCCAGGTCAACGCCGGCCGGGCCGGTGATCGTGATCCGCAGCGACGCGGCCGTGAGCTTGCGGCCCTTGACGATGTAGGCGGCCCAGTAGCCATCGGTGCGGCTCTCCTCATCCGGATGCTGGGCCGTGACACTGCAGCGGCAGTGCACGTCGTGGAGATCAGCACGGCCGAGAAGCGTTGGACGGATCTCGATCTCCGGAACCATCACCTCCATGCGCCTGTGGGGATTGCGGATGGTGATCTCACCGGTCACCTCAAGTCCCTGGGCCCGACGACGCACCCGGAAGCTGCCCGGGTTCAGCCGCAGGGGGGATGCCGGTCTCAGGCGGTGGCGGCATTCGAGCCACAGAAGCAGGAGCCCGCCGGCGAGCAGCAGGAGCAGCGGCAGGGAGAGCAGAAGTGGCACGTCGGAAGACTGCGGGCGCAACGCTGGGGAGCGTAGATGCCCTTGTGACCTAGTTTGACGGCAGGCCACCAGCACGCACAGCGGCATGCGCAAGACCTTCGTTCTCGACACGAACGTGCTTCTGCATGACCCGCTGGCGCTCACCCGGTTCGAAGACAACAACGTCGTCATCCCCATCGAAGTGGTGGAGGAGATCGACCGGTTCAAGAGAGATCCCAGCGAGAAAGGCCGCAATGCCAGACAGGTCTCGCGATTGCTCGATGGCCTCAGAGAAAAGGGCAACCTGGCCGACGGTGTGGAGATCGATTCCCACCAGGGTGGTCACCTGAAGGTGGTGTTCTGCCACAGCGAAACCCTGGGCCAGCTGCCCCCGGAGCTGCGCAGCGGCAACGGAGATAACAACATTCTGGCCGTGGCCCTGGAGCAGCGGGTGCCGGAGGTGATGGGCTCCCACCCACCTGTGGTGCTGGTGACCAAGGACACCAACCTGCGGATCAAGGCCGATGCCGTGGGCCTGATCGCCCAGGACTACACCACCGACAAGGTGGATATCACCGATCTCTACCCGGGTGTCACGGAAGTCTGGGCCAGTCCCGAGGCCATGGATCGGGTCAAGCAGAGCGGGGGCCTGCCGGTGGCGGACCTCGACAACATCGGCGAACTCCACGCCAACCAGGGGGTGACGCTGGTGGACCAGCTGCAGCCATCCCATACCCTGCTGGCCCGTTGCAGTGCCGATGCCTCGGCCCTGTTGCCGCTGCAACGGGTTCAGAAGGTGAAGGTGGGCCGGATCCAGCCGCGGAACCGGGAGCAGACCTTCGCCCTTGACCTGCTGCTGGATCCAGCCATTCCGCTGCTCACCCTGGTGGGCAAGGCCGGCACGGGCAAGACCCTGCTAGCCCTGGCAGCCGGCCTCAGCCAGGTGGCCGATGAGCGGATCTACGAGCGCCTGCTGGTGACCCGTCCTGTGATTTCACTGGGCAAGGAGATGGGTTTTCTGCCGGGGGATCTCGACGAGAAGATGGGTCCCTGGATGCAGCCGATCATCGACAATCTCGACTACCTGCTTTCCGGCGACGATGCCAGCAACCACGGCGGCCGATCCGGCCAGCGTGGTCTGCGCAACACCTGGTCTGACCTGAAGGGCATGGGCCTGCTGGAGGTGGAGGCCATCAGCTACATCAGAGGCCGTTCCATTCCGCGGCAGTTCATGGTGGTCGATGAATCCCAGAACCTGACACCCCATGAGGTGAAGACCATCGTGACCCGTGTCGGCGAAGGAACCAAGATTGTGTTTACGGGTGATCCCTATCAGATTGACAACCCTTACGTGGATGCCGAAAGCAATGGCCTCACCTGGTTGGTGGAGCGGTTCAAGGGCCAGCGGCTGGCTGGTCATGTGACCCTGCAGCGCGGTGAGCGCTCCGAGCTGGCTGAACTGGCGGCCAACCTGCTCGAGTAGTCCGAACCCTGACCGTCCAGACCTCCGGCTGCTGGCGGCCGGTACGGATGGGATCGATGTCAGGGATCCGGGCTGACCATGCGCCTGGGTTGGACGCAGCGATCAAAGGCATCGGCGGTGATGCCACCCAGCCCCAGGGCGGCTTCCCGCAGGCTGAGCCGATGGTCGTGGGCGTGCTTGGCGATCTCGCTGGCACGGTCGTATCCCACCAGCGGGGCCAGCGCGGTCACCAGCATCAGACTGCGCTCCAGCAGGTCGGCAATGCGCTGCTCGTCGGCCTCCAGGCCGGTGATGCAGTGATCGCAGAATGCCTGACAGCTGCCCGCCAGCAGATCAATGCTCTCCAGCAGGTTGTGGGCAATCAGGGGCTTGAACACATTGAGCTGAAAATTGCCCTGGCTGGCTGCCATCTGCACGGCGGTGTTATTGCCCATCACCTGCACGGCCACCATCGTGACGCTTTCACACTGGGTGGGGTTGACCTTGCCGGGCATGATCGAGGACCCCGGCTCATTGGCCGGCAGAATCAACTCGCCCAGGCCGCAGCGTGGTCCACTGGCCAGCCAGCGAATGTCGTTGGCAATCTTCATCAGGCTGCCGGCCAGCACCGTGAGGCCTCCGTGGCAGCCAGCCAGGGCCTCATGGCCAGCCAGGGCCTGGAATGGATCCTCAGCGACACGGAACGGCAGCCCCAGTCGCTCGGCAAGGATCGTGGCCACATCATGGCCGAAATTCCGGGGGGCATTCAGCCCGGTGCCCACGGCCGTGCCGCCGATGGCCAGTTGGTGCACGCCGTCCATGCTGCGGTCGATGCCATCGAGCCCCTGCTCCAGCTGGCTGGCATAGGCGCCGAATTCCTGCCCCAGGCTGAGGGGAACCGCATCCTGCAGATGGGTTCTACCGGTCTTGATGATGGCGCCGAAAGCCGTGGCTTTCTGACGGAGAGCGGCAATCAGATGCTCCACGGCCGGCCGCAGCCGCTGGCGGATCTCCAGGGCCACCGCCACATGCATCGCCGTGGGAAAGGTGTCGTTGCTCGACTGGCTGAGGTTCACATGGTCGTTGGGGTGCACAGGGTCGCGACTGCCGAGCACCCCACCGGCAAGCTCGATGGCCCTGTTGGCGATCACCTCATTGACATTCATGTTGGTCTGGGTGCCCGACCCTGTCTGCCAGATCCGCAGGGGAAAATGCCCATCGAGACGCCCACAGGCCACCTCCTCAGCCGCCTGGATGATCCAGCCGGCCAGGCGGGGGTTCAACCGGCCCCGATCCCCGTTCACCTGGGCACAGGCCGCCTTGAGATGGCCGAAAGCATGCACCACAGCCGTGGGCATGACCGCCCCGAAGGGAAAGAAATGAATGGAGCGCTGGGTCTGGGCCCCCCAGTACACGTTGGAGTTCACCTCCACGGTGCCCAGGCTGTCGCGCTCGATCCGCACATCGCCGCAGTTCATCGGCTCCTGACCTCGCTGTTCAGTTCGTTGATGCTGACCATGCGGTCGTTCTCATCGGCGGCCCCTTCCGGCAGAGCAATGCCCGTGGCCTGGCTGATGGCCTGATTCAGCCGTCCAACCGGCACCTGGCCGGCCCCATCAAAGACCACCTGACCGTTCGGATCGATCACCACCACCTGGGGAACGCTGCCCTGCCAGTAGTGGGCCGGATCGGTCGTGCCCCTGTCCGGCCGCCCCTGAAGCGGGTCCGTGACCAGCGGCATCAGATCAATGGCATTGCCCCAGCTGCGCTGCAGGTCAGATACCACGGCCGAAAACTGTTTGCAGTCGGCACAATCATCCAGGTAATAGATGATCACGGCCGTGCGATGGGCCGCCAGGCTCTGGTCCAGGCGGCTGCGAGGCGGCACGAGGGAGCCGTTGCCGGCGTAGAGGGCATAGATGTTGCCGTCGTAGCTGTTGGTCGCCAGGGCGGCGCCGGCGGGGCGGGCTCCCGGCAGCAGCATGCCGGCAAGCAACAGAAGGGCGGTGAGGGCGTGGAAGGCGCGGCGCACAGACGCGGGGCAGATGGCCCCATTGTGACTGTCGCCTCAGCCGCGGCCGACGCTGCGGCCCATGCCCTGGGCGATGCCGCGGCCCACCAGGCCGATGGCCCGACCGATCACCTGGGTGAGGACCACAACGATCAGGTCGCCCAGGCTTCGCAGCAGAGACTGCAGCTGGGGCGCAAGGGCATCGCGGGCCTCAAGGGCCAGGGTCACAAGCTGCTGGGGCCAGGGGAGGTTGCGCAGTTCCCGATCCCGCAGTTCGGTCACCTCCACGCTCTGAATGGAGCCCGCCTGGATCTGGAACAGGGCCCGACGGCTTTCGTACAGCTGGATGGGCCGTTCAAACCATTCACGCCAGCGCTGCTGGGCATTGAGGCGATTGCGGATCCGTTCCAGGTTGCGGGTGGGCAGCAAGGAGGGATCCAGCAGATAGCGGCGCAGTTCCGGCCACTGGGCGCAGCAGGCCAGCACCTCACCACTGATCAGTTCGGCACTGCGCACAAGCCAGTCGGAGAGCAACCGCTCCACATGCAGCACGGCCGCCGGATCATCCGGTGCGTGCAACTGGCCATTGACCACCACCGGGCGGGCTTCCACCAGAGGAATCAGAAAACCGTTCGGGTCGGGCAGTTCCCGGTCGTCGAGGCTGAGGTCAGTGCGGGCGATCAGGGTGTCGGCCACGGGCAACAGGTCGTCTCCCAGCGGCAACTGGACATAGGAGCCGGCAAGCTGCTGCAGGGCTTGGCGGCGCACGACCAGCTGCATGCGGGCCCACCGCTCGATCAGGGAGGACTCACCGGGTTCGGGATCCAGCAACTGGTGGCGCAGGAGGCTGAACTGCTCCAGCAGCGCCAGGATCAGGTCGGTGCGCCGATCCTGGTGCAGTCCCTCCAGGGCCAGCAGCCGGCCGCTGTGGTTCAGCACGCCCTGGCCGGCCGCCTGCACCAAGCGGGCGTGGATCGCGTCCCAGATCGCATCGGCAGAGCGCTGGCGAAGGGTGATCGCCAGGCCTGCGGCAGGTGGGGGCTGCGGGGTGGGGGCGGTTCCGGGCTCCGCGTAGGCCATCAGCAGGGGGCCCCAGAGCCAGAGCAGCAGATTGCGGGCTGCCCGCAGCTCCCTCAGGCGGCCCCGGAGGAGCATGTCCATCAGAGCGAGGGCCGGGGGCTGCTCCAGCAGGGTCAGCACCAGCGCCAGCTCGGCATCGATCTCCCGCAGACCGCTGATCAGCAGGCGCTGGGCCAGCCCCGGGGGCGGCGTCGCCGGGGCTGGCGGCCGCAGCCTGGCCACACGTCCGCCACCCAGCAGTGTGGAGACGCCGTCGCGGATCTCGGTCGCCGAACCATCCTGCAGGATGCCGTCGGCGGGCAACTGCAGGGCCCAGTCTCCGGGATCCACTGTCGCCGGCAGCAGCAGCAGCAGGGGTGCCGGCTGCCAGCGATCCCGCAGGGCACGGATCTCCTGCTCCAGGTTGGCGGCATGGATGGGCAGGCCGGGCGCAAGCACGATCAGGGCCGGTGGTCCGTCCAGCCCGGCCACCAGACGGACACAGCACAGCCGGGCGCCAGCCCGGGTGGTCACGCTCGTGAGGTCCCGTTCGAGCCGTTCAGCAAGGGCCGGTTCGGCCAGCAACAGCACCTGGGCTGTGGGTTGAGGCGCTGACCGGCTCAAGACTCCTCTCTCCTGATGCACCCAACGCTACCGGGAGGATCCCGGGAACTCCAGCGGGTCAGCTGCCCGATCGCCGCCGACCGGAGAGGTTGAGGCTGTAGGCCTCGATCTGATAGCCCGTGCTGAGCTCGATCTGGCGCACCAAGGCCTCGGGCAGCTGGATGTCCAGATCCTGAATCGCGCCGGTGTCGAGGCAGGTCAGGTGGCTGTGGGGATCGGCCCGGTATCCGTAGAGCCGCCCGCTGGCCCTGTCGATGCATTCGATCACCCCAGCAGATTGGAGAGCCTCCAGGTTCTGATAGACCGAGGTGTGGCCGATGTTGCGACCGAGACCATTCAGCTTTTCGAAGATGTCACGGGCGCTGAGATGGGTTTTCTCGCGCCAGAGCAGGTCAAGCACCATGCGCCTCTGGCGGCTGAGTCGCATGCCCAGATCCCTGCAGCGCCGGTAGACATCATCCACACCGGATCCGGCGTTGGGGTCGCCGTCGGCAGTGCAGCTGTCGGAAATGGCTGAGGGCCTCGTCACTGGAAATCCGCAACCCGGGCGGCAGGTATCTAACTGTTATAAACCCATTCCCTCGGACACGCTGGCGCCCCGGCACTCAGGCCAGGTGCAGGCCGTCGGCTGCCCCAGGCGGATCCTGCAGCCGGGCGGGTCCCACGGCCTGCAGGGCCTCGGCAAGATCGATCCGGCCGTCGTAGAGGGCACGACCCACGATCACCCCCTCCACGCCCAGGGGGGCCAGGGTCAGCAGGCTCAGGAGATGGCCCAGATCACCCACGCCACCCGAGGCGATCACCGGAATGGTGGTGGCTGTGGCCATCTCCCGCAGTGCCCCGAGGTTGGGCCCTGCCAGAGTGCCGTCGGTGGCGATGTCGGTGCTGATGATGGCAGCCACACCGCTTCCCTCCAGCGAGGCGGCCAGCTCCGTGGCACGCAGATGGGTGGATTCCAGCCAGCCGCGGGTGGCCACCAGGCCATCGCGGGCATCGATGCCCACCACCACCCGGCCGGGATGGCGTCCGGCCAGGGTCCGCACCAGTTCGGGCTGTTCCGCGGCCACCGTGCCAAGAATCACCCGGTCCAGCCCGCATGCCAGCAGCGCTTCCGCCCGCTCGAGGCTGCGCACGCCACCGCCAAGCTGCACGGGAATCGACAACCGGGCGGTGATGGCACGGATCACGGCGTCGTTCACCGGTTCGCCGCTGCGGGCGGCATCGAGATCCACCAGATGCAGACGGGTCGCTCCCTGCTGCTGCCATTGCAGGGCCTGGGCCAGCGGATCGTCACTGAACGGCGTGACCTGGCCGTAATCGCCCTGGTGCAGACGCACGCACTGGCCGGCCAGCAGGTCGATGGCGGGAATGATCTCCATGGGGGCACGCGTGGTGACGGCAGACTGCCGGCGGCGATGATGGCGCCGCCCTTGCTGCCGCTGTGATGAACATCCTGATCATGGGTGGAACCCGGTTCGTGGGCCGGCCCCTGGTCCGTCGTCTGCAGGAGCAGGGTCATGCCCTCACCCTGTTCACCCGCGGGCGACTGCCGGGCCCCGCCGGGGTGGAGCACCTGGTGGGAGATCGCAGCGACGATGCGGCCCTCTCCCTTCTCCAGGGCCGAAGCTTTGATGTGATCATCGACAGCTCGGGCCGCAGCCTCAACGACAGCCAGCGGGTGATCGCCCGGACAGGCCACCCCTCTCACCGCTTCGTGTACGTGAGCTCCGCCGGGGTCTACGCCGACTCCGAATCCTGGCCCCTGGACGAGGAGTCGCCCATTGATCCCGCCAGCCGCCATGCAGGCAAGGCGGAGACAGAGGCGTGGCTGCGGCACGAAGGCATCGCCTTCACCAGCTTCCGACCGACCTACATCATTGGACCGGGCAACTACAACCCCGTTGAGAGCTGGTTCTTCGATCGGCTGGCCCACGGCCGTCCGGTGCCGCTGCCGGGCGATGGCAGCACCATCACCCAGCTGGGCCATGTGGAGGATCTGGCGGCGGCCATGGCCCGTTGCCTTGAGGTGGATGCGGCAGCCAACCGGATTTATAACTGCACTGCTCGCCAGGGAATCACGTTCCGGGGGTTGGTGATGGCCTCTGCCGTGGCCATGGGGCTCAACCCTGATCTGGTGGAGATCCGCAGTTTTGACCCAGGTGCCCTGGAGCCCAAGGCACGCAAGGCCTTTCCACTGCGCATCGGCCACTTTCTCACCGACATCAGCCGGGTGCGGCGTGAACTGGCCTGGGAGCCGGTCTTTGATCTGCCGGCTGCCCTTGCCGACAGCCACGACCATGACTACCGCCTGCGTCCGGCTGCTGAGCTGGATTTCAGCTCCGATGAAGCGCTGCTGGCCTGATCAGATAATCCAGGGCCGACGACAGGGCCAGCAGCAACGATGGCCAGAACAGCCACCAGCCCAGTTGCTGCAGCGATGCCGCCAGCGTGGCTCCACCCCACGACGGGGGCCAGATCAACAGCAGCAGGCTGATGAACTGCAGCACCGTCTTGGCCTTGCCGGCGGTCGACGCCGGTCCGCCACTGCTCTGCAGTCCACGCCAGCCCGAGATCAGCAGTTCCCGAGCCAGCAACAGCCAGACCGCCCACAGGGGCAGACGGCCCACGGCACTGAGCCAGAGCAGCGGGGCACTGACCAGAATCTTGTCGGTGAGCGGATCCAGACGGGCACCCCAGACGCTGCCGCCACCGGCGTGACGGGCCAGGGCCCCATCGGCGGCATCGGAGATGGCCCCCAGCAGCAGCAGCAGCCAGGCCAGCCCCATCTGTTCGGTGGAGAGTGCCAGCAGCAGCGGCAGTCCCATCAGGGCCCGCAGCACCGTCAGCCCATCCGCCAGCCGCCTGAGCACCTTCCGCTTCCGAGCTGGGAAATCGTCACTCGGCATGGCAGGTCGCGGCAATGAGGGATTCAGCCAGTTTCCACACCTGCCGCACCCGGAGCTGCGGCAGCCGCGCCCAGCCATGGCGGCGACGTCGGCTGCTGTCGGTGTGTCTCACAGCCGCCGTGGTCAATGGTCTGCTGGCCGGTCCCTTCGTCCAGGTGGGCATCGCCCAGCTGGGTCTGCCGGCCAGCGTGGTGGCCGGCTGGATCGCCGTGGTTCCCCTGATGGCGATCCTGCGCCCCTGGTTCGGGCGCCTGAGCGATCGCCGGCCCCTATGGGGGCTGCACCGCAGTGGTTACCTCTGGCTGGCCCTCGCGGCCACCTGGCTGGTCATGCCCCTGCCCCTGCTGGGCCTGCTGGCGGTGGGGGCCCACTGGTGGTCGATTCCAGCCGACCTGAGGGTGGTTGCCGCCCTTGGCGAGGCTGGCCTGCTGATGGTTCTCGGTGTGGCCAATCAGGCCCTCCAGACCGCCATGAATGCCCTGCTGCTCGACCTGACCCCCGAAGCGGAACGGGGTCGGGCCGTGCGCGAGGTGATGATCGCCTCGATCCTGGCCGTGCTCGTGGTGTCGTTCGCCAGCGGGCTGCTGCTGGAGCTGCTGGCCTCCCGGCCACTGGTGATCCGGCTGCCGGCGCTCTGGGCCAGCTGGGCGTTGATCGCGGTGCCCCTGGTGCTGGTGGGTGTGAAGGGGCTCGAACGGCCTGGTCGGCCCCTGGCCCGGACCCTGCCGAGCAGGCGCCAACCGCCGCTGGGTTTTCTCGACCTTCCGCTGGTGCTGTTTCTGCTCACGGGCCATGCGGCCCTGTTCGTGACCGATGTGCTGATGGAGCCCTATGCGAGCCAGCTGTTCGGCTGGAGCCTGGCCGCCAGCACCCGGCTCGCTGGGGTCTGGGCCTTCGGTGCGCTGCTGAGTCTGCTGCTGACGCTGCGGAGCGGCCTGGCGTGGGCACGTCTGCTGGGCTGCCTGCTGACAGCCCTCGTGCAGGCACTCATGGCCCTGCTGGCGCTGGCGCCCGGGGCCCTGTCGCTGCCCTTGCCGTTGCTGATCGTCTGGCTGGGCCTGGCCGCCGGACTGGTGCAGGCCTGGGTGGCAGAACAGGTGGGCCAGCGCTGCTGTGGGAGCCGGCTGGGTGAGCAGGCCGGTGGCTGGGGTGCGGCGATCGTGCTGAGCCGTTCGTTCGGTCTTGCCCTTGCCGGGCCCCTGCTTGATGGTCCACGGTGGCTGCTGCGGCTTCCCCAGGCAGAGGCCTTTGCCCTGGCTCTGCTGGCTGCCGGTCTCCTGTCCCTGGCCGGGCTGGTCATCCCCGTGCCGGCCCGGCCGCAGAATGGCGTGAGTGCTCCCTGACCCCGTGGTTGAAACGCCTGTCTCCGCGGTGATGACCAGCCCCGTGCTGAGTGTCGTTACCGACAGTGCCCTGCAGGATGCGGTCCAGCTCATGAGCGATCACCACGTGAGCGGACTGGCGGTGGTGGATGGCCAGGGGACGCTGGTCGGCGAACTGACCGAACAGAATCTGATGGTGCGCGAGAGCGGTTTCGATGCCGGGCCCTACGTGATGCTTCTTGATGCGGTGATCTATCTGCGCAATCCGCTGCAGTGGGATCGGCAGGTGCATCAGGTGCTGGGGAACCGGGTGGCCGATGTGATGAGCGGCCGACCCCACACCTGTTCCGCCGACACCAGCCTGCCTGAAGCGGCCCGTTCGCTGCATGAGAACCGGGTGCAGCGTCTGTTCGTGCTCGATGGTGATCACCGTCCCGTGGGTGTGCTCACCCGGGGCGATGTGGTGCGGGCCCTGGCGGCCCAGGGCTGACCGCCCGGCCACCTGCCTGGGGCCAGGGAACCACCTGGTCATCCACCACGATCCAGCGCTGGTGCCCCTCGCTGCACGGATGACCACCCGTGAGAAGCCCGAAGGACGGCAGCTGCAGCTGCTGGCAGCTCCGGTCGTAGGCAAAGCAGGGCAGGCGCAGGCGATCCGTGCCCCGACCCACGACGGCCACCGGATGGAGATGGCCGCAGAGGTTGAGGTGGTCGGATCGGGGCATGGGCTCGTGGCTGAGCCAGAGGGGTCCAGCAGCCTGGGGCGGCTCCTGGCTGAGGCCCTCCAACCAACCGCCGCGATCGTGGTTGCCGGCGATCAGCTGCAGGCGACAGCCGAGCAGTTGGGGCAGGGCTGTCAGTTTCTGGCGAAGGGGCACGGTGAGTCCCATCCGGCCGTGGATCAGATCCCCCAGCACCACCACGCGTTCGGGGCGCAGGACATGGGCCACCTGCAACAGACGGTTCAGGGTTCCGGCATCCCCATCGGAGGGCAGGGCGATGCCCATCGCCTGCAGGGTCTCCGCCTTGCCGAGGTGGAGATCCGCCAGCAGCAGCAGGCGTTGACCCGGATCCCAGACGGTCCGGCTGGCCAACAGCTCCAGTGGGTGGTCCCGCCAGAGGAACCGGACACGGTCCGTGGGACTGTCCATCGAAGAGTGGATTGGAACGGCAGCGTCTGGGGGGCCATCATCGGTTGCGGGATCGGTGCCTGGGATCGGCGCCGTTGAGAATCAGGCGAGTGGTGCTGAACCGATGGCGGAGGACAGGTCAGGGCCCCAGCCCGCCAACGCCGGCGAGGCCACCGCGCTGAGCACCGCCTGCCTCATCCGACTGGCTCCGTGCCTGCTGGGGCGACCCCGCCGTGGGGTGGTTGGCAGCAGCCGCTATGCGGTGGCCCTGCGGGAGTCGATCCGTCGGGCGGCAGCGGATCCGGCGGCCGGCCCCGTGTTGATCAGCGGCGAGCAGGGTCTGGAGAAGGACAATCTGGCCGCCCTGATTCACTTCGGTTCCGGCGCTCGCCAGCGGCTGCTGGCTCGGGTGGATGCCTCCGAATTGCCGGCCGACGGTGGCGACCTGTTTGATGGCGGTGCCGAGGGGCTCAGTCTGCTCGACTGCCTGGCGGGTGGTGGCCTGTTGATCGATCAGATCGACCGGGCCCCGCAGGACCTGCGACCCCTGCTGCTTGATCTGATCCGCAGCGGTCGCTGGCAGCGGCGGCATGGGGGTGAGGTGCTGCACTTCACAGGCAGGGTGTTTCTGACCGCCGAGTCCAGCCAGCGGGATCTGGAGGGTCAGGTGACCCTGATCAGGGTGCCGCCACTGCGGGTGAGACGCCAGGACCTGGGGGAATGGGTGCGCTACGGGGTGCGGCAGCGGGCCGCTGGGCTGGGTTGGCAGCATCCGCCCCAGGTGCCTGAGGCGGTGATCAGGACGCTTCAGATCCATGACTTTCCCGGCAATCTGCGGGAACTTTCGGATGTGGTGGAACGGGCGATGATCCAGAGTGCCGCCAGCCATCCGGCCGGGCTGGCTGAGGATGTGTTCTGGACGGCGCGCCGACCTGGTGTGCGGCCGAGATTCGATCTCTGGCGATGGAAACCATGGCTGCGCACCACCATGCGTTCACCCCGCCTGTGGAACGGCCTGCTGTTCGGGCTGGTGAGCTGGCTGTTCGTGGCCGTCAATCTCTGGCTCTGGATCGGACCCCAGCAGCGGTCCGCCAATGGGGCCCTGCTGCTGTTCTGGAGTTGGTGGTGGCCCCTGATCCTGCTGCTCCATCCCCTGGTGGGTCGGCTGTGGTGCAGCATCTGCCCGTTCATGGTGTGGGGTGAGATCGTTCAGAGGTGCGCCAGGGTCGTGGGCATCAGGCCCCGGCGCTGGCCGCGGGGCGAGCACGACCGCTGGGCCGCCCCGCTGCTGGCCGCAGGCTTTGCCCTGATCCTGGTGTGGGAGGAGGTCTGGAACCTCGAGAACACCGCCTGGCTGAGCAGCTGCCTGTTGCTCGCGATCACCGCCGGCGCCGTGGTCTGTTCCCTGCTGTTCGAGAAACGGTTCTGGTGCCGGTATCTGTGTCCGGTGGGAGGCATGAATGGCCTGTTCGCCCGGCTGGCCATCAGTGAGCTGAGGGCCGAGGTGGGCACCTGCAGCGGCAGCTGCAGCAGCTACGGCTGCTTCAAGGGCAGCGGCCCGATCGGCGAAGGCCTGACCACGGCAGGCTGTCCCCTGGGCACCCACCCGGCCCACCTGGCTGACAATCGCAACTGCGTGTTGTGTCTCACCTGTGCGGCCGCCTGCCCGCACCGCTCCGTGCAGCTGCGCCTGCGGCCACCGGCCGCCGATCTCCAGCGCGACATGCAGCCACCGGCTGGCGAACTGGGACTGCTGCTGGTGCTGACCGGTGGTGTCTGCCTGCACCACTGGCAGCGGCTGCTGGGCTGGTCCCCCCTGGCGCCGGCCAGTCTGCAGATGGGTCCGCTTCTGCCCCGTCTGGCCTTTGCCAGCCTGGCCCTCGCCCTGCCGGCCGGCCTGTGGTTGCTGCTGCGGCTTGGTTCCAGCCGCATGGGTCGCCGCCCCGGCCATTCCTGGCTGGTCGCCTACGGACTGTTGCCGCTGATCTGGGCCCTGCTGCTGGCCCGCCATCTGCCCATGGGGCTGATGGAGGCCGGCCGGCTGCTGCCGGTCAGCGCCGCTTCGTGGCCGGAACTTGCCCGGCGCCTGCCGGCGTGGCGTGCCGACAGCCATGTGGTCGCGTTCTGTCAGAGCGTGGTGATGACCATCGGTGCAGCCGGCTCGCTGGTGATTCTGCGTCGTCTGCTGCAGCCGCAACGGGGCCGGCAGCTGGCCTGGCTGCTGGCGGTGCTCGCGCTCACGGCCGCAGGCCGCTGGCTTGTGGCCATGCCGGCCTGATGCTGACGCGCGGGTGAACCTGGCAGCCTGACCGGCGATGGTGGAATGGCCATTCGGCGCTGCCCAGGAGGGAGGCTATGGAGACCAGCGGATCGCACCCAGCCCAGGCGGGCGGATCCCAGGACACGGAGATGCTGAGCCTGTTTCCCCGGTATGTGCTTCAGGGGCGGCTGGCTGCTGACCTGTTGGAGCGGCTGCGAGACCTGGCGCAGACGATGGTGGCCACGCCCGATCGCTATGGCGATGCCGCCCCCAAGCTGGCCGGTCAGCTGGCCCTTCAGCTGGAGATCGGCCCAGGGGAACCTGCCGCTGCGGAACTCTGTGAGCAGGTGATCCTGCCGGCATGCGATCGCTGGCTGAGGTACGTGATGGACCGGCAGCCGGAGGGCACCCGCGGACCCTGGCGCGCAGGTGGTTATCACCTGCAGATGTATGACCTCTGGCTGAATGTGCAGCGGCAGGGGGATTACAACCCCACCCACACCCATGGGGCCAGTTTCTCAGGCGTGATCTACCTGCAGGTCCCCCCCCAGGTGCATGCGGACAGCGCCGATGGTCACCTGTGTCTGCACGGCCCGGAGGAGTATCACCTGCAGAGTTTTCGCACCGGCATGGCCCACTACGTGATGCCGGAACCGGGTCTGTTCGTGGTCTTCCCAGCCTGGCAACCCCACTCGGTGCTGCCGTTCCGGGGCGATGGGGAGCGATGGTCCCTCGCCTTCAACGTGCTGGCGATGCCCCAGCCGGTGATGGAAGCCCAGCCGCCCGGCCGCAGCACGGGGTCAGCCACCAACGTCTCCCTGTCCAGCGTTCGGCGCCGGCCGGGTGGGTTTGCCTGAGATCCGGCGCCGGCTCGGGTCTGCGCCATCCGGTGCCGGCGCCATCCCGGGCCAGCGCCCTTCGGTCAGCAGCGGCGCATGCCGCACCTGTCTGTCGCGGCCCAGGTACACCCACACCAGCCGGCCGTCACTCAGGGGGCGCCACTCCCTTTGGTACAGACGGGGCACCCCTTCAAAGCGATCAAGGGTTTCCAGGAGCACGCCATCGACGGCATAGACCTCTCCGTGAACCAGCCCCGCCCGCTCAACAGCCATCGGAAAGGGTCCCAGGTCGTGAATCACGATCCCTGGCATGGTGGCATTGCCGCAGAAGCGGGCGCCACCCATGCGCCGATGGTTGATCTGACCCCGTTGCAGGGTGCCGTAAACGAACACCAGTGATTCGGTCACCCCGGCAGAGCCTCTGCCACCATGGTGGAACAGGTTTCTGGATTCTGATGACAACCGCGCTGCTGTTGGCCCTGGCCGCCTCCCTGGTGCTGATGGTGGTGATCGTGAAGCGGCTGGAGAAGGCCTGATGCCCTGGATGGTTGGACCAGGCAGACAGATGGGATCCTGACCAGGTTGGATTGCAGTCCGATTGTTGCTCCTCAGGACTGACGGGCCATCGGTTGCAGAACCGGGGCTTCCTCCAATGGCTGCTCCGTCTGTTCCGCAGCGATCCCATCAGCAGCCCGGCGGGCATCACTGAGCACCCGGTAGAGCACGGTCGGAGACTCTGAAAGCAAGCGAATCCAGTGGTCGAGGTAGGCGGCATGGTGGTTGACATCCGACCCGATTTCCAGCCGATCACCCAGCAGAACGGCGCCCAGTTCTGCCACCAGCTCCTCGCGGGCATAGGCCCGGCATTCCTCCGTGGTGCCCTCCAGCCGGCCGGAGAGATCCCGATTCAGGCGGCAGGGATGACCGGTGGAGTGGATCGCTTCGTGGGCCCAGGTGGCGTAGTAGGCAGCAGACGTGTGGAAGGCTGACAGATCCGGCAGCAGGATCCGATCATTCGCGGGTTGATAGGCGGCCCGATCACCGCCGTGGCACACCGGCACAGGCCAGCGCCTGAGCACCGACTCAGCAGTGGCCAGGCGCTCCGGTTCCGGCCGTTGCTGCTGGCGGTTGCTGTGGCGGCGCTGTTCAATCAGGCGGCCGATCGACTCGCCCACAAGATCTGCGGCATTGAAAACAGGCAGGGGCCTGTACCGCACCCAACAGTCTTCGCTATGGACGGCCGCAGGCCCCGTCGCCACGGGTTCATCGCTGGTTGGATGCGGTGGTGGCGAGGGCTGGTGTTGACGGCGCTGCACCTGCGGCCTCAGAACCACCACCGCCCTGGAACCCCGGCGCGGCGACAGACCAGCAGCCCGTGCCTCCCCGAAGCCACACCAGAACGGCAGGTTGGATTGCCTCTGGTGCAAGCCGAGGCTCAGCAGGATCGGATTCGCACCCCGGTAGCGGCGACCCGAAATCAGGTTGACATGATGCCCGAGGCCATCGCTGTCCCATGGGCGGCGCCACGGCGAGATACCGGTGGCCATGGCGGCCATCAGTGAGTCCACAAGCCGCTGGTCGCTGGTGATCCGTGCAGAAGACATGGTCAGCTGGGGACACCGCCAACTGACCGCGGCGTCCGCTCCGCTTCACCAGTGCCACCCCCTGTCCCGCCAGTCCAGGCCAGGCAGTCCGGGAACAATGGCGCAGGACTGCCGCCGGTAGGCGTCGTAATCCGGATGGAGGCGGCTGAGGTGCCGCTCCTCGAGATGGGCCTTGCGGGCCAGCACGGCGGCCAGGGCCAGCATGAGTGCCAGATGCAACAGGCTCCCCTGCAACAGCACCACCCCCAGGGAGCAAAGCAGCACGGCCTGATAGAGGGGATGGCGGCAGTGCCGGTAGGGCCCATCGGACACCAGCGGGGTATCCGGCAGCGGTTGGGGCAGGGGAGTGAGGCTGGGTCCAAGAGCCAGGGCTGAGCGACCTGCCTGCACCAGACCGAACATCAGCATGCCAGCGCCGAGCAACCGCAGGCCGAGAGGCCAGTGCACCCCGAGGAGGGCGGGAGCGGGCAGGGCTGGCAAGCCATGGGCCAGGATCAACAGCAGCTGTGCCAGCAGCCACCATTCGCCATGGCTGTTGGTTCGCCAGCCGTTCCAGGTGAATCCCCAGCGCTGCACCACGCGGCGGATGGTTCGATCGGGACCGGGTTGGGGCAACAGCATGGACGGATTCCCAGGCAGGACCAGTCAGTGTGGCCAGGGGTGGCGGCCGGGCCGATGGCTGGGCCTGCGACGGTTGGTGACACCGACAAAAAAACCCCTGGTGGCAGGGGCAGGGCAGACAATGGCTCGGGGGAGACTTGAACTCCCGACCTTGGGGTTATGAATCCCACGCTCTAACCAGCTGAGCTACCGAGCCGGGACCAGGATTGTAAATGATCGGGGCGCACCCCTCAGCGTGTTCAGGCCCGGGGTGGCAGAAACACCATAGGGTTGGCTGCACCGCGACCGGCGGGATGGATCTCGAAGTGCAGGTGGGGACCCGTGCTGCGGCCCGTGCTGCCCATCAGGGAGATGGTGCTGCCCTGCTGCACCCGATCACCTTCACGCACGAGAATGCGGCTGTTGTGGGCATAGAGGGAGCGGCTGCCGTCGGCATGGGTCAGCTCCACGAGGTAGCCATAGCCGCCGTCGTGCCATCCGGCAAACGTGACCTGGCCAGCCTGGGCAGCCACAATGGGGGTGCCGACGTTGCTGGCGATGTCGATCCCTTTGTGCATGCGACCCCAGCGCCAGCCATAACCCGAAGTGAAGACACCCCGGGTGGGCCAGATCCAGGCCCTTGACGAGCCCGGATCCTGGAACGGTTTCAGGGGAGCGGGTCCGTAGGAAGGGGTGTCGGGCCAGCTGAGACCGCCACTGCCGACCGGCTTGAGGCCCAGCAGCATCCTGGATCGACCAGGCGACGACTGGGCAAGGCGGACCTGGGTACCGGCAACCAGTCGGGCTGTCTCGAGGCCTGGGTTGAGGCGCAGCAGATCCTGAAGGGTGATGTTGTACCGCCTGGCAATCTCCATGAGCGTGTCACCCATGCGGACCACACCGGAATCCTGCACCGCAGGCGGTGGCTGGAGGGCAATAGTGGTATCGGTTGGAGTGGACTCTTGCGACGAAGAAGACGAAAAATCTGAAGGGGCTGATCTGATTTCAGATTGAATGAGTTGGTCGCTCCTGGTGTTTCCTGCTACAGCTGAAACCAGTGGAATGACTGCTGGAGTGCTCAGTAGAGCGGGAAGAATGAGTTTGAGAGGCTTCATGCGTTTTCACCCATTGGACAAGACCCGTTAGAGAAGCCAACATCTTCGGGCCGCGCAGACCATAGCGCATGGGTCCACGACAGACAAGCCCCAGGCATGGATCAGCAATTGAAATGGCCCCTGAAACCGTTGTCCCGCAAGGGCTTTCGCCTATCTGCAGGATCGGGATCGGCAGTCATGCATCGGTGAGCGGATGCTGAATCTGGCGCTCCGCCTCGAACAGCGCCACGGCCACGGCCACGGCGAGGTTGAGGCTGCGCACGCCGCCGAGCCCGGTGGCGGCGCCATGGGGCATGGGGATGCGCAGACGCAGGTCGGCCTGCTGCTGCAGCTCGGCCGGCAGGCCATCGGCCTCACGACCGAACAGCAGCCAGTCGTCGTTGTCGAAGCGGTGATCCCAGAGGCTTGTCGTGGCGTGGGCGGTGAAGGCCAGCAGGCGTCCACCCCTGGGGCGGCGGCTGCGCTCGAAGGCGTCCAGGTCGGCATGGCGGTGCAGGTCGACCCAGGGCCAGTAATCGAGCCCGGCCCGGCGCAGGTGCCGGTCGGTGATGGCAAAACCCAGTGGTTCGATCAGGTGCAGCTCCCGGCCCAGGGCGGCACAGGTGCGCGCCACATTGCCCGTGTTGGGTGGGATCTGCGGTTGAAACAGCACAACGCGGGGTGCCATCAGGGATCCGGCACCGGTGCGCCCAGCCGGTGCAGATCCAGGGCCCGGTGTTGAACCACCAGCCAGGCGCGGTCGCAGCGTTGTGCCAGGTGCCGTTCCAGAGCTGTGAGTCGCTCCCGGAAACAATGGCCTTCAGCGGTGGCAGGCACCACCCCCCAGCCCACTTCCTCGCAGACCATGATCACCGGGGATCGGCATGCGTCGATGGCGGCCAGCAACTCGCTGGTGCGCTCCTGCCAGGCCACGGACGGTTCCTGAAGGCGTGCGCTCACCCAAGTGCCCAGAGAATCCACCAGAGCCAGCTGCTCGTGGCCCAGGGCGTTCAAGGCTGGGGCCAGATCTGGACCCACGTCGCGGGTCTGCCAGTGAGCGGGCCGGCGCTGGCGGTGGCGATCCAGCCGTTGTTGCCAGTCCGGATCGTGCGGCAGCAGGGGTCCTGTCGCCAGATACACCACCGGGCGGTCGCTGGCGGCGGCCAGGTGCTCGGCCCAGAGGCTCTTGCCACCCCCGGAGGGTCCGCTCACCAGGATCAGTCCCGCCTGCAGCCCCAGTGCAGGATCGGCAGTCAGATCATCAGCCACGCTCAACTGCCACCGTTCATGTTGCGGAGAGTGGCCACAGACGAAGGTGACACACGATTGAGATATCGGAAAATCCAGTATTTAAAGATGGTCGCCAGAATCACGGGAAATGTGGCAATAAAAAGCATGATAAAATTCTCGCGTGCCGGCAAGCCAAGATGCTCGGCAACCCCGTCCAGCAGCACAGTCCAACCCTCAGGGCTATGAAAGCCAACGAATATGTCGGTAAACAAAATAATTGAAAAGGCCTTCGCGCTATCGCTGAGTCCATAGACAAGCTCATCAATGAACGCCCTCAGAATCTGGATATCGCGGCGGCCAAAAATGCAGACAACGGCAAAGCCAATCAGACCACAGAGGTCAGCCAGCACGTTCTTGATGGCATGGGTGCTTTCGGCGTCGGCCTCTTGCTTCAGTTGCTGGGCCCGTTCCATCAATCGCTTCTGGAGAGCTTCGCGGCTTGGCAGTTCCTCTCCCTTGAGCAGGGCATCAAATTCGATTTCGGCCTGGAAAATGCGCAGCTTCTCAACTGCCCTCTCCTCCAGGTTGGGCTTCGGGTAGGTCAGAAATGCATTGTGGGGCGCAAACCGGTCGACCAGGGGTGAGACCAGATAGGTGCGGCTCGCCTGCTGGAACAGCACCGGCACGAGAATCAGCAGCAGCAGAATCCGCAGCGACACCACTGTGGAGTCACGCCGGCGACGGAAACCGGCCACCACAGAGGCTTCCGCTTCAGGATCCAGCTGCCGCCGCACCTGGTCGACCACGCCGATCAGACTGCGTGGCAGCACCTCGGTCTTGCGGCTGAGGGCTGGCAAGGCACGGCGGCGGGTGTCGTAGCGGGCCACCACGGCTTCGATCAACTGGGCCTGCCGCAGTTCCTGGCCACTCAGTTCGCTGCGGCGGGCTTCGATCGTTTCGAGCGCCTGGCGGCACAGTTGCAGGGCGGTTCGGAACCTTCTGAGGATCTGGGCCTGAATGCCCTTGGGCAGGCTGAGTTCCAGTTCCGGCCGCACGGGGCGATCGTTGTAGTGCTCCAGCTCAATGCTCTGGATCAGCAGGGCCGCCTCATAACCGCGCTCGAGGTCGTTGCTGAGATCGAGGGAGCTGGCTCTGCCGAACGCTCCGATCCAGTCAGTGAGGCCCATGGTTCTCGGGGAACGGTTGGATCAGCGGGAGAAGACCCACCACGTGAGCATGGGAACGACCGATCCCACCACCAGCAGCACCACAACCCAGGTGAAGGCATGGCTGGCGGCGGTCTCTTCCTGGGTGGGCACGTTGGTGGGCGCCACCACCACCTCCGCCTCTTCCGGTTCACCGGGATCGTCGCCGCCCCGCAGCACCACCGCCAGCCGATCCAGACCACTGAGCACAGCCTGGCGATAGCGACCACCATCGCGCAGCAGCGGAGCCACCGTGCCGCGGGCCGTGCTGGCCAGCACCTCATCGGGCACCTGGCCGGTGATCAGCGGATCGGCCACCAGGGCCACGGCGCTGTTCTGGGTGTCGATCACCATCAGCAACAGGGGTCTGGAACCCTCCGGCCGGTCACTGGACCAGCGCTGCTGCAGCTGCCGGGCCAGCTGCTCCAGGCCCAGGCCGTAGTCGAGGTGGTCCACGGTGACCAGCCGTGCATCAATGCGATCCCCATCGAACGACTGCAGCCTGCGGCTGATCTCCGCCTGGGCCGAACGGCTGAGCACCGCCGAGTGGTCAAGCACCGGGTCCGACGGTGGCAGCGCCGGCAGGTCCGACACCCCGAGGGCCAGCACCGGTGAAACCGCGATCGAAAGCAGCAGAAGCAGCGACAGCAGCAGGGCGTGAAGAGCGGCCAAGGCGAAACGGCAACCGTCACCAGTCTGCCCCCCACAGCAGAAGCCAGCAGCAGGGAAGATGGGACAAGCTGACGAGCGGCCCCATGGCGTCTCCCCCCGCCGCCCGCATCTGCGTGATCGGCGGCGCCCTGGCCCTGGCGATCGCCGCTGTGAATCAGGGCCTGGAGCCCGTGGCTCAGCCGGCCCTCCAGAGGGCCTCGGTGCTGGCCGGTGCCCTGGCCGTGGCGCTGATGCTGGTGGGCTCCCTCTGGAACCGCATTGAGCCGCTTGAGGCTGACCGGGCCGAGCTTGAGGGCGAGGAGGGCCTGGTGCTGGTAGAGGATCTGGACGACGCTCTCAGGCAGGAACTGGCCTGGGGCAGCCAGATGTTGCTGACGGCCACCCCGGCGGCTGTCGTGCTCGTGCACAGGGGAGATCGCACGCTGCTAAGGCGCGGTCTGCTGGCGTCCACGCCGTTCGTGCCGGGGCCGATCTGCCACCGCTGCCAGGAACGGGGTCGTGCCATCTCCCTGGTGGACCTTCGCCTCTACCCCGGCCGCGATGAATTTGCGCCACTGCTGGCGAACTTGCCCTCCGTGCTGGTGCAACCGATCGGCGCGTGCGGATGGCTGATTGTCGGCGGCTGGTCGGCCCGTTGCTTCAGCCGCTCGGATCTGATCTGGTGTGAAGGCTGGGCCCGCAGGCTGGCTCCCCTGATCGCTGAGCTCAACGGGGAGCTGCCACAGGCATGCGACTGACCACGCGACCACCGGGGGAGGAGAACGTCAGGGCTGCCCCCTCGCCAAGTCGACCCTCCAGCACCTGGCTGCGGGTGGTTCTGCCCTGCCGGAGGTCGTTCAGCTGCACATCGCCGTTGGCGGCAATGGACTGGTCGCGCCAGTTCCAGCGGCACTGCCGGGCCTGCAGAGTGGCATCCGGCCGCTGCAGGTGGCACCCCTGGCTGACACTGATCCGATGGTCGGCCTGGTTGAAGGTCAGGCCACGCCCCCGCAGCCGCACGCGGCCCTGGGAGCCACTGAAGGGATCAGGGCTGGAGGCGGTGCCGTCGATCAGGTTCAGCCGCACCCGGCCCAGGCTCAGCTGAAGTGTCTCCGCCGGATCACGGATCTGCACGGGGGCCCCCAGTTCCAGCCACTGCGCCGAGGTGTTACCCACGAGCCCGGCGGCACTGAGCCGCTGCGGCGCCTGACCAATGGGACCACCGTCAGGCCGGCGCTGCATGGCAACTGGACCGGCTGCGCGCAGGGCGCCGGTGCCGGGGTGCCAGCGCACGGGGCCGGCGCTCAGGACCATCTCCGGTGATCCGCGACCGATCGGCCTGCCCTCCTGCCAGCGCTGAAGCTCGGGCCTTCCCTCCAGATCCAGTCGATCCAGGGTGGTGAACAGGGTGGCCCGCCGGGCCAGCAGGCGGAATGGGCCGGTGTTCGCCTGCGGAGATCGGTCGATCAGCACCTCCCCCCGAGAGGGAATCCAGCGCAGGCGGCGACCCTGAATCAGGACTGGTGACGGACCGAGCCGTTCAATCCGGGCCTGACCCTCCAGCAGGATCACCTGGCCGTCATTGAGCACCGTGCCGCTGCGGGCGGACAATCGGTAGAGGGGCGATCCCTTGGCATGAATCACGCCAAGGGGGTTGCGGGCCCGCGCCAGCCGGCGGCGGACGTCGTACCGGGTTTCGGGGCTGCTGAGTTCCCAGCCCGTGCGCCCCCGGTCATCCTGATGGCGCAGCCGCAGGGAACGGAAGACAAACGCCGGTGCCGTCTCCGACCGGGGAGGAGGTCGGTCGCAGGCCATCAACAGCAGGGGAATCAGGGCAACAGCCAGACCGGTCGGGCGCATCACAGAGGCTGATCAAGCTCGATCCGCTGCAGGACCGGCACCGGCTGGGGCAGGGGAGAACCGGCCGGCAGGTCGCCCCAGCGCAGGTCAGCGATCCACGACCGTTCAGCCCGATGGCCACAGCCAGACAGCACCGGCCCGCAGCCCAGCTGGGCCAACATGCGCTCCGACAGGTCCGGCAGCAGAGGAGCCAACAGCACCCCCAGCCAGCGGCACGACTCCAGCACGGCGTAGAGATCGGCGGCCACCTCGTTCTCCTTGCCCGGTTGCTTCATCAGGCTCCAGGGAGCGCGGTTGTTGAGGTAGCCATTGGCGGCATCCGCCAGGGCCAGCAGCGCATCGGCGGCCTGGCGGAAATCAAGGCGCTCCATGCCCTGGCAGAAGCCTTCAGCGGCGGCGGCGGCGGCGGCGGCCAGAACATGCTCCACCTGGAGTGCCGGGCCAGGCTGGGGCACGGCATCGGCAAACCACTTGCGGGCCATCGATGACGTGCGGTTCAGCAAATTGCCGATGGTGTTGGCCAGTTCACTGTTGACCAGATCGATGAATCTTTGTTGCTGAAAATCACCGTCATCACCAAAGTTGATGTCCCTCAAGAGATACCAGCGCACCGCATCTCTGCCGCAGCGATCAAGCAGCACCTCAGGATCAAGAACATTGCCAAGAGACTTGCCCATTTTCTGACCCTCTCGGGTGAGAAATCCATGGCCGAATACCTGCCGCGGCAGGGGCAGATCTGCGGCCATCAACATGGCTGGCCAGAACACGGCGTGGAACCGCAGAATGTCCTTGCCGATCACATGCAGTGAGGCAGGCCAGCCTCGACTCACGGCCAGCTCCAGCTGGGGGGGGTCATGGGGTTCGAGCAGGGCAGTGATGTATCCCAAAAGAGCATCAAACCAGACGTAGAAAGTGTGGCCAGGGTGGCCCGGAACTGGAATTCCCCAGGGAAGGTCCACCCGTGAGATGGAAAAATCTCGCAGGCCCTGGGCCACAAAATTCTGGACTTCACGCCGCCTTGATGCGGGCTGGATGAAATCGTCTCTGGCTACCAGCTCTTCTATCTGTTTCTGATATCGAGACAGCCGGAAGAAGAGATTGACTTCATCACGCCATTCAAGAGGCCGTTGATGGATTGAACACTGGGGAGACTGGGCCGTGGTCGATTCATCCTTGTATTCTTCACAGGCCACGCAATACCAGCCCTGCTGGCGACCCTCCAGCACATCGCCGGCACCATTCACACGGGTGTAGAACTGTTCAACAATCTGGAGATGGCGGGGATCGGTTGTACGAATGAACCGGTCGTTGCTGATCTGCCAGCGTTGCCATAGATCCTGAAATCCGGCACTGACCATGTCGCAGTGCTGCTGGGGGCTGACTCCGGCGGCATCAGCCGTGCGCTGGATCTTCAGACCATGTTCATCGCAGCCGGTGATGAACACCACCTGCTCGCCCTGCAGCCGCCGATAGCGGGCAACCGCATCGCAGGCGATCGTGGTGTAAGTGCTGCCCAGATGGGGTCGGTCGTTGACGTAGTAGAGCGGTGTGGTGAGCGTGTAAGGCACCGGGGCGCTCCACACAAAAGTCGATCCTACCGGGGCTCTGCCGTGGCATCCTGCCCCCACGACGGTGGTCGATCCGATGGCATCCCCCAGCAGCGACACCGTGCCGGTGGTGGTCTGGGGCGGGGGCACGGGCGGTGTGGCCGCCGCTCTCCAGGCCGCACGCAGTGGGGCAGCGACCCTGTTGCTCACACCGGGTGCCTGGCTTGGAGGAATGGTCAGTGCCGCCGGGGTCTGCTGTCCCGATGGCAACGAACTCACGCCCTGGCAGACAGGCCTCTGGGGTGCCCTGCTGCGGGCCCTCGCCCGGGAGGAACCCCAAGGGCTGGACCACAACTGGGTCAGCTGCTTCGGCTACCGACCCACCACCGCCGAGGCGATCCTGCAGCGCTGGGTGCAGGCAACCAACCGTCTGCAGTGGTGGCCCCACACCCGGATCCTGGCGGTGGAGCGGCAGGGCCGCCGGGTCGTCGCGGTGCTGGTGCAGCGGGACCAGGAGCAGGTGCGGCTCAGCCTGGAGGTGCTGATCGACGGCAGCGACCGGGGTGATCTGCTGCCCCTGGCCGATGCGGCCCATCGTCTGGGCTGGGAACCCCAGGAGGCGTGGGGCGAACCCAGTGCGCCCAGCGCCGAACGCCTGCGCAACGACGCCTTCTTTCAGCAGCAACCGGTGCAGTCACCCACCTGGGTGGTGATGGGCCAGCTGGCCAGCGACCATCTCCCGGCGGATCCACTGCAGGGTCTGGATCCCCAGGGCGTGCCGCTGCTGCCGGCGCCGTTCACGGAGGCCTGCCGAGCCTTCGGCCTGGAGAAGACCCTGTCCTACGGCCGCCTGCCAGGCGGCCTGGTGATGCTCAACTGGCCCCTGCACGGCAATGACTGGCACCAGGGTCTGGATCGGGCCTTCTCTGTTGAGGTCAACCGACAGGAGGAACTGGCCGGGGAGATGCGCAGCCACAGCCTGGCCTTCGCAGCGGCCCTCAGGGAGGCCAGCGGGGGCTGGCTGTCACTTGGCCAGGCCTTTCCCGCCGACTCGGGCGCCCCATCACCATCGCTGGCTGTGATGCCCTACTGGCGCGAAGGCCGGCGGCTGGTGGGGCAGCGACTGGTGCTTGAACAGCATCTGCTTCCGATCGCTGCCGGCCAGTCCATCGCCCCGCTGCCCCTGGATGCAGACGGCGCGGTGGAGTCAATCGCCGTGGGCAACTACGCCAACGATCACCACTACCCGGGCGCCGACTGGCCCCTGGCCCCAAAAAGCTGTCGCTGGGGCGGGCGCTGGAGCGGCACCCCCTTCGCCATTCCCTATGGGTCCCTGGTGAGTGCTGAGGTGGAAAACCTGCTGGCCGCCGACAAGGCCTTCAGCACCAGCCACATGGCCAATGGTGCCACCCGGCTGCAACCCCTGATCCTCAACATCGGCCAGGCGGCCGGTGCTGCGGCGGCCCTGGCGGTGCGCCACCGGCGTCCCCCCGGCCAGCTGCCGGTCCGCTGGCTCCAGGAGGCCCTGCTCGCCGATCCCCTGGCCCCAGCGGCCGTGGTGCCCCTGTGGGACACCCCCTGGCACCATCCCCACTGGCGCAACCGGCAGCGGGCGGTGCTTGAGGATCCAGGTCTGTTGGCCAGCGATGGCCGCTGGCTCGGGACCGATCCAGCCGGCGTGGCAGCACCGGCTGCAGCCGATGCCGGTGCCGGCGCTGAGCCCGGTGAGCGGCTCTGGCGGGGGCGACTGGTCCCCGATGGGCAGGGTGCCTACTGCCTGGAGCTGGATGGCGGCGGCCAATGGCCGCTGATCACCCTGGAACCCGAGCTCCACGTCTGGCTGAGCCGGCAGGACCGCCCGCTCCCAGGAGTGACGCTGATCGGCTGTGCCAACCCCTGGGGGCCCTGGCTGAGGGCATCAAGGCTGGCCTGATCGCTGTTCAGCTGGATGAGGTCACCAGCCGCAGCTGGTCCCGCAGGGAATCGACCTGTTGAACCCGCAGCAGAAGGCCATCCCCCGGCTGAACCTGATGGGGACATTCGGCTGCCAGGTCCATGGCCAGGGCCTCGATCCGCACCAGACCGAGGCGATCCTGGGGGCGCAGCCAGCGGAGAAAGCAGGCCCGCCACTGCTCGCTGCGATGGGCCTCGAACCACACCTGCTGCCAGTGGCGCTGGTCTTCGCGGGCGATGGCCAGCCCCTCCCGCACCGCGCCATCAAACTGATCGAGCAACTCCTGCAGGGCCGGTCGCTCCAGGGGCTGGCCGTCATCGAGCAGCGCCCCGATCTGGCGCTGCACCACCAGATCCCCGTAACGGCGGATCGGCGAGGTGGCCTGCACGTAAGCCGGCAACCCAAGGCTGAAATGGGCTGCGGGTTCCGTTCCCATCAGACCGCGAGTGAGGCAGCGCCTGATGGCGGCGAAGCGCACGGCCCCATCGGGCAGACCCTCAAGTTCAGCAGCGGGTGGCAGTTCCGCCGGCAGCTGGCTGCGGTAAGGGAGGGCCAGCTGGTGCTCCTGGCCGAAGCTGGCTGCCACGGCACCAGCCAGGATCATGGCTTCGGCGACCAGCTGGCGGGATGGTCCGGCCTCGCTGATCTCCAGCACGGGTTCCCCTTGCCGACAGCGGATCCGGCCCTCGGGCAGGTCCATCGTCAGGGCTCCCCGTGCCAGTCGCCAGGATCGACGCCGCGAGAGCAGGTGTTCGATGGCGGCCAGATCCGCCTCCTCCGGGGGGGCCAGATCGATCAGGTCATCGGCATCGTCATAGCTGAGGCGGAATGTGGGCCGCACCCAGCTCCGCTGCATGCCGGAAGCCTGAATCGCTCCGTCTTCGGAGAGGTCCACCCAGGTGCTCCAGGCGGCGCTGCGCACGCCGGCCCTCAGGCTGAAGGGACCGGTGGAAAGGCTCTCCGGAAACATCGGCAGGGTGCCGGCAGCCAGATACAGGCTGCTGCCCCGGCGGCGGGCCTCCAGATCCAGCGGCGAGCCGGCCTGCACCAGGCGGCCTGGATCGGCCACATGGATCCAGAGTCTCAGCCCCCCGCCTGCCAGGCGTTCCAGGGCAATGCCGTCGTCGATGTCGCGGGTTTCGTCGTCGTCGATCGTCAGACAACGCTGGGCGGTGAGATCCAACCGCGCAGCATCGCCGGGGAGCTCTGCGGCGTTGAGCGCCAGCAGACGTTCCGCCTCCTGCTGATGTTCTGCCGAGAAGCCGCTGCTCCAGGGGGTGCCGGCCATGGCCACCAGTTGGTGGGGATCCCACTGGCCGAGGGCGACCAGCAGATGGCGCAGATCACCGCGATCGTGTCCCAGGCGAAGGGCCGTGAGACTCTGCCGCAGGGCTGGATCCAGCTGGTCGAATTCCAGACGCCCCGCCGCCACCTGCTGCAGTTGATCCAGGCGCTGATTCACGTCGGCTGGCTGAGCCCCACGGTCCAGCGGCTGACGGCGCTGCAGCAGCAGCAACCAGGCCTGCTCCCGTTCCTCCCTCAACCGCTGCAGGCGGCGGTCACGGCGCAGGCCCCTGAGATCAACCAGGGGCCTGGCGCTCACCTCCCGCTGGCGCAGGCGGAACAGGGTCTGATTGCCCACCAGATCCAGCCAGCAGGCGGCCAGGGCGGCGGGGACCGTGGACCCAGTCACCAGATCGGTGAAGTCCTCGAGGCTGACGTTTTCGCCCCCCTCGAGGAGCAGCATCCAGGCCGCTCCCCAGGCCCTGGGCGACGGCCGATGGGACGCCAGGACCGGCTGATCGATCCGCCACGGTTCGTCGGACAGGCGACCAGGTGGGTTCAGCCCCATGGGCAACGTGCAGAGACGCTCCACCTGGCGTTGGGGCAGCACCAGCGATCGGCCATCGGCGCCAACGCTGAGCCGCAGGCGGCTTGCCTGCACTGCGGCCACGATCGCCAGCCTGGGACCCCTGGACTCCAGCACCCCGACCAGATCGCCGCAGTGGAAGGCCGGGCTGCTCAGGGGATCAACCCTCTGGATTCACGAATGGCAGCAGGGCCACGATGCGGGCGCGCTTCACCGCATTGGTCAGATCCCGCTGCTGCCTGGCCGTGAGACCCGTGAGGCGGCGGGGCAGGATCTTGCCCCGTTCGGTGATGAATTTCTTCAGCAGATCGACATCTTTGTAGTCGATCGGTTCACCGGGCTTGATCGGTGAGAGGCGTTTCTTGAAAAAGGAGCTGGCCATGGGTCAAACGAACGGAAACGTGGAAGGGATCAAGCAGGGAAGCAAGCGTGGTGAGCCGGTGCTCACTTGATCTCCTTGTGCACGGTGGAGCTGTTGCAGTGGGGGCAGAACTTCTTGAGCTCAAGCCGTTCGGTGGTGTTGCGACGGTTCTTCTGGGTGGTGTACCGGGACACACCAGGAGACCGCTTGGCGGGGTTGGACCGGCATTCGGTGCACTCGAGGGTGACAACGATCCGGACGCCCTTGTTCTTTGCCATGGAAGGACGTGCGCCGCTTGTGCGAAGCGAAGTGACAATCGCCAACCCTACCTCCCGACCGGTCCATTCCAGGCGGGGACGGACCCCCTGCCTAGGATCGACAACCGTTTCATCGTTGATCGATGCTGGTCTCGCTGCAGTGGCTCCGGGAGCTCGTCGATACCGGTGCCTCCGCCCTGGCCCCCGCACCGCTGGCCGAGCGGCTCTCCATGGCCGGATTCGAGGTGGAGGCGATCCGCGATCTCGCCGCCGCCGCCGAAGGGGTGGTGGTGGGCCGCGTGCTGGACCGCCAGGCCCATCCGGATGCGGCCAGGCTGAGTGTCTGCCAGGTGGATGTGGGGCTGGAGGCCCCCCTGCAGATCGTCTGTGGTGCCGCCAACGTGCGAGCCGGTATCCATGTGCCCGTGGCCCTGGAGGGGGCAACGCTGCCTGCGGTGGGTCTGACGATCAAAGCCACCACCCTGCGCGGAGTGGCCAGCACCGGCATGATCTGCTCCCTGGCGGAGCTGGGGCTGGCCGAGGAGTCCGACGGCATCGCCATCCTCGAGGATCTGCTGCAGGCCGTGCCTCCGCTGGGATCGCCGGTCGGTCCGGCCTTCGGTCTTGACGATCAGGTGCTTGAACTGGCGATCACCGCCAACCGTCCCGACGGCCTGTCCATGCAGGGAATCGCCCGGGAGGTGGCGGCTCTGATCGGCGGCCGCACCGTCTTTCCCCAGCCGCCGCAGGCCTGCCAGGCAGCGACGCTGGACATCGATCCTGCCAGTGCCGAGGCCATGGAGGCCGGAGGCATCTTCAGTCTCACCGCCATCGAGGGGGTCCGCATCGGGGCTTCTCCCACCTGGCTGCGTCAGCGACTCGAACGGGCCGGAATGCGCTCGATCAACACGGTGGTGGATGTCACCAACCTGGTGATGCTCGAGACCGGACAGCCGCTGCATGCCTTTGATGCGGATCGCCTCGCAGCCAGCCAGCCCGACGGTCTGAAGCCATCCCCGGAGCCGGGCCTGATCGGCCTGCGCCAGGCCCGCGATCAGGAACCCCTCACCACCCTCGACGGGGAGCAACGTCACCTGTCCGAGGAGGCCCTGGTGGTCACCTACGGCGACAGGCCTGTTGCTCTGGCGGGAGTGATGGGCGGGGAGGCGGAAGCCGTGGTTGCCAGCACCCGCCGGATCTGGCTGGAGGCTGCCGTGTTCGCGCCCCAGGCGGTGCGCCGCTCAGCCCGCAGTGTCGGCCTGCGCACGGAGGCCAGCACCCGCTTTGAGAAAGGCCTGCCCCCGGAAGCCACCCTGGCGGCCGCCGATCGGGCCGTGCAGCTGCTCCAGGAGCTCACGGGTGGCACCTGCAGCGGCCGCTGGCTCCATCGGCGCAGCAACCAGCCAGCCCTGCCGCTGCGTCTGCGCCGCGATGCCCTGCACAATCTGCTAGGGCCGGTGCTGGTCGACGGAGACGCCCAGGATCTGGACGATGGGCGGATCGTGGCCACCCTCGAGGCCCTCGGCTGCCGCCTCGAGCTTGATGGCGACGATGGCTGGTGGGTGGAGGTGCCCGCCGCCCGGGCCATGGATCTTCGCCGGGAAGTGGATCTGATCGAGGAGGTGGCCCGGCTAGTCGGCTATGACCATTTCGCCTGTCACCTGCCTGATCCGCTGGAACCCGGTGGCCTCAGCGCCACCCAGCAGGCCGAGAGACGGCTGCGCCGGGCTCTCGCTGCCAGCGGTCTGCAGGAATGCTGCAGCCTGTCGTTGGTGCCGGAGTCCGGTTCCAGGCTGGCCCTCGCCAACCCCCTGCTGGCGGACTACGGCCATTTGCGCGATCAATTGCATCCGGAGCTGCTGCAGGCGGCCCGCCGCAATCTGCAGGCCGGCTCCAGTGGGTTCTGGGGGTTTGAGATCGGCACGGTGTTTGCCACCGACACCAGCGAACACCTGCGCCTGGCTGGCGTGCTGGCCGGCGACCGTCGCAGCGAGCGCTGGACCACCAGCGGCAAGGGACTCCCCCTGACCTTCCACCAGGCCAGGGGAGTGCTGCAGCAGGGCTTCGAGGCCCTGCGCCTGGCACCGCTGGACCGCACCCTCACCGATCCGATCGCCTGTTGCGGTCTGCTCCATCCCGGCCGTTCGGCCGAACTGGTGCTGGAGGGTCGGGTGGTCGGCTGGTTCGGCCAGATCCATCCCGAACGGGCAGAGGCCCTGGATCTGCCCGAAGCCACCCATGCCTTCGAGCTTCAGCTTGGGCCGCTGCTGGCGGCGGCCACCCGCCCGACCCGCTGGCAACCAGCGTTCAGCCCCTATCCCACCGTGCCAGCCAGTGAACGGGATCTGGCCGTGGTGGTTTCGGATTCGGTCGCCTCGGCGGATCTGCTCACCACGATCCGCAAGGCGGGGCGACCGCTGCTGGAGCAGGCTGAACTGCTGGACCGCTACCGGGGCAGCCAGGTGGCCGAGGGGTTCTGCAGCCAGGCATTCCGCCTGCGCTATCGCGATCCCCAGCGCACCCTGACCGACAGTGATGTGGATCCCGTTCACAACCGTGTGAGGGCGGCCCTGGAGCAGCAGTTCAAGGCAGAGCTGCGGAGCTGAGGACCACGAATGTCTCCCCATGGGTGGTGGCGGGGAAGAAATCCAGGGGTTGGGCCCACTCCACCCGGTACAGGTTCCCTTCACTGAGCAGGGCCAGGTCACGGCTGAGGGTGGCCGGATCACAGCTCAGATAGAGCACCTGGCGGGGAGTTCGTTCGCGGATCACCTCGACCACCACCCGGTCCAGACCGCGGCGGGGGGGATCGAGCAACAAGCGGGCCTGGGGGCCAGCAGCCGTCAGGTGGTCATCGAGCAGCGCTCCCACATCGCCGACCGCAAAATGGGCCCGATCCGCCAGATTCAACCGGTGGGCATTGGCCTGCGCCCGGGCCACCGCCCCCGGATGGGACTCCAGACCCAGCACCTGCCAGCCGAGCCGCGCCAGTGGCAGAGAGAAGGTGCCGATGCCGCAGTAGGCATCCACGAGCACACCGGGTTCAGGCGGCAGCGCCTCGATCAGCAGGGGCAGCACCCGCTCGGCCTGGGCGGTGTTCACCTGAAAGAACGTGTCAGGGCCGATCTCAAGCTCCAGGCCCCCAAAGGATTCCATCAGGTGGTCCTGGCCCGCCAGCACCAGGGTGCGCTCACCGAAGAGCACGTTGGTGGGGTTGGGCTGGAGATTGAGGCCCACTCCGACCACATCGGACCAGCGCTCCAACCAATCGGCGGCCAGTTCCCGGAGCCCGGGCAGCTCGTCCTGGCTGGCCACCAGGGTGATCAGCACCTGGCCGCTGCCATGGCCAACCCGCAGGCTCAGGTGGCGCAGAATTCCATGGTGGGGATCGGCTGACCAGCCGGTGGCCTCCAGATCCGCCTTCAACGGCGCGATCAACCGGTCGATGCGGGGATCCAGCACCGGGCAGCGGTTCATGTTCACGATCCGGTGGCTTCCCCGCCGGTAGTAGCCCGCCTTGAGCGCCCCAGACGCTTGTCGCTGCAGCGGAATCACCGCCCGGTTGCGGTACCCGAATTCGCTGGCAGCAGCGAGCAGGGGCCGGATCGACACCTCCAGGCCGCCCAGACGGCGGAGGGTTTCCTCGAGCCGCCGCATCGTCCAGGCGTCCTGGCCCTCCTGGCTGAGGTGCTGCAGGCTGCAGCCGCCGCAGTGGTCGGCCAGGATGCAGGGTGGACGCCGGCGATGGGGTGAGGGGGTCAGCACCTCAAGCAGGCTGGCCACCCAGTGGCGCCGGCCCCGGTGTTCGACCCGCACCCGCACCCGCTCATCGGGCAAAGCCCCTTCCACCAGCACCACGACCCCCTCGTGCCGGCCGATGCCGCGACCCTGATGGTCGAGATCCTCGACGTCCAGCTCCAGCATCGATGGACCAGCTCAGGCCCGAGGCTAACGATCCTGGGCTCCGGGGCCCATGGGCGTTACACCTTGCGTCGTCTTGTCAGTCTCCCTGGAGTGCGGGGCCGGCACTCGATAAGATCTGCCTGTCCCTGGTCGCTGCCATGAGCGTCGTTCGCGATCTGATCCTTCAGGCCGATGATCAGCTGCGCTACCCCACCGGTGGCGAGCTGCGCTCGATGGTCGATTACCTCAGCGGTGGATCGAAGCGGCTGGCTGTGGTGAAGGCTCTCACAGCCAACGAAAAGAAGATCGTTGACGAATCGGCCAAGCAGCTGTTCAGCCGCCGACCCGACTATGTGGCCCCTGGCGGCAATGCCTACGGCCAGAAGCAGAGGGCCCAGTGTTTGCGCGATTTCAGCTGGTATCTGCGGCTGGTGACCTACGGGGTGCTGGCCGGCAGCACGGAGCTGATTCAGCAGATCGGTCTGGTGGGCGCCCGTGAGATGTACAACAGCCTGGGTGTGCCAATGCCCGGCATGGTGGAGTCCATGCGCTGCCTGAAGGAGGCCTCGCTGGTGCTGCTGAACGGCGAGGAAGCAGCCCTTGCAGCCCCCTATTTCGATTTTCTGATCCAGGGGATGCAGACCACTACCTGAGACGCTTCTGGAGACCAGCACCCGCTCGTCACCCAGTGGTGATGGCCCGATCGCTCAGTCTGTGGGGTTGGTGGTGCTGAATTCTTGAACAGGTGCAGTGTGTGTTGCAGATGGAGTCTCCCTCACGCTGATGGAGGTGGGACCTGCCGCAGGGGTTGCTTCAGCTTGAGGTTGCGCTGGAGCCGGTGTCACTGGTGCCAGCGAGCGCTTGATCCACACTGCTTGTGTGGACTGTGCAGCCTGCCCGGACGGAGCGACGTTGGGCAGGGGCTGCACCACCACCACGGCCGGTTCAACGCTGCCGCTACCCGGTAGAGCCTGTCTGGAGGACCATTGGCGAATGTCTTCCACCACCCGCTGATCATCGGGCCTGTTGAGAACGTCAACGCTGCCGTCGCTCTGGAGCACAACCGGCACGGAAACCGGCTTTTTGATCAGGCGGGAGGGCAGATGCACCAACCTGGCGGGTTCAATGCGCCGTGGCCCGGTCTGTTTCTGCAATTCGCCCACGGCGACCCGCATGGGCTGGCGATAGGAGCTGGGCAGTGGTGAAAAGGGATCACCGATCCGGATCGCCCTGGCCCGCGCGGCCAGCTCACGGCCCTGGATGCTTGGGCTGGCGAGGTCAGCCAGGCCCATAGAGCCGCCCAGCAGATCGGAACCTGTGAATGCCGAATCAGAAGCCAACGGATCGGCCACCACGGAACTCTCAAACCTGGGCAGGGAGGCCACCGGTTCAGTTGCCATGAACGACCTGGCGGTTGTAGGGACCGCAATGGAGAGACCGGCCTGACCCACCGGCGTGGGTGCCCGGCTGGCCGGTGGCGTCTGCGGTCTGGAATGTTGCTTCTTGGTGGGATCCAGAAAGGGCAGGCTCGCTGTCCAGTCGCTGTCCTTCTCGGACGCCACCAGCATTTGCTCATGGCACCACAGGATCAACCAGGGCAACAAGAACACCTGGCTGATGAGCAAGCCGCGGAACAGGCGTGAGGAATGACCGTTATCACGGTGATCACGCCTGCGGTGACTGGGCATTGGATTCAATGAGGCCGCCTAAACCTAATCCGGATTCGGCCCGCTTCCCCCATCACAAAGGACACCGTGCCAGGCGCCCTGGAACGACTGCCCACAGATCTCACATAAGACCAGATCCTGGTCCCATTTCTGCACCATACAGAGACATAAAAGATCCGTTGATCTCGACTGCGTCCCATGGCTGGTCTTTTATGTAGTCCTTGATGAGACGACCTGACGGGTCATGGTTTTGCTCCGCTTGCGTATCTGTGTCAAACACAGATACGCAAGCGGACGGGGTTGCTGAAGAATCCAGTCACAGTCAGGTTCTGCGCGGATCGCATGGTCCAGGTCATCACTGGACCCAGGATCTGGACCTGACCAAAGAACCACTGCATCACCATGCGGGCACACACATCGCCAAAGCGCCCGACCGGTTGCGCACATCGACGGGAGAACTCAGCACGCAAGGCCGTGATGTGGGTTTCCGACATTGAGATCGGCGTGCCATGGGGAGAAGCCTGATCACCCATCCGCACACGCCATGGCCGGACCGGATGGCCACATTGAGTCGCGTCATGAGACCATTTGCAAGTCTCAGCCGGGACAATGGCGAACGACTGGGCGGCTCTGGTATCCCACTCGCGTCCCGCTCTGAGACCTGAAATGCGACCAATCAGAGACGAAAGACAGCTTCAGGCGTCAGCTGATCCGTGGCCTTTCTGGCGGTAGAGCTCCTTGAGCAACTGATAGGCCTCATTGATGCGACGCATGTCCTCCACCGAGCCGCCAGCATCCGGGTGGTGGGCCATGGCCTGCTGGCGGTACGCATCGCGGATCTGGGAGAGGCTGAGCCGCTGGCCCGCCAGCACCGGAATGCGCAGAAGCTTGAGAGCCCCCTGAAGGGTCATGGTGTTGTCCAGCGTGTGGAAGGACGCACCACGGCGGCGGCGACGGAAGCGGTTCACGAAGCGGCGGATCAGGGGAGGAATCCGCAGAGCCAGCGTGTCGCCGCTGAAGGGATCCTCCAGCACCCCTGCCGTCACAATCACCCGCGCGAAATCGGCAGGGCCGGGGTTCCAGCCCTGAACCATCTCCTGCATGGCCCGGGTGGCCTCAGTCCAGGTGAACGCTCGACCTTCGCCGGGATCGGTCTGGGGCCAGATGTCCTTGGCGAGCCAGATCATGGCGGCCTCGAGCACATTCTCGTTGGCTGCCGTGCCGTAGAGGCTCAACCAGTGCTCCTCGACAGCAGCAAGGGCGGCCTGCATGGCCTCGGGCTGCAGGCGGGGCAATGGTGCCCGTGCCGTTGGCGGGCGCTCGTGCAGGCTGCGGCGCACCTGATCCGAGCGGCGGCGCACGAATCCCGGCAGGTCGATTCCAGTGCCGCCGCTGGTGGTGGGGCCGACCCGCTCCTCCTCCAGTTCAAAGATCAGCTCGTCGTCGGCCAGGGCCTGCCCCATCACCAGCACCAGGCCGGCCGGTTCGTCCAGTTCATCGGTGGCGATTTCGGCGTCGTCCTGGGCATCCAGCGAGCGGTCGCCGCTGAAGACATGGCGCAGCAGCTCCTCCACCACTCCGCCCCTGGCCCGGATCCCCCACTCCCGCCTCAGCAGATCAATCTGGGCCACCATCTCAGGCGGCAGATCCAACGTGACCCGACGGCGGCCGTCAGCGCGCGATTGCCCCTGGCGGCCGCTGTCGTAGGCCTGATCCGTCATCCCCTGCAAGCTGGCATTCAGCGATCCTGCCAGCGCTGCAGCTCACGCTGCTGTGCATCCACCGCCTGTCGGTAGCGATCGACCTGGCCGGCAGAGGGAGGTGGGGGCACCAGACTCCCGGGCACCAACGGTGGCGGAACCGGCATGGAGGGCATCGTCAGCCGCAGGGGGGCGTAAGCGGGTGCCGGTAGCAGTGGGGGTGCGGCCGGAAGGGGCCGTTGCATCAGCGCCGCGGGAGTGGCACCGGCGGGAGCCGGAGGAACCGCAGGCGGAGCCGTTCGCTGGGCCTCCCGGCGCGCGATCTCAAGCTGACGTTCCCGTTGTTGCACCATGGCGAACTGGGCTGTCGGCACCACGCTCAGCAGGTGCCCCGGCGTGGCATCGGCGGGGTACACCATGCTTACCCGCACGGTCTGGGGCCTGCCGGGTTGAAGCAACAGACTGGTCAGCGAAAGACTCTGGCCAGACCGCAGGCCCACGTGCACTTCCCTGAGTCCTTCAGGCGAGACGATCTGCAGGGATCCGCGGAAGGCGGTGAAGGGTTGGCCACCGGCCCGGGCCGGATGGCTCATCACCAGTTCGTAGCTGCCGGCACCCTGCAGCTGAAGGTCGACGTTGAAACGGACGCCGTAGGTGCCGATGTTGTCGACGGCCGAATCCAGCATGCGCACGGCAAGGGGGTTGACCTGAACATCGCGGGTGCCGAAATGATGCCGGGGGGTGCTGGTGAAGGGCACATGCAGGGCACCATCGCGGGTCAGGTCGTGGCGGATGGATGCGGCATAGGTGTCGCCAAGGGCCACGCCACCGACCCGCGAGAACACCTGGCGGGCTTCAATCTCGCGCAGCTGATTGAGATAGGTTCGACCTGGCGCCAGTCGGGCCGAGTCGAGAACGGCAATCAGATCGCCATCACTGGTTGGATTCCGCGCAGCCACCACGGCGATGTGGAAGGGTCCATCGCTCTTTCCGCGGAGCAGGGCGTTGGCAATTCCCAGGGCCGGCAACGGTGTCTGAAACAGCACAATCCGGCTGCGGGGAGGGATGGTGATCTCGTCCACCAGACGGTTATCCAGTTTTCCTCGGAGCATCTGCACGGCAGTGGCATCACCTGGGCCCGTGTTCCACGGGCGGGGTCCGAGGGGCTTGACACCCATCAGGTTGTTGGCGAGATAGGGGGCTTCAAAGCTGTTGCGCACAGCACCGTTCTCGAAACGGATGTGAACGGGTCGGTAGCCGGGGTTGATCAGAATTGCTGCCAGTGTCAGCTCTGTACGGCGTTCCGATGCGCGGATGGATGCCCGGTAGGGAGGGAAATATTTGTGATGCAGGTGCATGCCGAATTCACCCTGGAATGTGAATTCGGCATTGCGAAGGGGCTGGCCATTTTCAGCTGCCCATGCCGTACCCGGTGCCGTGTTGATCAGAATCCCCGGGCCTTCGACCTCCTCGGGCTGGTTGGAATGGAGCACCGGCACGCGGTTGAAGGTGCCATTGAGCGGTCTGGCCCTCTGGCCTGCCATCAGATCGACATAGGCCCTGCCTGGCATGGCCACCATCAGCAGGGTCACTCCGGCCGCGAGGCTCAGCAGGGTTCCGTGGCAGCCGTTGGTGCGGAGCAAGGGGGAAAACGGGAGACGGTCTGGGGGCACGGACTGGGGCCTGCCCGTGGCATACGGCAGGCCGGGAGCATCCGGTGCAGCAACCAGGTGCCCAGATTCCCATCATGGCAGTCAGGCGAACTGCGGCGTCGTTGGCGCGGAACTGCTGTCTGAACGCCGCAGCAAGACCCGGATCGGAGCTAGAAACGCCCCACCAGCACCTCTGCCATGTTGCCCCCGTTCTGCTGCCTCGGCGGCACCTGTCAGCACGTTGATGGCCACCGCCGCCACCTGGAGCGGAAGCAGCGGCTGCTGCGCTCCTGGCGGGATGGCCTGGAGCAGCAGCTGGCCGCCGTGAACGGGGCGCTCAGCGCCCTTGAGCAGCAGCTGGAGCGTGATCACCCCCAGGAGAACGCTGAACCGACCCCATGAGCCGGCTGTCCGTCAGCATCTGTTGCCTCAGCAGCTCCAGCCCGCGCCGCAGCAGACGCTGGACTGTCATGGGACTCACGGCCATGGCCTGGGCCACCTTGCGGTAACTCCAGCCCGACAGCACCACCCTGGATACCACGCTGCGACAGCGTGGCTCAAGTTGCTCGAGCAGCCGGCGGGCCCGCTGCACCTCATCCTCCGCCTCGGCTCTGTCCGAGTGCTCAGGTGCCGGGATCTCCTCCCACTGGGCATTGTCCAGCTGACGCATGCTGCGGCAGCGATCCCACTGGCGCAGCAGCTGCAACTGCTCCGGGCGGATCCCCAGCTCACGGCAACAGGCGCGATCCACGGTCAACGGATCCTGGCAGCAGGCCATCTGGCGGCTGATCCGCCGCAGGCGCAGACGCTGTTCCTCCTGGCGACGGGGCAGACGCACCGGATGGGCTGCATCGCGGAGGTAGTGAAGGATCGCCCCGCGGATGTGGGGTCGGGCGAACCGTTCGAAGGGAGTGTCATTACCGCTGGAGAACAGCTCGGCTGCCCGGATCAGCCCCAGCAGGCCGACCTGAATCAGATCCTCGCTGTTCTGGCCACTGCAGGCGGCGTAGTGGGTCGCCACCGGGCGCACCAGCTGCTGGTACGCCGCCACACGGCGGTTGCGGTCCACGATCGGCGCCGGCAGGGGGCCGTCTGCAGGACGGCGGCGGGGAGGACGGGGCCGGTGGTGATGGGACGGGAATGGCGTGGGATGGGTGGTGCTCATGGCCTGTCTGTTCGTAAAGGGGGGAGGATGCCTGGCGGGCGGCAGGACTGCGGCCGCTCACTCCCTGACACCAGCAAGCCAGAGGTGGGCGCCTGTTCACCACCGTGAAACCACGGGATTTGTATGGAGCCGGTGAAGGATCAGCCCGGAGCCGTGGCCACCTCGCGCAGGAGGGCCCAGGGTCCATGGCCAACCAGCCAGTCAAGATCGGAATCCCTGGTTCGCAGGAGATAACCGGCGAATCCGAGGGCGTTGACGCTGAAGCCAGCACAGGTCTCCCGCTCCCGCCGCACGGTCAGCATCCAGTTGTCATCGAACAGCAGGTTGTACGCATGGCGGGGTTGGGGATCATCAGCGGGCCGGCCCAGACCCAGCCGGCTCGCATGGTCCAGATACAGGGCTTCAAGCTCCACGCCCCCATCCACTGCCTCCAGCCCCCTGCGGCGACGACTGAGGCAATAGCGCCAGGGCCAGGGGTCGGCCAGGCCAGCCAGCTGACGCTCGAGTTCAACGGCCAGGGGACAGCTGGTCTCGCCCCCATGGCGGGGCAGCAGCTGCAGGTGCCGATGGGGTTGGCTGGCGCCGGCCGTGGCATGGCTGTTGAAGAACCAGAGACCGCCGGTGTCGGCTGCCACACCGGCCACGGTCCGCCAGTCATCCCAGCTGATCCAGCCGCTCTGGGGCTGCCAGCGGCTGGTGATCAGCAGCAGATGCTCCGGCTGCACCGGATACTTGTTGAGGATCAGGGCATGGCCCTCGCCGGGACGGCCCACCTCCAGGGCCGCTTCCCATGGCAGGAAGGGATTGGGCCTGGGACCATCGGGCCGCAGGTGTCGAGGCGTTGCGGACAGCAGTTCACGCACCACGAAGGGGCCGGCATCCGTGAGGGTGAGGCGACGGGTCTGCAGAGGCACAAGGGCTCCGCAGGCTTCAGCCGCCCTGGCCACCGATCTCGCCTGCTCCCAGATGCGCTCAGCCCGCACCGGTCTGCAGACGGGCGAGCGAGGCGCCGCGGTAGTAATGGGCGAGGATCTGCTCATAGCGCAGCCCCGAGGCCGCCAGATCCTGGGCACCGTGCTGGCTCATGCTGGCGCCGAGGTGGCCGTGGGCCTCAGTGCTGATCTGGCTGGTGGCGGCATAGAGGCTTTCCACGATTCCCCCCCGGTAACTGAGGATCACACCGGCGGTGGTGCCCGTCGCCTGCAGGGTACGGGTGTTGACCGTCTCAAGGCCGCGATAGGCCTGCCATCGGGTGGTGTCACCCAGGTGCCAGTGGCTGTTGGCAGGGCGGGCCATGTGGGCCATGGCGTAGGAACGGGCCGCCACCGCCTGGGCCCGCAGGGCCTCGAGATTCCAGCTGCTGGGCATTTCAGAGCCAACCACGGAGCTGATGTAGCTCTCCAGGGGCAGGTGGTTCACCAGCTGCACCCCATCACCGTCGCGCAGCAGCCTGAGGCGCCCTGCATAGGGCCTGCCGTTCACCAGCAGGGCACAGTCGGCCGTGAGGCACTCCAGCCAGGCTTCGGGACCGGAGGCGAGCACACCGGCCAGATTCACCGCCATCCCTGCCGGGCCGGCCTGCAGGGTCCTGCCGTCGCGGTCCAGCAGGCGCCAGGGGCCGGAGGATGTCAGCCCCGGACGGCCGGAGGCCCCCAGCAGGGCCACCCGGATTTCCAGATTGAGGGTCTGGCCCTGAGTGGGTTCAGGCTGGCCACGGAGCGGCGTCGCACTTGTCAGGGCCTGGGCGGCGTCGGAGCCCTGTCGGGAGATGTCGGGCGCCGATGGTGCTGAGCGCTGGGCGGTCTGGGATTCGGCCAGAAGGGCATCGAACAGCTGGGTCTGGGACGGACTGGCGGAGCGCGATGGCACCACCGACTGCAGTCCGTAGCCCGAGGCCACGGCAGCCACGGCCAGGGGAGCCCCCAGGGCGAGGGGGTGGTTCAGGTGGCGTCGGGCACCACGGCTGAGGGCCAGCCGCGATCGTCGGCCGATTCTCCGAATCTGTCCGGCAATGCCGATAAACAGCCCTCCCACAGCACGTGTCCCTGTCCTGACAGCGCGATCATGCCGGACAAACGCCTACTGCACACCATCCCCCCCGGACGGTCAGAGCACTGCCAGCCCCTCACCGGCGATCGGTTGAACCGCTCCATCCAGTAGGACGCCACCAGGGCATGGGCTGAACCGGTCACCGGATCCTCATCGATTCCCAGGCCGGGAGCGAAGAAGCGGAGCTGATAATCGGCGGGTTGCAGGCCGACCTGCGGGCGGGCCCCCGACCCTTCCAGGGCCTGCATCACCACCAGCCCCTGCCGCAGATCCGCCGGCAGATCCGCGGCGATCGAGGCCATGGTCTCCAGGCCTGCCTGCGATCCCAGCAGAGCAACCCCGTAACCGATCGTGGAGCGCCAGAACCGCTCCACCTGCGCGCCCAGGAGCCGGACCACCAGGTCTGTGAGCCCATCGGGCACGGGGGCGGACAGCAGCTCCCCGGCGGGCAGTTCAACCGTGCCGGCAGCGGTTGACCCCGGCTCCAGACAGGCCCTGAGCAGACCGCTGCGGGTGTGAAAACCGACGGGCACCCCAGCGGTGGCCTGCCCCCAGGTGCCGAGCGCCAGCAACGCCGCCAGGGTGCCATGGCCACAGAGCGGCACCTCACAGGTGGGTGTGAACCAGCGCAGCAGCCACTGGTTGGGGCCGGCCTCACCGCTGGCCGGCAGCAGGAAGGCCGTTTCCGACTGGCGCAGGCTGCGGGCCACGGCCTGGAGCCAGCGGTCACCGGGCCGCTGCCGCAGCAGCACCACGCCCGCACCGTTGCCGGCGCACGGACGGTCCGTGAAGGCTTCGACCAGCAGGGCCCGCAGGGTTCCTGCCGGACTGCCTGGCAGCCTGGCCTGGCTCACGGTCCGGTCTCCGGCCTGAAATCACGGCGCATCAGCGCCTCCACGGCAGCACGCGCCGGACTTTCGCCGCTGATGATTGCCACCACCTGCGCGCAGATCGGCAGATCCAGCCCGTCCCGTAAGGCGAGCTGCAGGGCCGCTGTGGCCGTGCCCGGGCCTTCCACCGTGGCACCGATCCTGGTGACAGCGCTCTGCGCATCCAGGCCCTGGGCCAGCAGGCTGCCGAACCGGTAGTTGCGGCTGAGATCACTGGTGGCCGTAGCCAGCAGATCTCCCATGCCGGCGAGTCCATAGAGGGTGGCCATGCGGCCACCGAGGCTGGTGAGCACCACCCCCATCTCCGCCAGACCACGGCAGAGCAACGAGGCACGGGCGTTGGCGCCGAGACCGAGGCCATCGCTGATGCCCGCGGCGACGGCCATCACATTCTTGAGGGCGCCCGCTGTCTCCGTCCCGGTGGGATCGTCGTTGGTGTACAGGCGCAGGCAGGGCGTTGCCAGGGCCTGTTGCAGGCGGCCTGCCAGGGGGCCATCACGGCTGGCGATCACGGAGGCTGCCGGCAGCCCCCGGGCCAGTTCAGCGGCCAGGTTGGGACCGCTGAGCACTGCCAGCCTCAACCCCGGGATCCGCCGGCACCAGATCTGGCCGGCCGTGAGCAGGCCCTCGGCGGCGATGCCCTTGCTGCAGCTGAGCAGGGGCAGGCCCGTTGGCCAGGCTGGTGCCAGCAGCTCGCTGAGCTCGCCGATGGCCGCCATGGAAACGGCCGCCACCACCAGGTCGCTGCCCGCCAGCAGGGGCAGGGGGCTGCCGCCGTCGCGTCGTGACCAGAGATCGACTGTGTGGCCAGTGGCCTGCCAGAGCCCGGCCAGGGTGGCGCCCCAGGCCCCCCTGCCCAGCACGGTGATCCGCATGGGCTGCTCAACCATCATCGCGACAGGTCCATCCGCTGCGCTTCAGGCCCTGCCATCATGCGACCCCGATGGACAGATGGCATGGCTGAGCCGCTCCGGGACTGGCAGGGCCATGCGGTGGTGGTGGGGGTCGGTGGCATCGGTGGTGCGTTGATCACAGCCCTGCGGCGCCAGGCCCCCGGCCTGAGCGTGCACGGTGCCGGCCGACGGGGTCGCGACCTGACCCTCGACTCCTGCGACGACGCCAGCCTCGAGGCCTTCGGCCAACGGCTCTGCCAGCACCACCGGCCCCTGAGGCTGGTGATCTACGCCGCCGGTGTGCTGCATGGGGGCGATCTGCAGCCGGAGAAACGGATCGCCCAGCTGCGGCGATCGGCGCTGGAGCAGAGCTTTGCCGTGAACGCCTATGGCCCGGCGTTGCTGGCCAGGGCCCTGGAACCCTGCCTGGAGAAGGGGCGGCCGTTCCACTTCGCCAGCCTCTCGGCCAGGGTGGGCAGCATCGGTGACAACCGACTGGGAGGCTGGTATGCCTACCGGGCTGCCAAGGCAGCCCAGAACCAGTTGCTGCACACGCTGGCCGTGGAGTGGCGCCGCCGCTGGCCGCTGGCTTGTGTCAGCCTGCTGCATCCGGGCACCACAGCCACTGAGCTCTCGGCTCCCTTCAGGGGTGGCGTGGCGCCGGAGCGGCTGTTCAGCCCCGACTGGGCCGCCGAGCAGCTGCTGACCGTGCTGGGGCGCCAGACCCCTGAACAGAGCGGCGCCTTCCTGGCCTGGGATGGTCAGGCCATTCCCTGGTGAGCATGGGCCCGCAGGATCTCCAGGGGGATCAGCTCCAGGGTGCTGGCTTCACAGGCCTCGAGCCGGACCGGCGGCGCCATGCCGTCGTCGTAGGCCTCCAGCCAGCGGCCGGCGCACACACACCAGCAGTCGCCGGCCCTCAGGCCTGGAAAACTGAAATCCGGCATGGGGGTGCTGAGGTCGTTGCCCTGGGCCCGGCTGTAGTTCAGGAAGGCATCGGTCACCACACAGCAGACGGTGTGGCGACCGAGATCGGCCGGACCGGTGCGGCAGCTGCCGTCGCGGTACCAGCCGGTCATCGGTGTGCATCCGCAGACCTGCAACGGCTCACCCAGGACATTGAGGACAGGGGCTGGAGACGGATCAGCGCTGATGGACACGGCCGGATTGGAGATGGGCGCAGCCCGAGTCTGGCCTTGGAGTGGGACAAATTGCTGCCGGGAGGTTGACGGATTCCGGGGGGGAGGCATTAAACGTCGTACATCAACGATCCACCAACGGTCAGCGCTGCCCCTACATGAGCTGGGATTTCACCGAGGACGCGGCCTTTCTGGCCCTCTGCGACGCCTACAAGGAGAGCGGTGAACCTTCCGCCATGGAGTTCCTCGCCCACGGCGAGGGTGCTTTCCACTTCCAGGAGCTCAGCCAGAACGCTGCCGGCGAGGGCATCGACCTCAGTGACTCCAGTGATCTGGAGGAGTTTCAGCAGGATGTGATCGATGCCCTGGAGGAGATGTGCGCCTGAGCGGTCGGCACCGACCGCTGCCGCCACCGCCGCCCTTCAGCCGTAGTAGAAAGCGATCTCCTTCGGCTTGAGGCCGTCCCAGCCTGCAGCCTTGAGCCGCCCATCGAGGGTGGTCTGATCCAGGTGCTTGGCCCCTGTTCGCACGATGCGGTTGCGCATCGACCGCAGCACCCCGCTACGGGCTCGGCCGTTCTCCAGGTCCATCACCTCCCGGTAGAGATCGAGCATTGCCGGCGGGATGGGGCTGCCGTCGAGGTCAATGCCAGCGGCAATGGCGTCATCGACACCACCGGGTCCTGCAATGGCCATGGTGCAGAAAAGCAAATGGGCCTCCAGAGCCTGCCAGAGGGCAGCCCCCGGAGCCCGGTTTCAGGCGCTGAAGTAGCGGGCGTGGCTGTGGAGGGCCACGAGGGCCGTGGTGCTCTGCTCCGGCTCGAGTTGATCGCTGTCATCCATGGAGAGGCCGATGCGGTCAGCACCGAGCCAGAGGAGCTGCTGGCGGGAATCCGCCACGTTGGGGCATGCTGGGTAACCGAAGGAGTAGCGGCTGCCGCGGTAGCGCTGGGCCAGCACATCACGGAGCTGCTGTGGTTCCTGGTCTGCGAACCCCAGCTCACAACGGATTCTGGCGTGGACCCATTCGGCCAGCGCCTCGGCCATCTGGACCGCCAGACCATGGAAGTAGAGGTAATCGCTGTAGGCATCGGCCCGGAAAAGCTCCTGGGCGAAACGGGTGGCGGTTTCTCCCATGGTCACCGCCTGCATCGGCAGCACGTCTGCAGGCCTGGGGCGGCCACTGGCATCGACCTGGAGGTCGCGGTAAAAATCAGCAATGCAGTAGCGGTTGCCGGAGCGCTGGCGCGGCAGCCCGAAAGATCCCAGCACAGCGTTGGCGGCAGCCGGAGCCAGGGGATCAGCGCCACCAGCTGCCGATGGATCAAACACCACCAGTTCGTTGCCACGCCGACCGCAGGGGAAGTAGCCATAGGCCACACGCGGTGTCAGCAGGCGGTCGCTGCGGCAACGCTCCAGCCAATGCTGGAGCACGGGTTCAGCCTTTTCAGCCAGCATCGCGTCGTACTCATCGCGGCTCTGCTGCTGGGTCTTGCGCAGTTGCCACTGCCCAGCGAACAGGGCATTGCGATCCAGGTAGGCGAACACCTCCTCGAGGGGGATGGACGCCTCCGAGAGCACCCTGGAGCCCCAGAAGGGTGGCGTGATCGTGGCTTCCTCCGGTACCGCGTCGGAGCGCAGGTCTGACACCGATGTCTCCGGCATGGAGGACACGGGGTTGGCAGGCATCGCCGTGGTCGGTTGGCCGGCCTGCTCGCTGGTGTCAGGGGCTGGAGCTGCCCCATCAGCGCTGGCCGTCAGATCGATGCCTGCAGGAGCGCCGTCGAGAAAACCATCTTCGTTGCTCCAGGCATTGCGGCCCTTGGCCTCCATCAGGGCGTCCATGAACCGGAGATCGGCGAAGGCATCACGCCCGTAGATCACCTTGCCGTGATACACCGAACGACAATCCCCGTTGACAAAACGGGGTGTGAGCGCCGCCCCGCCGAGAATGACGGGCACGCTGATGCCGGCCTGGTTGAAGGCTTCCAGGTTATCTTTCATGAAGGCAGTTGACTTCACCAGCAGGCCGCTCATGGCAATGCAGTCAGCCTGATGTTCACGTTGGGCTTCAATGATGGAATCAACGCTCTGCTTGATGCCCAGGTTGATCACGTCGTAGCCGTTATTGGTGAGAATGATATCAACAAGATTTTTGCCGATATCATGCACGTCACCTTTGACGGTTGCAATCAGAAAGCGACCCTTGCTGTTGCTTTCACCCTCGACCTTATCCATGAAGGGTTCCAGGAAGGCCACGGCACTCTTCATGGTTTCCGCGCTCTGCAGCACGAAAGGCAGCTGCATCTGCCCCGAGCCGAACAGCTCACCGACCACCTTCATGCCATCGAGCAGAAAGGTGTTGATGATTTCGAGTGGCTTGTAGCTCTTGAGGGCAAGGGTGAGGGCATCTTCCAGACCGATGCGTTCCCCATCGATGATGTGCTGCCTGAGCCGCTCCTCCACAGCCAGGTCTGCCAGGGAGGGGCCAGAGGCCCGGGCATCGCGGGCGGAGACCCCTTCAAACAGGGTGGTCAGCTCGGTGAGTGGGTCGTAGCAGCAGATGTCATTCTCGAAGCGGCGGCGGTCATTGATCAGATCCCGGCAGACCTGCTGATGGTCTTCGCTGATCTTGGCCAGGGGGAGGATCTTGGCAGGACTGACGATGGCGGCGTCCATGCCCGCCTCGCAGCAATCATGCAGAAAGACCGAGTTCAGGACAATCCGAGCCGCCGGAGACAGACCGAAGCTCACATTGCTGACACCCAGCACCACGTGCACACCCGGAAGCTGATCGCGAATGCGGCGGATCGCTTCAATCGTTGCTGCACCGTTGCGGCGGTCTTCTTCGATGCCGGTGGAAATCGGCAGGGCCAGAGGATCATAAAAGATCTCCCGTGCTGGGATGCCGAATTCAAGGGCATCGCGATAGGCCCTCTGGGCGATGGCGAATTTCTGATCCGCGGTGCGGGCCATGCCCTCTTCGTCAATGGTGCCGATCACCACTCCGGCGCCGTAGGTGCGCGCCAGCTCGAGCACCTTGAAGAATCGATCCGGTCCATCCTCATAGTTGGTGGAGTTCAGAATGCATTTGCCGCCGGCAACCTTGAGACCGGCCTCCATTTTCTGCCACTCGGTTGAATCGAGCATTAATGGCAGGTTGACATTGGTGACAAGTCGACTGACTAGCTCTCGCATATCGTGCTCGCCATCCCGGCCGACATAGTCGACGTTGACGTCAAGAATGTGGGCATTCTCCTTGACCTGGGAGCGGGCCACAGCCACCAGCCCATCCCAGTCTTCATCGTTGAGAAGTTCTCGGACTTTCTTGCTGCCGCTGGCGTTCAGTCGTTCGCCGATAATCAGAAATGAATTGTCCTGATGGTAAGGGGTGACGCCGTAGATGGAGCTGGCGGCCGGTTCATAGCCAAGGGCGGGCCTGGGCTCCAGGGGCAATGGCTGGCTGCGCACCTGCCGATCCCGGGGATGGAGTTCCGAGGCCAGTTCCACCAGGGCAGCAATGTGGGCCGGGGTGGTGCCGCAACAGCCACCGATCACCTGCACACCCAGATCCTCCACAAAATGCATCAGTTGCATTTTCATTTCGGTGGGGGTGAGCCGGTAGTGGGCGACGCCGCCGATGTTCTCCGGCAGTCCGGCGTTGGGGATGCAACTCACAACAAAGGGACTGTGCTCACTGAGATACCGCATGTGCTCTTTCATCTGCTCCGGTCCAGTGGCACAATTAAGCCCCAGAACATCAATGGCAAAGGGCTCCAGGATCGTGACCACAGCCGCGATATCAGAACCGACCAGCATCGTGCCTGTGGTTTCCATCGTGACCGACACCATCACAGGTCGGCGGCAGCCGGTGGTGCTGAAGGCTTCCTCAAGTCCCTGCAGGGCTGCCTTGATCTGCAGCACGTCCTGACAGGTTTCCACAATGAAGAGATCGACGTCGCCCGCAATCAGGCCTTCTGCCTGCTCACGGAACGAGAGCTTCATCGTGTCGAAATCGATGTGCCCCAGGGTTGGAAGCTTGGTCGTCGGCCCCATGGACCCGGCCACGAACCGCGGTTTCTCGGGAGTGCTGTAGTGATCAGCCATCTGGCGGGCCAGCTCCGCTGCCCGCTGGTTGAGCACAAAGGTCTGGTCCTGAAGGTCATATTCAGCCAGCACGATCGAGGTGGCACCGAAGGTGTCGGTCTCGATCACATCGCAACCGGCCTCCAGAAACTGGCGATGGACGGCCTGCACGGCATCCGGCCGGGTGATCACCAGGTATTCGTTGCAGCCCTCGAGGGCAGGACCACCGAAATCGTCGGCCGTCAGATTCATCTGCTGCAGCGAAGTGCCTGTGGCCCCGTCGAAGACCAGGACCGGCCGCTCCGCTGCATGCAGCCGTTCAAGAAATCCCACCCTGTGGTGGTCCCTGGTCTGGGTCTGGTTGGATCGGCTACCCGCGGCTGGTGTGGTCATGCTCAGGCGTCGAGTCGGATGCGCGTCACCCAGTGGTCATAGGAGGGATCACGCCCCTCCGTGATCGCCGTGAGTCGCTCTCTGATCCGTTCCATCACCGGACGGACCCGGCCCAGTTCGGTGCTTTCCAGCCGCGCCACCGGGGTCACCCTGGCCGCCGTTCCGCTCAGGAACACCTCATCGGCGATGAACAGCTCGCTCTTGTCGACCGGCCTTTCGACCACCTCCATGCCCATGGCCCGGGCCAGCTCGATCACACTGGCCCGGGTGATGCCCTCCAGGATGTCCTGATCCACTCCGGGGGTGATCAGCACGCCATCGCGCACGATGAACAGGTTCATGCCACTGGCCTCGCACACCTTGCCGCGGCTGTTCATCAGGATCGCCTCGTCGAAACCGCTCTGCACGGCTTCGGTCTTGGCCAGAGAACTGGTGATGTATGCCCCGCTGATCTTGCCCCTCAGGGGCAACGAGCGGTCCTCCTGCCGTGTCCAGGAGCTGATCCGGCAGCTCACCCCCTCGGGCGACAGGTAGTCGCCCAGCTCAAGGCCGTAGATCAGGAACGAGGTCTGGATGTTGTGCAGCCGTGGGGCGATGCCGAGGTCGCTGGTGTAGACGAAAGGCCGCAGGTAAACAGGTGTGGCGGGCCGGTTGGCCTTCAGCATCTCCGTGATCGCGGCCAGAATGGTGTCTTCCGCCAGGTCAGTCAGCAGCAGCCGGGCACTCTGGCTGAGGCGGCGGGCATGGCGATCGGCCCGGAACAGCAGGATCTCGTCAGGATCCTGGGGGTTGGGGATCGCCCGCATGCCACCGAAGGCACCGGTGCCGTAGTGGAGGGCATGGGTGGCGATCGAGAGGGTGGCCTCCTCGAAGCGCACACACCGGCCCCCGAACCAGGCGAAGGGAAGGAACTGGTGCATGGCGGACTGGGCGACAGCCCGATCTTCTCATTGCGCATCGCAGGATGGGGTGATGCACCGACTGGCCGCGATACCTGGCCCCCCCAGCGGGGATGAACCGGGCCCATGGATCGAGCAGCCACCCGCTCCGGTGGTGCTGCTCAGCAGCGCCGACACCGACCTGGTGGCCTTCGCCGCACTGCTGACGGCGGAACCCGGGCTGCTGCCGGTCGAGCTGCGCGGCCTCAACCTCGGGGCGCTGCAGCACCCTGCCCACATCGATCACTACCTCAACAGTTCCCTGGGGCAGACCCGGGTGCTGATCGTGCGCCTGCTCGGCGGTCGCGGCCACTGGAGCTACGGCATTGAACAGGTGCGCCAGTGGGCCCTGGCAGCGCATGGTCGCCAGCTGCTGCTGCTGGCCGGCACGCGCGATGAGGAGGAGAACCTGGCCGGGCTCGGCACGGTGCCAGCCGAGCTGGCGATGGCGCTGGCCCGCTGCCTGCGGGAGGGCGGGCCGGCCAACCTGCGCCTGGTGCTTGCGGCCGTGGCCGAGCTGCTGGCCCAACGGCCCGTGCAACCACCCGTGGCCCGACCACTCGGCGATCCCCATCCGTTCGACTGGCGCGAGGAGCCGGGTTCACGGGTCGGTGTGATTCTCTACCGGTCCCTGCTCCAATCGGGAGACCGGGCCCTCGCCGAGGCCCTGCTGGCCAGCCTGAGGCGCCAGGGCCTGGCGCCCCGGGCCCTCTGGGTGAGCGGCCTGCGCGAAGCGGCAGTGCAGCGGGGGGTGGCTGACCTGCTGGCCCGCGAACGGGTGCAGGCCGTGCTGTGCACCACGGCCTTCGCTTCGGTGGCATTCGATGAGGCCGGCCTGGGTGCCCCCCTGTGGGAGCACCTGGGTGTGCCGGTGCTGCAGGTGCTCTGCAGTGGCCGCAGCCGCGCTGCCTGGCAGGCGAGCAGCGTCGGCCTGGGGCCCCTGGATCTCAGCCTGCAGGTGGCCCTGCCAGAACTCGACGGCCGGATCACCACACGCGTGGGTGCCTTCAAGGAAGTGGTCGGCACCAGCGACCGGCTGGCCTGTGCCCTCCAGCAGCTGAGGCCTGATCCCGATCGTCTCGACTGGGTGGGCGAGCTCTGCGGCCGCTGGGTGGAGCTGCGCCAGACCGCTGCCGATCAGCGGCGCCTGGCCCTGGTGCTGGCCAATTACCCCACCCGCAACAGCCGCCTGGCCAACGGGGTGGGTCTGGACACCCCCGCCAGTGCCGTTCTGATGCTCCAGTGGCTGGCCGCTGCGGGGTACACCGTGGAGGGGCCCCTGCCGGCGGATGGCGATGCCCTGATCGCACACCTGGTGCGTGGCCGCACGAACGCGGGCGAAAACGATCACCGCCCCCCCCTGGACCACATCAGCCTGGAGACCTATTCGCTCTGGTATGAGCGACTGCCGGCGGCGGGTCGTCAACGGCTGGAGGCAGTCTGGGGAGCTCCGGCCACAGACCCGGGCCTGGAATCCTGGCGGGGCAGCGCAGCCTTTCCCGTGCGGGGGCTGTCGTTCGGCAACGTGTGCCTGCTGATCCAGCCGGAACGGGGCTACGACCGCGATCCCAGCCTCAGCTACCACTCTCCGGACCTGCCACCCACCCACGCCTACCTGGCCCAGTACCTGTGGCTCCGGCAGACCTTCGCTGCCCAGGCTGTGGTGCACATCGGCAAGCACGGCAACCTGGAGTGGCTGCCGGGTAAGGGGCTGGGCCTGTCAGACGTCTGTTTTCCAGAATGGGCCCTGGGCCCGCTTCCCCATCTGTATCCGTTCATCGTCAATGACCCCGGCGAGGGATCCCAGGCCAAGCGCCGGGCCCAGGCGGTGATTCTCGACCACCTCACCCCGCCCCTGGGCCGGGCCGGACTCCACGGTGATCTGCAGACACTGGAGGCCCTGCTTGATGAATACGACAGTGCCCGACAGATGGGTGGTGAACGGGCCGGGCTGCTGCGCCAGCGGCTGGAGCCCCTGCTGGCCGGGCTGCAACTGCCGGGTCTGCAGGAACGGGATCCGCTGGAGGAGAGACTCGATGCCGCTGACAGCTACCTCTGCGAGCTCAAGGAGGCCCAGATCCGGTTGGGTCTGCACACCTACGGCAAGCTGCCAGCCCCGGAGCCGCTGGCGGAACTGCTTCTGGCCCTGGCCCGGGCCCCGGCCATGGACCGGCCGGGCCTCACCCAGGCCCTGGCCCTCGACCTGGCCATGCCGGTGGACCCCTGGACGGAGGAGGAGGGCCGCCTGCTGGACGACGACGAACGGCTCGCCTGCGTGCAGGCGGCACGCTCCAGCCCCTGGCAAGGGGCGGAGATGCCGCTCCCCCGGCGGGTGGGGGATGTGGTGGCCTGGCTCGAGGCCCTGGCCCTGGAGCTGGTGCAGGCCCTGCTGAGCGGTACCCCACCGCCGACCACCGGCGAGCGCACCCGGGTGCTGCTGGGCCATCTGCGCCACGATCTGATGCCTCGGCTGCTGGCATGCCCCGACGCGGAACGACGGGCCCTGATCCAGGGACTGGCGGGGGAGCGCATCGCGGCCGGTCCCTCGGGCGCCCCCACCCGTGGCCGGCCGGACGTGCTGCCCACAGGTCGCAACTTTTACAGCGTGGATCTGCGCGGACTGCCCACCGAAGCAGCCTGGGACCTGGGTCACCGCAGCGCCGAACTGCTGCTGGAGACCTATCTGCAGGAGGAGGGGGAACCGCTGCGCCAGCTGGCCCTGTCGGTCTGGGGCACGGCCACCATGCGCAACGGTGGCGAGGATCTGGCGCAGGCGCTTGCCCTGATGGGGGTTCGCCCCTGCTGGGACGGCCCGACCCGGCGCATGGTGGACCTGGAGGTGCTGACGCTGCGGCAGCTGGGGCGCCCCCGGGTGGATGTGACCCTGCGGATCTCCGGACTGTTCCGTGATGCCTTCCCCCAGCTGGTCTGCTGGTTCGACCGTGCCTGCCGACGGGTGGCCGCCCTCGATGAAACCGCAGAGGACAACCCGTTGGCGGCCTCCTGCCGTGCCGGCGATGGTGCCGCCAGGGTCTATGGGTCTGCCCCCGGGGCCTATGGGGCAGGCCTTCAGGGGTTGATCGACAGCGGCCACTGGCAGGACCGCGGTGACCTGGCCGAGGCGTTTCTCCAGTGGAGCGCCTGGCGATACAGCGACCAGGGTGACGGGGGCTGTGAGGCGGAGGCCGATCGGGCCGGCCTGGAGCGCCGACTGGCGGCGGTGCAGGTGGTGCTGCACAACCAGGACAACCGGGAGCACGACCTGCTTGATTCAGACGACTACTACCAGTTCCAGGGGGGCCTGAGCGCGGCGGTGGAGGCGCTGAGTGGTCAGCGACCCCAGGTGTGGTTCGGGGACCATTCGCGCAGCAGCCGCCCGCGGATGCATCGCCTGGAGCGCGAACTCGACAAGGTGGTGCGCTCGCGGCTGCTCAACCCACGCTGGATCAGCGGAATGATGGCCCACGGTTACAAGGGTGGTTTCGAACTGGCCGCCAGCCTGGACTATCTGTTTGCCTACGACGCCAGCACCGGCCGTGTTCCGGACTGGACCTACGGGGCCCTGTGCCAGGCCTGGCTGCAGGAACCTGATGTGCAGGCATTTCTACGCCGCAGCAACCCCTGGGCCCTGCGCGACATGGCCGAACGGCTGCTGGAAGCTCACAACCGGGGGCTGTGGCAAGGGGCGCATGACCAGGAGCTTTCGGCCCTCCGACAGCTGGTGCTGGAGAGCGAGGGCCTGATTGAGTCGGGATAGGTCCGGCCGAAGCGGCTCCGGCAACCGATGACCGGACCGCTCGTCATCAGCCGGTGAGATCCTTCACCATCTGCTTGAAGGGGTCGATCGCACCGGCCTTGCCGCTCGACTGCTGGGTGATCGAAGGCTGATCACCCGAACCGCTGGCGGCCCCTCGGCCTGAAGTCGCTGATGCTCCGGGGGTGTTCACCCCACTCACGGCTGCACCCTTGAGTCGCTGCTGCAGGTCGGCCGGGCTCATGCGCTCGGCGAAGGTTTTCTTGACCGGCGTGGGAATGCCACCGGTGAGGTCAATGGCGGCGGTGTCGCGGCTGGGGGCACCGGGCAGCCCTTCAGACACCTTGCTGGTGCTGGCCTCCATTGAGGCCACCTCCTGCACCAGCTCCTTGTCGCCCGGGTTGTCGGCGTTGCCGGGAAAGGTGTGGCGGATGGTGTTGGGCCGCCGCATGAAATTGACGTTGCCCAGGGTGCTGGAGGAATCAGCGTCGAGAAAGAAGGCATTGTCCTTCTTCTTCGGGTTGGCCTCAGCCGCGCTGCCGGCGACCTTGGGCCCCTCCTTGTCGTTGTTGGCAGCGTTGCCGCGCAGGCGATCGAACAGACCCATCGAGCCAACTGGGGAATGTCACCAAACCCTAGCGGCCATCGAGCTCCAGTCCGTGGGTATCGGTGCCACAACTGGCCAGAAGGCCACGATTTGCAAGATCGCCCGCCACCTCCGCACACACGTGGGGGGTGGCTTCCCAGGCACCATGCATGCTGTAGTCGTACCAGGCCTCGGCGCCGTCGAAGCCCTGGGCGGCGGCGGCCGCGATCAGGCGCCGGTGGGGCAGGCGGTAGCGGGCGGGGTGGGCGAGCAGTGCCAGGCCACCGGCGGCATGGATGGCCTCCACCACTGCCTCCGACCGCAGGCAGGAGCCGACCACCGCCTGCCCCTGCAGATAGGGCTCCAGGGCGGGGTTGCCGGCCGCGTAGCCGAGACCGAGCACATGCACCAGACAGCCTTCGAGCAGACAGCTGATCTCCACCCCACGCCAGAGGGTGGGCACCGGCACGCCGCTGGCGGCCAGGTTCGCCAGGGCCAGCCGGGCCGGTTCGAAGCCCGCTTCGCTGTGGTGGTCGGTGATCGCCAGGTGCTGCAGACCCAGGCGGGCGGCCTGGCGGGCCAGCTCATGGGGGCGGAGGGAACCGTCGCTGCAGGTGGTGTGGCAGTGGAAGTTGAGGGTTCCCGGACAGCTCAGGGGACCCACGTGGGCCAGCACGGCAGCCAGCGGATGGGCGATCGCCTCAGGCCGCAGCACCACCACCCTCCGCAGCCGCCGCCCGCTCGGCCCGCAGCCGCCGCCAGCGGGCATAGAACTGGATCGTGGCAGCCATCAGCAGCACCAGCGCCACGATGAACCAGCTGGCGGCACCGGTGGGGAATCGATCCTTGAAAACCACCAGCATCACCACAACCACCAGCAACAGGGTGGGCAGTTCGTTGAGGGCCCGCAGCTGGCGGCCGCTCCAGCCACAGGTGCCGCGGTGCAGCTGGCCCATCAGCCGGTAACAGAACCAGTGGTACAGCAGCAGAGCTGCCACAAACCCCAGCTTGGCGTGCATCCACCCCTGCTGCAGCCACAGGGGTTGCACGCTGAGCAGACCGGCGGCACAGCCCACGGCCACCACCATGCCTGGGGTGGTGATGATGTTGGCCAGGCGCCGTTCCATCAGGCCGTACTGGCTCTCAAAGGCCTGGCGCAAGGGCGGCTCGAGCGCCTCGGCCTCACGGTGGTAGATGAACAGCCGCACCAGATAGAACAGTCCGGCGAACCAGACCACCACCCCCACAATGTGCAGGGTCTTGAACCAGAGATAGGCCTCGGGCGGCCAGGTGAAGGCGAACAACACCAGTCGGTCAGCACTGCTCAGAGGTTCAGGCTAGGGGGTGGGGGTTCGACCTCGGCCAGGTGGGCCTGGGCCGTGGTTCGGATCGCGGCAAGCTCCGGCTCCGGCAGCTTCTCCAGCTGGCGGATCATCAGGCTCATCCGCGGGTTGCGCGCCAGGCTGTCGTGGTGGCGGGCCAGAAAATCCCAGTACAGGGCATTGAAAGGGCAGGCCTGGGGTCCGCTCCGCTGCCGGGGATCATGGCGACAGCCTTTGCAGTAGTTGCTCATGCGGTTGATGTAACTGCCACTGGCGGCATAGGGCTTGCTGGCCAGCAGACCGCCGTCGGCGAACAGGCCCATGCCGATCACGTTGGTCTGCATCACCCAGTCGTAGCCGTCGATGAACATCCGGTGGAACCAGGCGGTCAGGGCCTGGGGGTCAAGACCGGCGATCAGGCCGTAGTTGGCCAGCACCATCAGGCGTTGGATGTGGTGCGCGTAACCGGTGGCCGCCAGTTCGGCCAGCACCGTGTCCATGCAGGCCATACCACTGCCACCGAGCTGCTCCAGCCATGGGGGCAGGGGCCGCCGGGCGGCGAAATGGTTGCGGCCCGGATAGTCGGGGCCGAACCACCAGTAGAGGCCATGGGTGTACTCGCGCCAACCGAGGATCTGGCGGATCACACCCTCCAGACAGGCCAGGGGCGTGGGCCGCTCCAGCCCCGCCTGCTCCAGTCGGCGGATCACCTCCAGTGGATGGAGCAGGCCCAGGTTCAGGTACGGCGACAGCAGGGCATGCCAGAGAGTCGGCTGACCCGCCACCATGGCGTCCTGGTACGGGCCGAAGCCATCGAGTCGGGTGGCGATGAACGCCTCCAGGGCCGCCCATGCCTGGCGGCGGGTCACGGCCCAGTCAAAGGGCGCACTGCGACCGGGCAATACAGGCTCCGTGAGCTGATCCACCTTGGCGATCACGGCACGGGTGACCGTATCGGCTTCAAAGCGCAGGGGCGGCGGCCCCTCCAACCCGCGGGGTGGCGGCTTGCGGTTGTCCTGGTCGTAGTTCCAGCGACCACCCAGGGGGTCACCGTCAGCCCCCATCAGCACCGCGAAGCGTCGCCGGCCCTCGCGATAGAACAGCTCCATCCGCAGCTGGCGGTAGGGACTGGCCCAGGCGGCGAATTCATCGCGGCTCCAGAGAAAGGCGTTGGATCCATGCCACACCAGCGGAATCGCCAGCACCAGCCGGCTGATCGCCTCACGGAAGGGCCGCTCAGCGGGCTCCATCAGGTGCAGCTCAGCGATGCCCTCACGGGCGATCCACGGCTGCAGGGCCCCAGCAACGGTGTCGGCCTCCAGATAGGCCACCTGCCAGCCGCTCCTGCGCAGCTCAGTGGCGAAATGGCGCATGGCACTCCACACCAGCACCAGCTTCTGGCGATGGCAGGCGCGCCGGGTCGCCAGTGCATGGCTCTCGATCATCACGACCCGTACCAGCTGTCGTGCCTGCTCGGCCCCCAGCTGGTGCTCAAGGTGCCGCAGGGCAGCGTGATCCTGGGAGAGCTGGTCACCCAGCAGCCAGACCCCGGGTCTCATGGCTCGCTCATGGGCGGCCATCGCCGGCCAGTCGGCAGGCCCGGCGGGCCACGGCGGCGGCATAACCCCGCTCCACCGGCCCGGCCTGGGGGCTGAGGGAACCGGTGCGACAGTCGACCACCAGCCGCTCCCGATGCCCCAGCTGATCGTTCAGGCGAAGGCGCAGCTGCCAGTGGTGCTTGGCGCTGCGGGTGATCTCATCGCCACATACCGGACCCACACACAGCCCCGGAGCAGCAGCGGCAACCAGCGGCGGCTGGCTCAGCACCAGGACGGCCAGCAGCAGCCCGGTCATCAGCAGCCTGGTCATCAGCAGGCAGCGAACTGGGAGCAGGGGACAAGGCAACCTCAACCGGCCAGCTCCGTGGGCACAGGCTCCCCATCATCCTCGGCGCCGTCGTTCTGCGGGTGGAAGTAGTCCCACACCTGCCGGGCCAGGGCGGGACCCATGCCAGGGGCTGCGGCGATCTGCTCGGGACTGGCCAGCTGGATGGCGTCGATCGATCGGAAATGGGCCAGCAGATCCTTCACCCGTTTCGGACCGAGACCGGGTATGTCGCCCAGGCGGGAGCGCTTCATCCGCTCGCCCCGCTGCTGGCGGTGATAGGCGAGGGCAAAGCGATGGGCTTCGTCCCGCAGGCGCCGCAGCAGTTGCACACCGAGCTGGTCGGGTTCGCTGTCGATCGGTTGCTTCGCCCCTGGCAGAAACACCTCCTCCCGCTGCTTGGCGAGGGAGCACACCACCAGATCTTCATGCAGATCCAGTTCACGCAGGGCTTCCATCACCGCCGACAGCTGACCCTTGCCCCCATCAATCATCACCACATCGGGCCAGTCGTTCAGCCCGCCGGTGTGCAGGGCCGTGTCGGCGGCACGGCGCAGCTGGGCCAGGTCTGCCCCCCCGGCCTTGGCCTGGGCCCAGCGGCGAAAGCGGCGACGCATGATTTCCGCCATGGCCATGAAATCATCGGAATGGCCGGCGCGGATCGAGCTGCTGCGGATCCGGTAGCGGCGGTAGTGCTGGCGAGCCGGCAGTCCATCCACGAAAACCACCTGGGAAGCGACCGCATCGCTGCCCTGGATGTGGCTGATGTCGTAGCCCTCGATGCGGCGGGGCGGCTGGCCCAGCTCCAGCAGCTGGGCCAGATCCTCGGTGGCCAGCAGCTGCTGTTCCGCTCCCCGCTGGGCCCGCTGCAATTCAAAGCCGGCATTGCGGACCACCAGCTCGATCAGATCGGCCTTCTGCTGACGCCGGGGCACGGCCAGCCTGACCCTGCGGCCGCGCTGCTCGCTCAACCATTCACCGATCAGCTCCTGCTGGGGCAGCGGGTGCTGCAGCAGCAGTTCCGGTGGAATCTCCACCGGTTCCAGCTGGCTGTAATGCTCCTCGATCACCCGCTGCAGAATCCGCTCCGGTGCCAGGGGGTCGCCGGCGGCGGTGCGGCTGTCGGCCATGTAACCGAGCCGCCCCACCAGCTTGCCGGCCCGCATCTGAAACACCTGAACCGCCGCCACCCGGTCATCGGCCGCCAGGGCGACCACGTCGCGGCTGACGGTGCCGTCACCCAGGCTCATCTTCTGGTCGGCGGTGAGGGCATCCAGTCCCTGAATCTGGTCCCGCACCCGGGCCGCCGCCTCGTAGTCAAGGCGCTCGGCACAGGCGGCCATCTTCTGCTGCAGCAACTGCAGCAGCTCGTCGTTGCGCCCCTGAAACACCATCGCCACCTGCCGCAGGGTGCGGTGGTAGTCGTCTGAGCTGATTTTCTGCTGGCACACGCCCGGACAGCGGCCGATGTCGTAGTTCAGGCAGGTCCGATCCCGGTAGAGCGGCTGGGGCCGCTGGCGCAGGGGAAACACCCGCTTGACCAGGCCCAGGGTGCGTCGCAACAGCCCCACGTCCACATACGGTCCGTAGAAGCGATCGAGCGGAGATCGCAGTCGCCGCCTGCGGGTGATGAATATCCGTGGGTAGTCTTCACTCCAGGTGATGCACAAATAGGGATATTTCTTGTCATCCTTGAGCAGCACATTGAAGTGCGGCTGGTGGGTCTTGATCAGGTTGGATTCAAGAACCAGCGCTTCGGCTTCACTGTCGGTGACAATGAATTCGATCTCACAGACCTGGCGCACCATCAGGGCGATGCGGGGAGAATGGCCGTGGCCGGCCCCGCTCTGGAAGTAGCTGCGCACTCGGTGGCGCAGCACCTTCGCCTTGCCGATGTAGAGAATTCGGTCGTCGCGATCGCGCAGCAGATAGCAGCCCGGATCCGATGGCAGGTCCGCAAGGCGGACCCGCAATCGCTCCGGGTCCCGCAGCAGGGGGGGCCTATCCCCCGCGGGCTGTGTCAACCGCCGTAGTTCCAGCCGGTGCTGGAGAGCTCCAGGGCCGCCCCATCGCGATGGAGCGTGGCGCTGCGCACCTGACCCACAAACACGGTGTGGTCTCCATGGGCCACCTGGCCCACCAGCTCACATTCCACGCCCCCGAGGGCATCGGTGAGCAGCGGCAGGCCCAGGGGACCGAGCTGGAAAGGGGCGGCATCGAATCGTCCGCCGATTCCCTTCTGGGGCTTGAAGAACACGGCCGCCAGATCCTTCTGGTCGGCCGCCAGCACGTTGAGGGAGAAGCGACCTGTGCGCTGAATGATGCCGTTGCTGGTGGAGTCGGCCCGAACGGCCATCACCACCAGCGGAGGCTCGAAGGATCCCTGGGTCACCCAGCTGGCGGTGAAGCCGTTGACGTCCTCTCCCTCCGCCACACCGCAGATGAACACCCCATGGGGAATCTTGCGAAGCAGGGTCTTCTTGGCGTCGGCATCGAGCGGAAGACCGGTGCCGGGATCACTGGGCATCGTGGAGCGGCCGGAAACAAACCAACCGACTCTAGGCATGGGCACCGAAGCGCAACGGCTCCATAGGCTGGCTGAATGAAGGCTCTCTACCCCGGCAGCTTTGATCCCCTCACCCTCGGCCACCTGGACCTGATCGAGCGGGGCAGCCGTCTGTTCGACCAGCTCATGGTGGCGGTGCTGCGCAACCCCTCCAAGCAACCCCTGTTCAGTCTGGAGGAGAGGCTGGCGCAGATCCGCAGCGCCACAGCCCACCTGGCCGGTGTGGAGGTGGGCAGTTTCGACGGGCTCACCGTCACCTACGCCCGCCAGTGCGGAGCGGGCATCATTCTGCGGGGCCTGAGGGCCCTGAGCGACTTCGAGTTCGAACTGCAGATCGCCCACACCAACCGCAGCCTCGACAGCGGCATCGAAACCCTGTTTCTGTCGACCGCGGCCCCCTTCAGCTTCCTGAGCAGCTCGGTGGTCAAGGAAGTGGCCCGCTTCGGAGGTGATGTGGGCCCCATGGTGCCGGCGGGAGTGGCCAACGACCTTCAGAGGCTCTTTAATCGGTCGTCATCATCCGAATCGCCGTCAACCGGCAGCCGACATGACTGAGGTGCGCATCACCGTTCTCGACCAGCTCGATCAGCTCGAGGAGATCGTCCTCGACGGCAGTCGCATCCCGTTCAGCGGTGGCCGCCTGGTCAACGAGCAGGATGCGATCGAGGTGATGGACGCGCTGCGGGAAGCCGTTCCCACCCAGATCGCCCAGGCCGATGAACTGATCCGCCAGCGGGAGGGCTTCATCGAGAAGGCCCGTCAGCAGGCCGAGGAGATCGTGGCCCAGGGCCGCCGTGAGCGGGAGCAGCTGATCAATACCGCGGCGATCCGCCAGGAAGCCGAGCGCCAGGTGTCCGAGCTGCGGGAGCAGGCCCGTCAGCAGGCGGAGCAGCTGCTGCACCAGGCACGCCAGCAGGCGGCTTCGGCCGAACAGGACCTGCAGGCCCGCATGGCCCAGCTGGAGCAGCAGTTCGCCGCCCGGCGCCAGCAGCTGGAGCATGAGGCCCAGACCCGGCGGCAGCACATTGAACAGGAGGGTGCCGAACGCCAGCGGCAACTGATCGACACCCATGAACGGGCCCGCCAGCAGGCGATGCAGGAGCTCGATGGCATCCGCCAGGAAGGGCTGAGGATCCAGCGCGAAAGCCAGGCGGAAGCCGAACGCCTGCACACCGATGCCCTGCAGTTCCGCCAGCAGACCCAGCAACAGTGCGAAAGCCTGCTGGCCCGCACCCGCCAGGAAGCCGCTGCCACCCAGGACGGGGCCAACCGCTACGCCGAACAGGTGCTCGGTGAGCTGGAGGAACGGCTCAAGCAGCTGAGCCAGGTGGTGCTCGGTGGCAGGCGCGAACTGGGTCGGCTGCAGGGTCAGGAGCTGGCGGCACCGGCGGCCGCCATGCCCGAACCGGTGTCACGCGAACCGGCCAGCAGGGCCCGCCGGGCCGCCGATCGGCTGCGGCGGGCCACGGGTCGCGGTGTGGCCAGCTGATCAGACCGGGGAGCGGCAGACCGCTGGATCCTGGGCCTGTCTCAGGATCGAACCGATCGTGGTGTTGGGCGAACCAGCTCCGTTGGAGATCGCACTCACGTAGCGGGGACCATCGGCGGTGTTCAGAATTCCGGTGATGGCGCGGACCCCGGTGAGGGTTCCTGTCTTGCCGCGGAACTGGCCCGCCAGCGATGTGTTGACGTAGAGATTGCGAAGGGTGCCCCGGCGGCCGGCGATCGCCATCGACTCCGCATAGGTGGCGGCATGGGGGTGGCGATCCATGCGCAGCAGCAGGGCCGCCAGGCTGCGTGTGGTGAGTCGGTTGCTGCGGTCGAGACCGCTGCCATCCACGATCCGCACCCCTTCCATCGGCACGCCCTGCCGGCTCAGCCAGTCGGTGGCCTGCCGCTGGGCGTCGGCCAGATCCCAGGTGCCGGCCGCCTCCCGCAACAGCACTTCGGACGTGAAATTGTGGCTGTCCGTGTTGGCAAAGCCCAGCAGGCCCAACAAGGCCACAGAAGGTTCTTCATGAACCAGCACAGCCCCTTCGGGCAGCGGCAGGCGGGCAGACACCATGGTGAGCTGCACCGTGCCCCCCTGCTGGCTGGCCGCATTGGCGAGCAGCCGCTGCAGGCGCGATGGCGGGTTGCTCACGGCGGAGCCCACCTCATTGCTGGTGACCGCCAACCGGGTGATCGGGGCGCCGTAGTGCTGGGTGCGATCTCCCGGATGCCAGCCTTCGGGCCACCAGGAGCTGGCGGGTTCCTCGGCCAGCTCCAGGCGCACGGCCGTGCCGGCGGTCTGGGCCAGGGCCTGGCGAGCGATGCGCTGCAGGCGGGGCAGATCCAGGTCGGGATCACCCTGGCCCGTGAGCCGCAGGCGCCCATCGGGCAGCTGCCACAGCCGGGTGCTGAGGCGATGGCTGGGGCCCAGGCGATCAAGGGCGAAGGCCGTGCTGATCAGTTTCTGGTTGGAGGCCGGCACCCGCGGCCGCCGGCCGTTCACATCAGCCAGCAGCTGCCCCTGGCCATCGAGGATGGTCACACTCCAGACCGACGATTCCGAACCCAGGGTCAGCTCCACCCGCCGCTGCAGAGCCGGGCAGCTGGCCCGGGTATGCAGGGGTTGCGCCAGCAGGGGCGGTGGGGCCGACAGCGGGGCTGGAGTGGCCAGCGCTGCGGGCCAGATCAGCAGACCTGCAGAACCCAGCGCCATGCCGGTGAACAGGGCGGAGCTTGGCTTGGGCATGGGGAACAGCAGCAAGGGGGAAACGGCGCTGGATATCAACAAGGGGCTCACGCGCCACCAACAGTCAGGCCCGTGACACTGCCGCCGAAGCGGTAGCCGGCCCCCTCGAGTTCCACCGGGGCGCCCACCTTGATGGTTTGGTTGCCGAACACCACCCCACCACCGGCCCGGCGACCCTGGCCCCTCAGAACGAAGCGGGCATCGAAGGAGCCGAAGGTTTTCTGATTGGGATCGGGGCTGGTCACCACCCGGCCATCGGGGGTGAGGATCGTGAGGCGGCGCTGCAGGGGTTGGATGTCGGCCACCTCAACGGTGCCATGGGGCTGGTTGCGGATCACGATGGCCACCTTGCCTTCCTTGCGGGCTGCCTCGATCAGGGCCGGCGGATCGGCAACCGGCACGCCGCGCACGTCGACAAGCACCGTCACCGGCACCTCGCCGCCGGTGACCTTGGCAACGGCACCACTGAGCCTGGGGCTCCAGACCACGCCGGCCAGGGCCAGCAGGGCAGCAACGGCGGCTCCCAGATCCACCAGGCTCCAGGAACGTGGGTCGGACGGGGTGCGGGCCATGGGAACGGGCAAGGTCTGCGAAGTGTACGCAGGGTGACCGGGGCACACCACCCCCGCACCAGGGCCATCAACCGGCCAGGGCCTCGGCCTGTTGCTCGCCATCGGGCCGATGGTCGAAGGTGGTCACCGGCCGGTAGCCATCGGGATCGAGTCGGTAGAGCTCCCAGGGGCCCGGATAGGCCCGTCGCAGGGCGCTGACGGCGCCTGGCACCAGCGCGTAGGCCGCCTGCCAGCGGGAGATGAATCCCCGACGGCGACTGCGGGCAACGCTGCCGATGCCCACGGCCGCATCCTCAAGGCTGCCGTTGATCAGAATCACCCCGTTCCGGTGGTCGCCGCACACGGCCTCCACCAGGTCCGCATCCGCGGCGCCGACTCCCACCATCAGCAGCGGGCCGCTGGAGGGAGATCCCTGTTGCTGCAGGCGCCGTTCATCGGCCAGGCTGGCGATCCGCTCTGCCAGGTCGGGGGCGTCGCGGCGGGCCAGGGCCGTTGCGCCCATGTCGCTGTACAGAAGCCGCAGATCGGCTGACCCACTGAGCAATGCCCGCGCCAGCCGCAGCACCACGGGCAGCAGCCGCAGACCCTCAAAGCGAAGCTCCAGGGTCCACAGACCACGGGGATCGGCCGCCAGGGCTTCGGCGCATGCCGCCAGGGCCTCCAGCTCAGCACTGCGCAGATCGGCGGGAAGCATGGCGGCCTGTAGCGGGCAGCGCGACCTTAATCAGCCGACCGGTTCGCCGGCCATCAACCGCAGTCGGGCCCGTTCCAGGGCAGCCGGGATGGGCTCCAGGTCCTCGGCACTGAGCCAGGGACCCAGGCTGAGGCGCAGACCCGTGGCCGCCTCCTTTTCCCCGAAGCCCATCGCCAGCAGGATCGGGCTGGGCGCCAGTCCGTAGGGGTCGGCACCACGGCCGCTGCTGCAGGCGGATCCACTGCTCACCGCATAGCCCTGCTGGCCCATGGCCTGCACCAGCCGGCGACCCGAGAGGGGTCGGCCCGATGGGGTCGACACCAGCAGGCTGATGTGGTGCGGCAACCGCTGAACCCCGGGGTCCGGCCCGCTGAGCCGCACACCCTCCATGGCGAGCAACCGTTCCAGCAGACGGTCGCGATCTCGGGCGATCGGGTCGGTGCCCTGGTGATGCTCCAGCCGCTGCCGCGCCAGTTCGAGGGCCCTGGCGAAACCGGCGGCCAGCACCACCGACTCCGTGCCCCCCCGGCGACCGCGCTCCTGGCCGCCGCCGCCGATGAAGGGCGTCAGCCGCAGGTCCGGCCTGATCGCCAGGGCACCGATCCCCCGCGGACCCTGCAGCTTGTGGGACGCGCAACTCAGCAGATCGACCGGCAACGCGGCCAGGTTCACCGGCCGATGACCCACCACCTGCACCGCATCGACGTGCAGAAGAATGCCGGCCCCACGGCAGAGCCGACCGATGGTATCGATGTCCTGCAGGGCACCCACCTCGCTCTGACCCCAGATCAGGGACACCAACCGGGTGGGCGGAGTAAGCAGGGCTTCGAGGGCATCGAGACGGATCAGGCCGCGGTGATCCACCGGAACCCGCATCACCGTCCAGCCCCGGCGGCGCAGCTGATCGGCGGCCGCCACGGTGGCCGGATGCTCCACATCGGAGATCAGCAGGCGGGCGGGCTCCTCCTCGGCGGCAATGCCATGGAGCGCCATGTGGATCGCTTCGGTGCCCCCGGAGGTGAGGATCACCTGCTCGGGGCCGCAGCCCAGGCTGGCGGCCATGCTGAGGCGGCTGCGCTCCAGGGATTCGGCGGCCGCCAGCCCGTGGCCATGCAGGCTCGACGGATTGGCCCAGGCATCGCGCTGGGCTTCGGCCATGGCCTCCAGCACGGACTCGGCGGGGGGCGTGGTGGCACAGGCATCGAGGTAGGCACCGCGATCGGCGAGGCGCCGCTCAGCGGGAATACCGGGGACGGACCGGTCCAGGGGCAGCTCGGAGACGCTCATGCGGGGAAGTCCCTCTCGAAACGGGCGCGGGTGCGGGATTCAAGGGTGTCGTTGGCCAGGCCCACCAGATCGTCAAGCGAGCTGGTGGCCAGCAGGGCCGCCACCCTGGCGCGGGCCTCGGCATTGGCACAGTCGTCGGGCCGGATGCACCCGTTCACGCAGACGGTGGCGCAGTCGATGGCCTTGGCTGGGGCCGGGACGGAAGCCAGGGGGTCGGCGGCGGCACTGCCGTCAGCGGATTCGCCCATGGGGACCACCATGGGTTCGACCACCGGTTCACCGATCGGTTCGTCCACCAGGGAGGGCACCACCACCGCATCGAACACCGCCTCTGCCGGTCCGGTCATGAACACGTGGCCGCTGGCTTCATCCCATGCGATCCGCAGCGAACCGCCCGGCAGGTCGAGCCGCGCCGTCCGCCGACTCAGGCCCAACCGATGGCAGGCAACCAGGGTGGCGCAGGCACCCGTGCCGCAGGCCAGGGTCGGGCCGGCCCCCCGTTCCCACACCCGCATGGCCAGGTGCTCCGGATGCAACACCTGCACGAAATGCACGTTGGTGCGGGCAGGAAAGGCCGGATGGTGCTCCAGGAGCGGCCCAAACCGCTCCAGGTCGATGGCGTTGACATCGCTGACAGGGATGACCACATGGGGGTTGCCCATGCCGGCGGCGGCGACCGCGAAACGCTCGCCCTCCAGCTCCAGCTCACCCTGGGGCAGGCCGGCCGGGCCCACCGCCAGGGTGGTGGGCACCAGCTCGGGCTGCAGCAGCGGCGGTCCCATGTCGACACGCACCGAGCCGTCGTCAATCAGTTCGGGCACGATCCGACCCGCCAGGGTCTCCACCTGCCACGTGCGACCGGGTGGATCACCATCACTGTCCGCCAGGAAGCGGGCCAGGCAGCGGATGCCGTTGCCGCACATCTCGGGTTCGCTGCCGTCTGCATTGAAGATGCGCATGCGCAGTTCCCCGCCTTCGCGGGGCGGCAGCGCCAGGATCAGCCCGTCGCCCCCCACCCCGAAGCGGCGGTCACACAGCCGGGCGATGGCATCGGCCGTGAGGCCGGCCATATCCTCAGCTGGATCGGCCCCGCGGGCATCAACCAGCAGAAAGTCGTTGCCCAGACCCTGGTATTTGCTGAAGTGGAGCACGGTCAGCGCGGCCCTCAAACCCCGATCCTATGCAGAGCTTTTTCGAGCGTCGCACGCCCCGGCTCGACACCACCCTGCCGGGGGTGCGCCACATCCAGGATCTGGTGCGGCAACGCACACCGGTGACCCTGCGGCTGGTGGATGGCAGCACCCTGGAGGGCACCATCCGCTGGCAGGACCCGGAGCTGCTGGCCCTGGAGACCGGCAGTGATGAGCCATTGGTGATGGTGGCACGCGCTGGACTGCTGACCCTTCGGCCCCTCGCCTGATCGCCTCCGCTGGCGGGAGCGAGGGCCTGTGGCACCATCACTGGGCAGTGCCGATGCCTCCCCGGCGGAGGCGATGCCGTGACCGATCCTTCGCGATACCAGCCTGCCGGCCTCGAACAACGCTGGCAGGAGGCCTGGAACCGCCTCGGGCTCGACATCACACCGGGGCCATCGACGGATCCTGCGCGGCAGGCCGAGCCGTTCTACGCCCTCTCGATGTTCCCCTACCCGTCAGGGAACCTGCACATGGGGCATGTGCGCAACTACGTGATCACCGATGTGGTGGCCCGTCAGGCCCGCATGGCGGGCCGGGCAGTGCTGCACCCGATGGGCTGGGATGCCTTCGGGCTGCCCGCCGAGAACGCGGCGATCGAGCGGGGGGTGGATCCGGCGGCATGGACCGAACGCAACATCGCCGGCATGCGCGCCCAGCTGCAGCGTCTCGGTCTTTCGATCGACTGGTCACGGGAGCTCAGCACCTGCCGCAGCGACTACTACCGCTGGACCCAGTGGCTGTTCCTGCAGTTCCTCGAGGCCGGGCTGGCCTACCAGAGCGACGCCACCGTGAACTGGGACCCGGTGGACCAGACCGTGCTGGCCAATGAACAGGTGGACAGTGCGGGCCGCTCGTGGCGCTCCGGTGCCCTTGTGGAGAAGCGGCGGCTGAGGCAATGGTTTCTGAAGATCACCGCCTATGCCGACCGGTTGCTGGATGACCTGCCCCAGCTGGCGGGATGGCCGGAGCGGGTGCGCACCATGCAGGCCAACTGGATCGGCCGCAGCGTGGGGGCGGAGCTCCAGTTCGCCGTGATCGGTTCAGGCGACAGCAGCGACGGCCCGACGATCACGGTCTTCACCACCCGTGCCGACACGGTCTTCGGCGCCACCTACCTGGTTCTGGCCCCGGAACATCCTCTGGTGGCCCAGCTCACCACGCCGGAGCACCAGCTGGAGGTGGAAGCGTTCTGCGATCTGGTGAGCCGCCAGAGTGACCAGGAACGCACGGCCGAGGACCGCCCCAAGCGGGGCGTGCCGATCGGGGCGGCGGTGCGCCATCCGGCCACGGGCGAGGCCATTCCGATCTGGATCGCCGACTACGTGCTGGCGGATTACGGCACCGGGGCCGTGATGGGGGTGCCAGCCCATGACGAACGGGATTTTCTGTTTGCCAGACGCCATGAGCTGCCGGTACGACCGGTGGTCGTGCCGGCGGGCAGCGATGAACATGGATTCGAGGGCAGTGCCTGGTGTGAGCCCGGGGTGCTGATCCACTCCGGACAGTTCGATGGCCTCAGCAGTGTCGAGGCACGCAGTTCGATCGTTGCCTGGGCCGCCGAGCAGGGCTGGGGTCGCGAGACGGTGCAGTACCGCCTGCGCGACTGGCTGATTTCGCGGCAGCGGTACTGGGGTTGCCCGATCCCCGTGATTCACTGCGACACCTGTGGCGTGGTGCCCGTTCCGGCAGACCAGCTGCCGGTGGAGCTGCCCCAGGGGATCGCCATCGAGGCCAGGGGCGGGTCCCCCCTGGCCCGCCTGCAGGGCTGGTGGCAGGTGCCATGCCCCTGCTGCGGTCAGCCGGCCCGCCGGGAAACCGACACGATGGACACCTTCATGTGCTCCAGCTGGTACTACCTCCGCTACGCGGATGCCGACAACACCAGCCTGCCCTTCAGTCGCCGGGCCGTGGATCGTTGGTTGCCCGTGGACCAGTACGTGGGTGGGGTTGAGCACGCCATCCTGCACCTGCTTTATTCGCGCTTCTTCACCAAAGTGCTCCATGACCGGGGCCTGCTCGGCTTCCAGGAACCGTTCCAGCGCCTGCTCACCCAGGGCATGGTTCAGGGGATCACCTACCGCAATCCCCATAGCGGTCGCTATGTCGCCCCAGCCGATGTGGCAGACATCAACGATCCACGGGATCCGATTGATGACCAACGGCTGGAGGTGAGTTACGACAAGATGTCGAAGTCAAAGCACAACGGTGTGGATCCAGGTGTGGTGATCGATCGCTATGGCGCCGACACGGCACGCATGTTCATTCTGTTCAAGGCACCCCCGGAGAAGGATCTGGAGTGGGATGACGCCGATGTGGAAGGCCAGTACCGCTTCCTGCAGCGCCTGTGGCGTCTGGCGGAGGCAGCGATGGGGCGCGGCATCAATCTCGCATCGGCGGCCGGATTCAGCCCCACCGCCGACCTCACGCCCGCAGAACGGGACCTGCGACGGGCCGTGCATCTGGCCATTCAGGACGTGAGCGCGGATGTGCAATCCAACCAGCTCAACACGGCGGTGGCCGAGCTGATGAAGCTCAGCAATGCCATGGCCGAGCATCTGGATGCCTGCAGTGAACCGGTGGCCCGCGAGGCGATCAGCACCCTGCTGCTGCTGCTGGCCCCCTTCGCTCCCCACCTGGCTGACGAGCTGTGGCATCGCCTCGGGGCCGATCCGGCCGGCACGACCAGCATTCATCGCCAGCCATGGCCCGTGCTCGATGCCGACGCCCTGGTGCGGGACACCCTGACCGTGGTGATCCAGGTGCAGGGCAAGGTGAGGGGCAAGCTGGACGTGCCCGCAGACCTGGACCGCGATGGCCTGGAACAGCTGGCTCTCGCCAGTGAGGTGGCCAGCCGCTGGCTGGAGGGCCGTCCGCCGAGCCGGGTGATCGTGGTTCCCGGCAAACTGGTGAACCTGGTGCCCTGAGCCGGCTTCAGCTCAGGCCTGGATCGACTCAGGCCTTGGTCGACTCAGGCTTTGGCGAAGCGTTGCTCCATCGGCACGGCCCACGACCCGGAGGCCTGGTAGCCGCGGCTGTTCGCGCAGAGGTGGCGCAGAATCCAGTAGGCCGGTTCGGGGCTCGGCAGCTCCAGGGCCTGCTGAATCTCGGCCATCGTGCGCTCTTTGCCATCGGCCAGGAGCGCCTCAAGCCGCTCCTGCAGCGTTAGCACGCCGGCCGCCGCCAGCTTGCCGGCCTCCACACCGGGCTGGTCGTAGGCGTTGACGTTCACCAGCTCGGCATAGAGCCCCACCGCCCGCTCGAACAGGGCAATCAATGCACCCAGGCTTCGTTCATCGAAACGACGCAGCGTGATGGTGAGATTCTGGCGTCCGCTTTCGGTCAGAGCGGTGCGGGTTCCCTGCAGAAAACCCTCCAGAAAGTCAGCGGGATTGTCACCATCAACGGGCGTGCAGGCGGCAGCATCATCGAGTGCCTCGATGAAGGTCACAAAGAAGTTGTCAACACCATCGCGCAGCTGCTGAACATAGGCATGCTGATCGGTGGAACCCTTGTTGCCATAGACAGCAATGCCCTGGTGTACCACCACACCATTGCGATCCTGCTTCTTGCCGAGGCTTTCCATGATCAGCTGCTGCAGGTAGCGGCTGAAGACTTCGAGCCGGTCGCGATAGGGCAGCACCACCATGTCACGGCTGCCGCGACCATCACCGGCCACATGCCAGCAACTGGCCAGCAGGGCCGCAGGATTCGCCAGCGGATCCTCACGGCGGGTGAGCTCATCCATCGCAGCGGCTCCCTCCAGGAAGGCGTGGATGTCGGCTCCGATCAGGGCCCCGGGCAGCAGCCCCACGGCGCTGGTGATGCTGGTGCGACCACCGATCCAGTCGAACATGGCAAAGCGGGCGAGCCAGCCCTCCGCCTCCGCATGGCGATCCAGGGCGCTGCCGACCATCGTGATGGCCACCGCCTGGTCCGGCCAGTGGCCGCCCTCGGCCTCGAGGCGGTGACGCACCTGCTGCATGCCGAGGCGGGGTTCAGGGGTTCCGCCCGATTTGCTGACGACGATCACCAGGGTGGTGGCCAGGCGACCCTGCAGGCCATCGAGGGTGTGGACAAGGCCCCCGGGATCCACGTTGTCAATGAAGTGGAAGGGCAGGCCGCGACCCACCTGCTGCAGCGCCCGGATCATCAGCAGCGGACCCAGACCGGAACCGCCGATGCCGATCCACAGCACATCGGTGAAGGGGGAACCGGCGGGTGCCGTTCGTTCCCCCTGGAGAACCGACCTGGCAAAGGCTGCGATGCGGTCGACCTCGGCGGTGATGGAGGACCCGATGCCGGGCTCTGGGGCCCGACCCGGGGCCCGCAGCCAGTAATGGCCGACCATGCGGCCTTCATCGGGGTTGGCGATGCCCCCGGCCTCCAGGGCCGCCATGGCCTCGAAGGCCTGGCCGAGTCGGGGTGCCAGGTCTTGCAGATCGGCCTGAGCCAGGGCCATGCGGCTCGGATCCAGCCAGATGCCGAGCTCGTCGTCGTACCAGAGCAGGGTCTGGAACCGCTGCCAGAGCGTGGCGGCATCCTGGCCCTCGAGTGGTGGAATCGTGGGCAAGGTGATGGCGGACATGGGGGGTGCTGCACGACGGCCGGCTCCATGGTGCAACCTATCCACACCCCACCAGGGCGGCAAGCAGCCACGGGTGTCAGCGACACGACCGGACACCAGTCATCCGACACCTTGTCAGGCCCGTTAAATTAATGGTAATTCCGGATTCCGGTGCTGTTCCACCGTCGTTCTGTCGACCGTCGTGTTGTTCCACCGTTCTCCAAGCGAATTCCGAACTGAATCCCGAATCGGATCCAGTGATTCGCAATGCCCGTCTGACCCAGTCCGGCACCTGAGCGCTGATGCGGCTGGAAGCTCGCGCGTTCTCCCCAGAACCAGACTGCTGATCGGTGCTCTTCTCTGCTTGATTGCCACCGTGCCGCTGCAGACGACATCGGTGGCGGTGCGACCATCACCGCTCACCGGCAATGCCCTGCAGGCGAGCATCAGCAGTGATGGGGCCGATCCAGCTGCCCTGGCCCACGAGGGCCAGCGCCCTGATCCGGTTGATTTCACGGCCCATGAGCTCGGCGAACTGCGGCGGCGCTTCGGTGTTCATGGCCCCCAGCCGAGGCTGGCCCAGCTCTTCAGTGAGGGGCTGGACCAGTTCCAGCCGCTGCGGGCCCACACCCTCTCCCGGCTTGAGGTTCTGAGGCCGGTGATTCTGGATGAATGCCGCCGCCACAGGATCAACCCCCTGCTGGTGACGGCTGTGCTTTTCGATGAGATGCAGCACGCCAAGCCGGGGGAAGATCACCCCACGCTGGCCCACTCCGGCCTGTTCAGCACCCACGGGCCAGCCCAGCTCAGCCTCGGCGAACTGGTGAAGCAGGGCCTGCTCGACGAGCAGGCCAGCCCTGATGAGATCGCCAGCGCCAGGGCCCAGCTGCTGGACCCCGACCGCAATGTGGCCCTGCTGGTGGGCAAGTTCACCAGGCTTCGCCGCGAACTGGGTCTGCCCCAGGACCGGCTCCTCGAGGCCAGCACCAGTCCGCGCGACGCCAAGGGCCTCGCCACCCTGGCTTACCTGCACAACGGCAAGCTCGATTACCCGGCCCGAATCCTGAGGAACATGCAGGATCCCGAGTTGCACGCCCTGATCTATGGCACCCGCAGGCCCCAGATGGGTCTGGAGATCTGAGCCCGATCAGCCTGAGCGCGATCAGCAGCCAAGGCCCAGGGCACTGAGCCGGGAGCGCAGTTCCTGCCAGTCAAAGCTGCGGGGATCGGAACGCTCTCCGCCCAGATCCACGTGACGATGGGTCGTGATCTGGCTGGGGGCGATCCGGTACCGGGCCATCCAGTCACCCACGACCAGAGCCATTGCGTCGTACTGCTCGGGCGTGTATCCGCTGTGGGGAGCCGAAGTTTCCTGCCCGTCGGCCGGGGTCTCCAGGCTCAGATGCAGGGCGAAGTTGTTGATGGAACCACCCACCTTGGGGTTGGTGATCACCCACCGGCCATTGAAGGCCGAGTTGCCGGCTCCAAAGGCCCGTCGGCTGGGATCCACCGTGTCGATCACCGTGCCGTCAATGCCAACCAGGCTGTGATAGCTGACCTGATCCTCATCTCTGGGGTGGGGGGTGAGGAAGGTGTTCACGGCCGAGTCCAGGCTGTAAACGGTTTCATGCAGCACGATCACCTGGGGGGTGGTGTCGAGCGGATTGCCGAAGGCATCGAGACGGTGCCGATCGCCGTAGTTGGTGGGATCGATCGCAATCCGGCGACGCAGCCCCGCCTGGTGCCTGGACTGCATCTGGGAGAGGCGGGACTGCAACGACGGATCAATGGCCGGGCAGTTGCGGCTGAGAGGGGAGGACCAACGGCGCGAATCGGGTGGCGGCGGTGCCGGCCGTGGGGGGGGGCCGGCGGAACCCTTACCCTGACGCACCTCCTCAAGAATCTCCTGCAGTGAGGCCCCGCTGCGTCCCTCAGCCACCACAAGATCACGGGCCAGCCAGGCCATGCCCCCCAGGGTCAGCAGGCTGGCACCGGCAATGGCCATCAGCAGGGGCTGCTGGGTCGGTGTCATGGCAGCAGCCGCAGCCAGCGCCGACGGCGGTCTTCGACGCTGCAGTCGCCACCAGGGACCAGCTCAAGCCTCCAGGATCGAATGGCCGGTTCTCTGACGGCCAGATCGCAGGAGCGGATCCTGCCGTCGCGACAGAACAGGAGGCACAGGTCCCGATCGGAGGGCTGAATGGTGGTGAGACGTTCGCCGACATCCTCAGTGCTGCGCAGGCGCCAACCGTTGATGGCCAGCAGCTCATCACCGGGCTGCAGCCCGGCCATGGCGGCCGGTGATCCACGGTCAACGGTGGTCACCTCAAGCCGTCCACAACTGGGCGTCTGACGCACCTGCCAGCCGACGAACCACTCCCGGCTCTCTTCTGCGACCAGCCGCACACCCACATCGTCCAGGTACGCATCGATGCACGGATCATCGGTGCTGGTCAGCCAGTTGGGCAGCAGTGTGGACAGATCGGGGGCGTGGCCGGCAAAGGCATGCACCAGATCCTGCTCCTGATAGCCACGGCGGCAACGACCGAAACGACTCCAGAGATCCTGCAGTACGACGGTCAGGGCACTGCCATGGCGCCGCAGGTGGAGATCGAGAACGAGGGCAACAATGGCACCCTTGAGGTAGTAACTGATCTGGTTGTTGCGCGACAGGGCATCCTGGCGATAGAGCTTGACCCAGGCTTCCTGGGCACTGTCTCTGAGGCTCTGCACCGCCCGGCCGGGGGTGAGGCGATAGCGGCTGATGTCGGAGCCCAGGTCCTCGAGCACCTCGGCCTCGCTGCACAGACCGGCCGCATGGGGGATCAGCTGATCCAGATAGCTGGTGATTCCTTCAGCGAACCAGAGACCAGCCACCGGGGTGGGCCGGTCGTAGTCGAGCGGCACCAGCTCCGCCGGTCGCAGCCTCCTGACATTCCACTGGTGCAGGTATTCATGGGCCACCAGTTGCAGCAGACGCCGCCGCCCCTCCGGCCTGCTCAGCGCCCTGCGGCCGTACACCAGCACGCTGGCGTCGTCATGTTCGAGACCGCCATAGCCCTCCTCCAGCAGGTGAAGAATGAACAGATAACGGCTGGCCGCCGGCGCCGGTTGGTTCAGCAGGCGGCAACAGCTGAGGCAGATCTGGTACACATCCCCAAGCCACTGGGGGTCCAGGCCGGGCAGATCATCGCCCCAGGTCACCCAGCGATGGGGCACACCCGCCACATCAAAGCCATGCTCGCGGTGGGGGCCGGCCTCCAGCGGGCTGTCCACCAGCTGGTCGAAGTCAGTCGCGAGCCAGCCGGCCTCCGGATCGCCCTCCAGGGGCAGAAAGGGCCGCCAGCCCTCGGGCAGGGTCAACCGCAGCCGGTGCGGACTCCAGCGGTGCCCCTCCACCTGCAGCACCACAGCCACCAGGGCCAGAAAGGCATGGTCGCCATTGACATGGCAGGTGCGCACCGACTGTTCATGGGCCTGGATGCGATAACGCAGTTCCAGCGGCTCCAGATCCAGCAGGTCCGCCGACCATTGGGCCGCAGCCAGCCGCCTCAGGGGCTGGGGCACCCCGGCCTGATGCAGTTCCAGCCCCTCCAGATGCCGCACATGGTCCCGGATCATGTAGGAGCCGGGGGTCCAGGCCGGCAGCGAGATCAGACACCGGGTCTGCACAGGTGTGAGCCGAAGGCGCACCGCCACCAGGTTCTGGCGGGCTTCGCTCAGATCGAGGTGAACCTCAATCACACCACTGGAGAGGCCTGGATCTCGAGCTGGCAACCCTCTGGGAAGCCTTCAGCAGCAGCCTGGAGAGCCTGGCGGGCCGCATAGGCCCGCGTGAGCCGTGACAGCAGGCTCGACAGGTCGCGGCAGCGGCTCAGCCGCTGCAGGTCGGCCACCAGCGCCAGGCTGCCGTCGCGCTGGCGGGCCCAGCCGAGGCTGACACCATCCGCCAGCCTGATGTGGACCTCCACTCCGTGGCACTCGCCGGCGAAGCCCGTGAGTTCAGCCGCGGGCAGGGGCTCAAGTCCAAGGGAACGCAGACTGGCGATGAGGCAATCCGCGTCACGCAGCACGGTGGGCAGAACGGAGAAATGGGACATGGAGCCAATGCCCGCTTTTGCTGACCCTAGCGATCCCAGCCAGGCCGTCCAGTGGCCATTGCCACAGCCGTGGCCCGCGGACCATCCACCGCTGCGGCTCGGCGTGATGGCCTCCGGCGATGGCAGCAACTTCGAGGCCCTGGTGCAGGCGACCCGCAGCGGCCCCCTCAACGGGGAGGTGGCTCTGCTGGTGGTGAACCGGCCCGACTGCGGTGCGATCGCCAGGGCCGAACGGCTGCAGGTGCCCTGGCAGTTGCGGGACCACCGGGACCATCCGGATCGCCGCAGCCTTGACCATGCCCTGATTGCCGACTTCCGCGCGGCGGGGGTGGAGATGGTGGCCCTGGCCGGCTGGATGCGGATCGTGACGCCGGTGCTGATCACCGCCTTTCCGGAGCGGCTCGTGAACATCCATCCATCCCTGCTGCCGAGCTTCCGGGGCATCGATGCGGTGGGCCAGGCCCTGGCCGCCGGGGTCACGATCACAGGTTGCACGGCCCATCTGGTGGCCGAGGAGGTGGATGCGGGCCCGATCCTGGTGCAGGCGGCGGTGCCCGTGCGGGCTGGCGATGACGCCATCCGCCTGGCGGCCAGGATTCACCGGCAGGAGCACCGGATCCTGCCCCTGGCCGTGGCCCTCGCCGCCGCCCGGCTGGCCCGGCTGGCCCGGCCGCCGGGCGCTCAGGGATAGAAGGGCTGCAGGGGCAGGCCGGTGGCGGCGGGCAGGCCAGCCAGCAGATTCAGGCACTGAACGCCCTGGCCCGCCTGGCCCTTGATCAGATTGTCGATGGCGCTCATCACGATCAGCTGACCGGTGCGGCGGTCGACCTGCACGGAGAGGATGGCCCGGTTGGTGCCACGCACCCACTTGGTGGAGGGATAGGTGCCCACGGGCAGCACATCCACCCCCGTGCTCTGGCGGTAGGCAGCCGCCAGCACCGTGCTGCAGTCGGCACCGGTGAGGCCGGGATCCCGCAGGCGGCCGTAGACGGTGGCCAGCAGGCCGCGGACCATCGGCAGCAGGTGGGGGGTGAACTGCAGCTGCACCGGCTGGCCGGCAGCCTGGGATGCCAGTTGTTCGATCTCGCTCGTGTGGCGGTGGCCCACCACGCCATAGGGCGCCACCGCTTCGGAGGCCTCCGCCAGCAGCAGATGCTCCTTGGCAGCCCGGCCGCCACCGGAGGTGCCGGTCTTGGCATCGATCACGATCCCGCTGGTGTCGATCAGGCCCTGCTGCAGAAAGGGCAGCAGGGCCAGCAGGCTGGCAGTGGGAAAGCAGCCCGGGGCCGCGACCAGCCGGGCGCGGCGGATCCGCTCCTCAGACCAGTCCACCAGGCCGTACACCGCCTCGGCACACAGGTCGGCATCGCCGCGCACATGCTCGGTCGCCTCGGCGGCGTAGACCTCC
>JBKDDA010000051.1:0-1857 GCA_046313055.1 Synechococcaceae cyanobacterium | reverse complement strand
CTTCCAGGCAATGGAGACAGGCTGTGCCCCAGTTGGGGGATGGCTTCCCTGCCGGTAGCCCCTTCCGTCCGGCGCCCTGCTCCCGAGGCTGCTCGGGGGATCTGGGAGGCTGTCTGGCACTGCCCCCGCCCATCCTGCCCGTGAACCTGCCTCTGGTCGCCCTGGCCCTCGCCCTGACCGTTGCCCCTGCCCAGGCCAAGGTGCTGGCAGAAGGCAAGGCCCGAGGGGGCCTGTACTGGCAGAAGATCGAGCAGAAGTCCGGGAAGGTGGTCTATCAGTGCCGATCGACTACGGATGCCAAGTTTCAGAAGGCCGCTTCCTGTGAGAAGGCCGGTGCCGTGAAACCGTGATCGCTGCCCCCCTGGCCCTCGGCCTGCTCCTGCTGCTGGGCGGCACTGCCTCTGCTGCCACGGTCCTATCGGTGGGGGATGGGGACACCCTGCGGGTGACTGATGGCGGACGGCGGCTCACGGTGCGGATGGCCTGCATCGACGCCCCGGAGACCGCCCAGAAGCCCTATGGCCCCGCTGCCCGCGAGCACCTGCAGAAGCTGGCCCCGGTCGGTTCAACCGTCACCCTGAAGCCGCAGACCACTGACCGCTACGGCCGAACAGTGGCAGAGGTGATCCGCAACGGTCAGAACGTGAATCTGGCGATGGTGCGGGATGGTCAGGCTTTCGCCTACCGGAAGTATCTGAACGGCTGTGATGGCCGGCTCTATCTCAGCACCGAGGGATCGGCCCAGAAGCGGGGTCGTGGGGTCTGGTCTGCCCCTGGTGGAATCCAGCGCCCGTGGGACTTCCGCGCCGGCCGCCGCAATGGCAGCAGCACCACCACCAGTCCGGCCCCCAGTGGATCAGCGGCACCGGCCACGGGCCAGCGGTTCACCTGCCGGCAGATCGGCTCCCATGCCCGTGCTCAGGAGCTGCTGAGGCAGGGGCACTCCTACCTCGACAAGAACGGCGACGGGGTGGCCTGCGAATCACTGCGTTGACCCCTGACCGCCTGCGGGAACGCTGGAGCAGTCCTGCACCCACCGATGCCCGACCCGACCCCCGCAGAGCTGGCCTACCTGCTGGCTGTGATCCTTGACCCTGCTCTGTCTCGCCGTGCCCTGGGCCGGCTGCGCCCCCGCGTGTTGGGTCGCCCCCATCCCATCCGCCGGCTGCCCCGCCTGCAGCGGCATGGGCTGGTGTGGTGTGGCGCTGCCGGCAGTCACTGCCATCACTGACGGCACTGGTCCCAGCCGCTAAGGTGCGGACCTGGCACGGCCTGCAGCGAACGGCCGCCGCCACCACAAGCCATGAAACCGACCCCGACCGCCGCATCGGTTGATCCGGTGCTGCTGATCCTGCTGGCCGTCTGGCTGGCTGCTGAGGCCCTGGGGGCCCTGCTGATCGCTGGTGTTGCCCTGCTGCTCACCCTGGCCGGCTGGCGGCCTGCCCGTCGTTCGGAGGCCGAACGATGTCCGGTCATCCATCAGGCCCCACCGCATCCGAACCTCACCCCTGCTCCCGTGCCCTCCCGTCCTGCCTCGCTGGAGATGCTGCGGGTAGTGGAGCTTCGCCGCCTGGCCCGCCGCCGTGGGCTGCCCCAGTTGGCACGATCAGGCCGCCGGGCGGAGCTGCTGGCGGCCCTGGCCTGATGCCTACCTTGCCCTCGTTGCCATCCTTGGGTCTCTACTGCTCGCCCCCCATGACTAGCGAGGATTGGCTGTGAAGAAAATCACTGACTACAGCTCCCCCATTCAGTTCTTGATTTATTTAAGTATTCTACTTGGCTCAGTCTTGGTTGTCTACCTTGAAAGCTATCGTAATTCACCGCAGAAAGACAAGATAAACAAGGAAGAGGCTCAGG
>JBKDDA010000050.1:0-8045 GCA_046313055.1 Synechococcaceae cyanobacterium | reverse complement strand
TTATCGCTCCCCCAGGGCCCACAGCATCAGTTCGCTGCGGTTGTGGCAGCCGGTCTTGGCCAGAAGGTGGGATACATGGTCTTCCACGGTGCGATGGCTCACCACCAGCTCAAGGGCAATGGCCCGATTGCTGCGGCCCTGGCAGAGCACCGAGAGCACCCTGCGCTCAGCGGGAGTGAGGGGAACCAGGGGTGGAGCGGAGGGAGGGGCCTGCATCGGCGGGGTTGGTGCGACAGCTTCAGCGTTCCCGCGGCCCGCCCAGCTCAGTCGGAAGGCACCTCAACCCATTCCGGTTCCGGTGGCAGCGGCGACTCCGCTGCCGTGGGTGCGGGCGGGTCCGTCGCAGCCGGGGACTCCCCATCGGATTGCGGATTGGGCTCGGGATCGCCTGCCGCTGCCGGGGCCGACTCCGGATCCGCTGCCGGGGCCACCGGCCGGGCCCGCAGAATCGGCAGGTTGGCCACCAGGGCTGTGATCCGGTCTTCGGTCTCCAGGCTCACGTCGCCGGCTTCGGTGTCGATTTCCACGTACCGCGAAACCACCTCCAGGATCTCCCGCCGCATCTGCTCCAGCAGTTCCGGGTTGAGGTCGCTGCGGTCGTGGGCCAGCACCAGCTGGAGCCGCTGGCGAGCCGTGGATGCGCTGGGGGCCTGGCGGCCCAGCAGGCGATTGATGAAGTCCATCAGGGCCATCGCCGTCAGAAAATCCGCGTCGTGATCAGTTGGCGCAGGCGCGATCGCAGGCCCCGCCGCTCCTTGGAGGGATCGGCGATCGGCACCTCCTCGCCGCGCAGGCGGCGGGCCACGTTCTGGTAGGCCCGACCAGCCGGTGTGGTGGTTTCGCCGAGGGTCAGCGGTTCTCCCCGGTTGGTTGACACGATCACCTGCTTGTCCTCCTGCACCAGACCCAGCAAGGGCAAGGCCAGGATGTCGGTGACATCCTCCACCGACAGCATCTCCTGGTTGGCCATCATTTCGGGGCGGACCCGGTTGAGCACCAGCTGGACAGGCTTCACGCCCATGCTGTTCAGCAGGCCGATCACCCGGTCCGCATCGCGGACGGCGGAAACCTCAGGGGTGGTGACAACGATCGCCTCTTCCGCGGCGGCGGCGGCATTGCGAAAACCATCTTCGATGCCGGCCGGGCAGTCGATCAGCACGTAGCGGAACTGTTCGGCCAGCATGGCTGCAATCCGACGCATGTCTTCGGGGGTGATCCACTCGAGCATGCGGGGATTGCCGGCTGGCAGAAGCGACAGGGTGGGCTGTTGCTTGTGGCGCACCAGGGCCTGCTCGAGACGGCAGGTGCCGGCGAGCACGTCCTGGGCCGTGTAGATGATCCGGTTCTCCAGGCCCAGGAGCAGATCGAGATTGCGGAGGCCGAAGTCGGCATCGAGCACGGCAGTGGTCTCACCCTGGCGGGCCAGGGCAATGCCCAGGTTGGCGGTGAGGGTGGTCTTGCCCACACCCCCCTTGCCGGAACAGATCAGGATGAGTCGGGCGTTGGCTGACGTCACGGCGTTGGTCGACGCCGCCCGACATTAGGGCCAACCCCTGGCGATGGTCCCCGGGGTCGATCAGTTCGCCAGGGGCCACAGGGCCGACGCGGGTTCAATGCGGATGTCACGGCCGGTCAGCACCGCCTGCTCCGCCAGGCCGAGTGGTGCGGCCCCATCAGGCCCCCGGGCCACCGCATCGGCGATCCGCAGCTGCACAGGCCGCAGCTGCAGGGCGATGATCCGGGCGCGGCGGTCGCCGTCCGCCCCCGCGTGGGCCACCCCCCGCAACCGCCCCCACACCAGCACATGGCCCGTGGCGATCACCTGGGCGCCTGGATTCACATCGCCCAGCACCAGCACTGAGCCCTGGCAGCGCACCTGATCGCCGGAGCGCAGGGTCCGCCGCAGCACCGTGAGCTCGTTGTTCGCCGGTGGGTCCTGGCCAGCTGCGGAAACCTCAGGTGCCTCCGGCAGCCCGCTGCAGACCAGGCCCAGGGCAGAGGCGGCCACCAGGGTTTCCGGGGCGCTGGACCGCACCTCAACCAGCTGCAGCCGGTGCTCCGCCAGCAGGTCCCGGATGGCCCGCAGCTCCGGCAGATTCAGGCGTCGCTCCCGGCAGGCCAGCACCACGGGACCCTGGAGCATCCCGATGCCGCCGCCGAGCCGGTGCCCCTCAAGGGTGTCGGCCACGGCGGTGAGGGCCTCTGGGGCGATCTGGCCTTCGCCCAGATCGAGGTGATGGGGCAGCCCGGGGGCCGGACCGGCGATCAGACGGGCGGCCATCGGTGCGATGCGGAGCCTGGACTGAATGGGCGACGGTAGCTGGGCGGCCATCGGCGCCGGGGCTCCCGGCTTTTAGGGATCCTCTGCCTGGGCCGGTTCCAGGGCCAGATGGCGTCGGAGTTCCAGGCTCACTTCCGCCGGGTGAATCAGCCAGGCGATCCGGGTGGGTTCGATCAGGCTCTGAACCAGGGCCGAGCGCTGCTCCAGAGCCCCCAGCCGGCGGCCGTCCCAGAGCCTCAGCCCCCCCTTGTAAGGGTGATAGCCCTGGTTCTGTTGTTGATGCAGGCCGCAGCAGTGATCCGCTGACAGGCCGGCGGTCTCGCTCAGGCTGCGGGCCCGGGCCAGCAGGGCCAGCCTGTGCTGGGGGGCCAGCGCGCTCACATCCGTGGCTTTGAGCAGTCGCCGTTCCAGCAGGCGCCCACAGAGGTCCCGCAGGGGGCGGGGCCCTTCCTCCCGCCAGCGCTGCAGGTGGTAGCCCGTGCGGATGTCGTCATTGGCGAGAAAATCCTCCACGCTGAGCTGCTGGGGCTCCCACAACCAGCGGGCCATCACCCGATCGGCCCACAGTTCCCCGGGGCCGACCCGGCGGGCGGTGGCGATGGTGCGGCTGAGCAGCCAGTTGCAGACCACATTGAGGCGGTGGTTGTACACGCTCCTATACATCAGGTTGCGCACCACCAGGTAGTGCTCCACGGCCATCAGGCCCCTGGGGTGGATCGCCAGACTGCCGTCGGGCGCCAGGGTCAGGCTGGAGAGGATCCGCTCCAGGTCCAGCTGGCCGTAGCGGGTGCCGGTGCTGTAGCTGTCGCGCAGCAGGTAATCAAGTCGATCGCAATCGAGCTGGCTGCTGACAAGGGCGCCGATGGCGGCCGGGCCGTGTCCGTGTTGCAGCAGGGTGGCGGTGCGCTCGGCCAGGGTCGGATCGTGCTGATCCAGCCGGCTCCGCAGCCCCGGATGCTCCCGGATGACCCGCGCCGACCAGGTTTCATGGCGTAGGCCGTACATCTCCTCCCCGGAATGGCTGAGGGGCCCGTGGCCCACGTCATGGAGCAGGGCAGCGGTGTACAGCAGGCTGCGCTGCTCGTGCAGGCGGGGGTCCAGGCGCCCCAGGTGTGTCATCGCCTGCCGCGCCAGGTGCAGCACGCCGAGCGAGTGGGTGAATCGGCTGGATTCGGCGCCGTGAAAGGTGAGGAAGGCCGGTCCCAGCTGGCGGATCCGCCGCAGCCGCTGAAACGGTTCGGTGTCGATCAGGTCGATCACCAATGCTTCAGCCGGATCGGTGCGATCCAGCCGGATCGCACCATGCAGGGGGTCGTGATAGGTGCGGCTGCTCATGGCGATTCCCGCAGGTCACCCTCCCGGCTGAGCAGCTCCAGAGCCGCCTGCAACCAGGGATCGTCGTCACCGCCGGGATCCAGCGGTTCGGGGCCGTCCGGCAGCAGGTCCGGTTCGATGCCCTGGTTCTGGATGTCCCGGCCGCCCGGTGTTTCGTAGCGCGCCACGGTCACGGCCAGGCCGCTGCCGTCACTCAGGGAAATCAGGGTCTGGATCAGGCCCTTGCCGAAGGTGCGGCTGCCCAGCAGCCGGGAGCGACCATCATCCTGAAGGGCCCCGGCCAGGATTTCGCTGGCGCTGGCGGTGCCACCGTTCACCAGTGTGAGCATCGGCCCGCCGTAGAGCAGGCCGGGCCGCGCCTGCTGTTCCACGGCCTCCCCGTCGCGGTCGATCGTGGCCACGATCGGGGCGCCGTCGAGCAGATCGTTGGCCACGGCCAGTCCGGCCTCCACCAGGCCACCGGAGTTGTTGCGCAGATCCAGGATCAGTCCGTCCACGCCGCCATCCGGGTCGGCGGTGAGATGGCTGAGAACCTCCTCCAGCTGGCGTGGCACCGGTTCACTGAACTGGGTGATGCGCACATATCCGATCCGGCGTGAGCCGCGCCGGATCAGCCGTTGCCGCACGGGCTGCAGATCCACGTTGCGGCGTTTCAGGCTCACTTCCCGGGCACCGTCGCCGGCGGTCCGCAGCTCCAGCAGCACCTCCGTGCCCGCCTCACCCCGCAGGGCCGCCGCCGTTCCCTCCAGGCCCAGATCCCTCGCCGGCTGTCCGTCCACCCGCAGGATCTCGCTGCCGGAGCTGATGGCAGCGGCGGCAGCCGGGGAGCCGTCAAGCGGGGCAATCACCACGATGTGCTCATCCCGCAGGGCCAGCTGCAGGCCCACGCCGCAGACGCTGCCACGGGTGGTGGCCCTCAGGGCCCGGTAGTCCTCCGGAGGCAGCAGCCGGGTGTAGGCATCCCCCAGGGGTCGCAGCATGGCCTCGATCGCCGCGTGGGCCTCGGCGTAGGTGCTGATCGGCTGTTCAAGGGCTTTCTGCCGCAGCCGGCGCCAGCCCACCGTTTCGAAGCGGGCCGGATCCACATAGCTCTGGTTGACCAGGCGCCAGGCCTCCACCACCAGCTGCTGGGCATCGTTGAGGGCCTGGGCCGGTGGGCACCACAGGAGCAGCAGCAGCAGGGTCACCAGCAGGGCCCTGGGGGCACGGCTGATGGCGGGTGCTGTTGCGAAGCGTTGAGGGGCTCTGGGGCCCGGGCCGGCAGGGCTCACGTTGGGCGGGGGGCGGTCGGTAGACTCTCGCAACCCAGAGTCCTCCGCTGCATGGCGAACTCCTCCCCGGCTGCGCCTGACGCCAAGGCCAACCCCGTCTACGACTGGTTTCAGGAGCGCCTTGAGATCCAGTCCATCGCCGATGACATTTCCGCCAAGTACGTGCCTCCGCACGTCAACATTTTTTACTGCCTTGGCGGCATCACGTTGGTGTGCTTTCTGATTCAGTTCGCCACCGGCTTCGCGATGACGTTCTATTACAAGCCCACGGTGGCTGAGGCCTATGCCTCGGTGCAGTACCTGATGACCGATGTCAGTTTTGGTTGGCTGATCCGCTCCGTCCATCGCTGGAGCGCTTCCATGATGGTGCTGATGCTCATCCTCCACGTCTTCCGTGTGTACCTCACGGGTGGGTTCAAGCGCCCCCGCGAGCTCACCTGGATCACGGGCGTCACCATGGCAGTGATCACGGTCTCCTTCGGGGTCACCGGCTATTCCCTCCCCTGGGACCAGGTTGGTTACTGGGCCGTCAAGATTGTCTCCGGCGTGCCTGCTGCCGTCCCCGTGGTCGGCAACTTCATGGTTGAACTGCTCCGGGGCGGTGAAAGTGTTGGCCAGGCCACGCTCACTCGTTTCTACAGCTTGCACACCTTCGTGATGCCCTGGCTCCTCGCGGTGTTCATGCTCATGCACTTCCTGATGATCCGCAAGCAAGGCATTTCCGGTCCGTTGTGATCGAACACCTGGACGACTGAATTTTTCCAACATCTCCGCTCCTCAGCCATGCACATCCTCAAGAAGCCCGATCTCACCGATCCCCGCCTGCGGGCCAAGCTTGCCAAGGGAATGGGCCACAACTACTACGGCGAGCCCGCCTGGCCCAACGATCTTCTTTACATCTTCCCGGTCGTCATCCTGGGCACCATCGCCTGCGTCGTCGGTCTGGCGGTTCTTGATCCGGCCATGCTCGGTGACAAGGCTGATCCCTTCGCGACTCCCCTGGAAATCCTGCCTGAGTGGTACCTGTATCCCGTGTTCCAGATCCTGAGAGTTGTGCCCAACAAATTGCTGGGCATCGCTCTCCAGACCATGGTGCCCCTGGGTCTGATGTTGGTTCCCTTCATCGAGAGCTTCAACAAGTTTCAGAACCCCTTCCGTCGCCCTGTGGCCATGGGTGTGTTTCTGTTTGGCACGGTCTTCACGATCTACCTGGGGATCGGTGCTGCCCTGCCCATCGACAAGTCCCTCACCCTGGGTCTGTTCTGATCGTCTCCTGATTCCGGGTTCCACAGCTCCAGCCCTCAATCAGCCGCGGTCTCCAGGCCGCGGCTTTTTCATGCTTCCAGATCGAGCATGGCGACATCGCCCTGGTTGATCCGCAGCAGATGGTGCAGGAGAAGGAACCCCACGATCGTCCAGGTCTGATAAGTGCGGGCCTGCTGGCCCACCCAGGTGCCGGTCGGTCCGTCGAAATATTCGGCCCACTGCTGCCGGGGCAGCTGGTTCAGCTGGCTCCAGTAGCACTCCTCCACCATGGTGCGGGTCTGGCTCATCAGCAGCACGTCAGCCTCGGGATGCCGCTGTTCATGGAGCAGCACGGCCGCCCCCAGGTACCACAACAGGCTTGGCCAGTGCCCCCCGTTGTGGTAGCTCCAGGGCCAGTTCTTGGGGTCCGAACCGGTCTTGTTCGCCCACTCCTCCCGGTCCAGCGGTGGATGGCAGATCCGCATCGGCATCTGGGCCATCAGATGCTGGCGGTTGTGGAGCACCAGTCGGAAGAGGGCCCGTTGCTGGGGCGCGGTGAGCAGGCCGAAGAGGCAGGCCAGCGCGTTGCCCAGGCTGTAGAACCGGAAGTCGGGCCGGCCGGTGCGCATGTTGCCGATCAGGTAGCCCCCCCTGTTTTCCAGCCAGTCCTGCAGCCAGGGAGGGATCACCTGGGGCTGCACATTGAACTCGTTTTCATGCTGGTGCTCCCCGTACTGCTCCGTGGGGCGGCGGCGCAGCACCTGCATGGTTTTGCTGGTCACCCAGTAGTGCTTCAGCAGAAAGGAGCGCAGGTCGTGCAGCCACTGACGGGTGAGCACCAGCCGCTGGTCCAGCAGACGACTCATGTTGTCGCGGCGGGCCAGCTCCATCAGCTGACAACAGCTGCGCAGGCAGCCGTAGAGCAGCACCTCCACTTCCAGTGGGGCGCCCCACACGTCCATCGGCCGGTCGATCATGAAGGCGCAGTCGGGCACGAACAGCACCGGAGTGCCCTCGAAGGTGGGATGCAGCACCAGATCCAGAAGCAGCTGCACACCCCGCTGCACTTTCTGACTGGCGCCGAAGGCCTGATCACCACTGCGCCGCACGTACATCCAGCACAGAACCGGCCACCAGAGGCTGGCATCCACCGAGGTGATGCGTCCGATCGAGCGCTGGCCATAGTCCGCGATCAGCAGTCCGTTCTGTTCCACGAAGCTGGTCGGGAACACGCCGCGGGTCTGATAGGTGCTGCTCTGCAGGTCGAGGCAGACCGTCAGAAAATGGCGGACCACCTCGTACCGCTTCTGGAGCAGCAGGTAGACCATCACCGGCACGTTGTCCCGCAGAAACACCTCTCCGTAGTTGGCGGCATCGCTGCTGCGGGGATGTTCCAGGGCTGCCACGGAACCCACCAGCTGGCCAGCCGCCTGCACAAGGGTGCGTTCAAAGTGCTCCTGGGCCCTGAGCACCACCCCCTCCTCACGGGAGCTTGGCCGAACCCGCAGCCGTTCCTGGCTGAACTGCTTGGCCACCGTGAACCTGAACCGCTGTCTGCAAGCTAGGAACGCTGGTTGCGACCGGCATCAGGTGTGCCGTTGAGTCGGCTGTTGACAGTGTGCTACTGTTTTTGGCTGTGGCGAAGCTTGCACTGCGGGCTTTGTCACACCTCGGCTGAAGCCTGGCTTCTGCGGGGATGGTGGTCACAACCCGGGCTTCATGGCTTCGGGATCGGGTCCACCCTTCCTGGGCAGCCAGTGATGTAAGTTCGAGGAGTTGCCGGAAGGCAACGAGCGCGGAACCAGGGAGCGACTCCGAGAGGGGTGTGTGAGCTAGGTTCAGGGAGTTACCGGGAAGCGGAAGCAGCTGTTGCGAGACAGTTGCGAAGCGGAGGGTGACACGCGCAGCTGAAG